>WBUO01000019.1 GCA_008933675.1 Dechloromonas sp.
CTGCAGCAGCGCGCCGCGCCAGGCCCCGGCAATCGAGGCCATCGACCGCCATCTGCTGATCGGCAGCCGCCTTTATCAGGCCGGGCAACTCGGCGAGGCGAAAGCCGCCTTCCGGCGCGCCATCCTGGCAGCCGAACTGATCGACGACAGCCGGCATCTGGTGGATGCCCTGCTGGCCTCGGCTGCCAGCGAACTGCTGCTCGGCGATCTGGCTAGCGCAACAGCAAGCTATCGCCGGGCGCAGCAGGAAGCCCGGCAGGCCGGTCTGCCCGAAGCCGCCATCCAGGCCGAGATAGGCCTCGCCGAAGCAGCACGGCACGACAAGCAAACCGCCGAGGCCATACGGCGCTTCCGGCAGCTGAACGAGCAGCCAGCCTTGAGCCCCGGGCAGCGCACCCAGATTATCAATGGACTCTCCCTCAGCCTGATCGCACAGGGTGATACGGAAATGGCCGCATCCCTTCTGCTACCGATCGAGCCGGCGGCCAACGCGCCAGCAAGCGCCCTGGCCGCGGGTACGCTGGCCAATCTGGCCCGCCTGCGCCTGCAGCAGGGGCAGCTCGCGGAAGCCGAAAGGCTGGCCATCAGCGCCCTGCAAATGGACCGCCAGCTCCTTCATCCACCGGCCATCGCCGCCGACCACGTCCTGCTCGGGGAAGTGATGCAGCGCGCCGGGCGCCCGGATGAAGCCGGGCGGCACCTGGAAACCGCGCAGCGAATCTTCCGGCAGACCGGTCAACCGCAACCGGTCCGCTAAGACCCGGGTTTTCCGTCAGGTACGTTGGCCTGCCGCCAGGCGGCAATCTCGGGATAGCTTGCGGCGAGGTCAGCCATCAGCGCCGCGTCGGCCTGCAGCAACAGCTTGCGCTGGGCCGCCTTCAACTGCTGCGGGAAAACCGGCTCAAACTTGACAAGCAGATCGCCCGGCGGATTGCTGCCGCGTCCCGGGTAGCCCTTGCCGGGCAGACGCAATTCGCTCGGCTGCGGCCGGCCGGCCGCCAGTCGGTGCGTCAGGCCGCCAGTGAGTCCCGGCAATTCGATGTCGCCGCCGGCCAGCATGAGCAAGGCACTCACCGGCATGCGGAAATGCAGATCGCGCCCGCGCAACTGGAAGAGCGGATGGCTGCGCAACACGATCGTCAGGTAGAGATCGCCTGAGTCAGTTTCCCCGTCGCCGAGCTCGCCTTGTCCAGCCAGTCGCAACTCGTCGCCGGCCAGCATGCCGGGCGGCACCCGGACATCCAGACTGACGGATGTCGTTTCCCGGCCGCTGCCGCCGCAATCCGGGCAGATCCGCTCGGTGAAGAAACCGCGTCCACCACACTCCGGGCAGGCAATCAGATTACGCCTGTCGTCATGCACCCTGCCGCTGCCATGACATGCCGGACAGAAACGCGTCCGCGCGATCCCGTATTCACCCGACCCGGCGCAGGTCGAGCAAGCCCTGGCACGCACATAAACCAGAGTCTTCCGGCATCCGGCAGCCGCCTCCGCCAACGCAAGCTCGAGATTCAGACGGATATCGGCGGCACGCGGCGAACTTTCCCTGGCCGACTCCTCGGCTTCCGCTTCATGGTCTACCGGCTCGGCCTCGACCAGCCGATCGTACGCGGCACGAATCTCCTTGAAACGTTCGGTCGCCCTTGGATCGGCATTGCGATCGGGATGCCAGCGCATGGCCAGCCGGCGATAAGCCCGTTTGACGGCTTCAGCATCGGCCCCCGGCTCGAGACCGAGGGTCGCCCAGGCGGCTTCGCTCATGTCCAGACGAACGTAATCCGAAAGAAGCGAATACCGCCCCTGCTTACCAGAGCTTTTCCAGGGCAGCCAGTGCATCCCGGCGGGACAACTGGCCGACCAGGCGACCTTCGGCCAGTACCGGATAGCAATGATGATGCTGATTGACGAACAATTCGATGGCATCGGCCATGGAGGTCGTTGCTTCCAGCGTCTGGACGTCGCGCGTCATGAACTGACCGACAGGACCGCCGGGCTGTTCGTAGTAGGAAGCATTGAGCGCCACCTTGAGACCATCCCGTTCGGAAAAGAAACCGATCAGGTTGCCGTCCCCATCGACGACGGGAGCCCCGGTCAAGCGATGCTCCAAGAGCTGATGGACAGCCGAGAGCACATCCTGTTCCGGCTGGAACGCGAGGTGATCGACTGTCATGTAATCCTTCACGAGCAGTGCCTTGAGCATGCCTATTCCTTTTCTTCTTGCGCTTCCGCCTGTGCCTTCATGCGGGCAAGACGCTTTTCACAGGGTTCCTTGCAGCCGGCGGCACAATCGAGGTCGAGCGCCTTGTAACCGCCGCAACTGCCGGCGATCGGCTTGCGCCCGAACATGACACCGACCGCCATGAGCAGAACCAGCAGAACGATGACCCCGAAGGTGACCAAAAAAGTTTGCATGGCTGCTCTCCCTGCTTAGCCGCCGAAGTCGTCGAGCATGATGTTCTCGCGCTCGACGCCGAGATCGAGCAACATCTTGATCACTGCGGCATTCATCATCGGTGGGCCGCACATGTAGAACTCGCAATCTTCCGGTGCCGGATGATCCTTCAGATAGTGCTCGTAGAGCACGTTGTGAATGAACCCGGTATAGCCTGTCCAGTTGTCTTCCGGCAACGGATCGGAGAGCGCCAGGTGCCACTTGAAGTTCGGGTTCTCCTCGGCCAGTTTGTCGAATTCCTCGACATAAAAGGCTTCGCGCATCGAGCGTGCCCCGTACCAGAAGCTGATCTTGCGCTTGGATTTCAGGCGCTTCAGCTGGTCGAAGATGTGCGAACGCATCGGCGCCATGCCGGCACCGCCGCCGATGAAGACCATCTCGTTCTCCGTGTCACGGGCAAAGAATTCGCCGAATGGACCGTAGACCGTAACCTTGTCACCGGGTTTCAGATTGAAGACGAAAGACGACATCTTGCCCGGTGGGATGTCGTCACGGTTGGGCGGTGGCGAGGCGACGCGGATGTTGAACTTGACGACGCCTTTCTCTTCCGGGTAATTGGCCATCGAGTAGGCGCGGATGACCGGCTCGTCGACCTTCGACACGAAGCGCCACATGTTGAACTTGTCCCAGTCGCCGCGATACTCGGGCTGGATGTCGAAGTCCTTGTAGTTGGCGACGTGCGCCGGGCATTCGAGCTGGACGTAGCCGCCGGCGCGGAAATCGACGTTCTCGCCCTCCGGCAGGCGCAACGTCAGTTCCTTGATGAAGGTGGCGACGTTCGGGTTGGATTCGACCGTGCATTCCCATTTCTTGACGCCAAAAACCTCTTCCGGCACTTCGATCTTCATGTTCTGCTTGACCGGCGTCTGGCACGACAGGCGCCAGCCTTCCTTGGCCTGGCGCTTGGTGAAGTGCGATTCCTCGGTCGGCAGCATTTCGCCACCGCCATCGTGCACCTGGCACTTGCACTGGGCGCAGGTGCCGCCGCCGCCACAGGCCGACGACAGGAAGATGTTGTTTGCCGCCAGCGTCTGCAGCAGCTTGCCACCCGCCGGTACGGTAATCGTTCGCTCGTGATTGATCTCGATCTCGACATCGCCGGAAGACACCAGCTTGGCCCGGGCGGCAATGATGAAGACCGCGAGCGCCAGCACGATGCCGGTGAACATGCCGATGGCGAGCAGGATTTCCTGAATGTTCATTCCCGCCCCTTAGAGTTGAATGCCCGAGAAGGACATGAAGCCCAGCGACATCAGGCCGATGGTGATGAAGGTGATGCCAAGGCCCTGCAGGCCGTCCGGCACATCGCTGTACTTCAGCTTTTCGCGGATGCCGGCAAGCAGCGCGATGGCCAGTGCCCAGGAAGCACCGGAACCGAAACCGTAGACCACACTCTCGGAGAAGTTGTAGTCGCGTTCGACCATGAACAGCGAACCGGCCATGATCACGCAGTTGACCGTGATCAGCGGCAGGAAGATGCCGAGCGCGTTGTACAGGCTGGGCACGTACTTGTCGAGCAGCATCTCGAGGATCTGGACGATCGCCGCGATGACGCCGATATAGGTGAGCAGGCCGAGGTAGGACAGGTCGACATCGGGCATGCCGGCCCAGGCCAGCGCGCCTTCACGCAGCAGGTAGGTGTAGGCCAGGTTGTTGGCCGGCACCGTGATCACCTGGACGACGACAACCGCGATACCGAGGCCGATGGCGGTCTCGACCTTCTTCGAGATGGCGATGAAGGAGCACATCCCGAGGAAGAAGGAAAGCGCCATGTTCTCGATGAACACGGTGCGGACTAACAGACTCAACAGATGTTCCATATCAGTAGGCCTCCCTGTCACTGACCTGCGGAGCCATGCGGAATGTTGGCGTTTCGACCTGGTTCCTTTTCCAGGTACGCAAGCCCCAGATGAACAGACCGATCAGGAAGAAAGCCGACGGCGGCAGCAGCAGCAAACCGTTCGGCAGATACCAGCCGCCATCCTTGATCAGCGGCAGGATCTCGATGCCGAGCAATTTACCGGCGCCGAACAGCTCGCGGATGATGCCGAGCGCAACCAGCATCGCGCTGTAGCCAAGACCGTTGCCGATCCCGTCCCAGAAGGACAGCATCGGCGGGTTCTGCATGGCGAAGGCTTCGGCCCGGCCCATGACGATGCAGTTGGTGATGATCAGGCCGACGAACACTGACAGCTGCTTGGCCAGACTGAAGGCAAAGGCACGCAGCAACTGGTCGACGACGATGACCAGCGAGGCAATGATGACCATCTGCACGATCATCCGGATCGAACCCGGAATCTGCGCCCGGATCAGCGAGATGAACAGGTTCGAGAAGGCGGTCACCAGCGTCAGCGCGATGGCCATGACCAGCGCCGTCTTGAGGTTGGAGGTGACGGCCAGCGCCGAACAGATACCGAGGATCTGCAGCGCGATCGGATTGTTGTTGAAGACCGGATTGAACAGGACTTCTTTGACGGTAGGTTGTTGTGCCATGCTCAAACCCCCTGCTGGCGGAGCTTGGCGAGATAGGGACCAAAACCCTGCTCGCCCAGCCAGAATTGCAACAAACGATCGACACCGTTACTGGTCAGCGTGGCACCGGCCAGCGCATCGACCTGATGGCCGGCATCCGGGCTGGCTGGATCGACTCCGCCCTTGACCACTTTGATGATCGGCTTGCCGGCATCATTGAATAAGGTCTTGCCCGGCCACAAAGCCTTCCATTTGGGATTATCGACCTCGCCACCGAGACCCGGCGTTTCGGCGTGCTGATAGAAGCCGAGGCCGACCACGGTGTTGAGATCTGACTTCACCGCCAGGAAGCCATGCAGCGTCGACCACAGGCCGTAACCGCGAATCGGCAGGATCACGGATTCAACCTTGCCGTCCTGCTCGACCATATACACCGTGGTGAATTGCTCGCGGCGCTTGATCAGCGCCTTGTCTTCCTCACCACTCAAGGCTGCCGACGTTTTCGGATCCTTGGCCGCCTTCAGCGGATCAAAAGTGACCGGATCGAAACCATCCTTGTATTCCCCGGAACCCAGGTCTACGACACGCGCCTTGATGCGGCTGTTGAACAGTTCCTTGACCTGAGCGGAGGAAAGATCGTCGCCGAGGCCGGCGATAGCCAGGATGCTGCGCTGCTTGTCGAGCAGGCGGTTCTCGACCTGCACCGGTTTCAGCGCAACCGCCGAGCCGGCAACGAAGACCGATGCCACCAGGCTGACGGTCAGCGCGACCAGCAGCGTGCGGATTGTTGATTCTTGCTTACTGGACATGGCGTGCTGCCCTCCGCTTGATATTGGCCGCAACCACGAAGTGGTCGATCAAGGGGGCACAGAGGTTGGCGAAAAGGATCGCCAGCATCATGCCCTCGGGGAATGCCGGATTGACGACACGGATCAGGACAACCATCAGCCCGATCAGCGCACCGAAAATCCATTTGCCGGTATTGGTCATTGATGCCGACACAGGATCAGTCGCCATGAACATCATGCCGAAGGCGAATCCGCCAACCACCAGATGCCAGTGCCAGGGCATGGCAAACATCGGATTGGTCGTCGAGCCGACACTGTTGAGCAGCAGACTGGTCACGACCATGCCCAGCATGACGCCGGAAACGATGCGCCACGAGGCAATCTTCATGACCAGCAGGATGCCGCCGCCGATCAGGATGGCCAGCGTACTGGTTTCGCCGATCGACCCAGGCAGTTGCCCCAGGAAGGCATTCCACCACGTCAGACCTCCGGCAGTAACAGCCTGGATACCACCGGCGGCTGCGGTTGCCAGTGGCGTGGCACCGGTAAATCCATCGACTGCAGTCCATACCGCATCACCGGAAATCTGTGCCGGATAGGCGAAGAACAGGAAAGCCCGGCCGGCCAGCGCCGGATTCAGGAAGTTCTTGCCGGTACCGCCGAAGACCTCCTTGGCAATGACGACGCCGAAACTGATGCCAAGAGCCACCTGCCACAAGGGAATGGTCGGCGGCAGTGTCAACGCGAAAAGTACCGAGGTCACGAAGAAACCTTCATTGACCTCATGTTTGCGGATCGCTGCGAACAGCACTTCCCAGAAACCGCCGACGACGAAGGTCACCAGATAGATCGGCAGGAAGTAGGCCGCACCATGTACCAGATTGTCCCAGCAACTTCCCGGATCGAAACCGGCGAACAGGGCAATCAGCGCCAGGCGCCAGTTATCCTGGGTGGCCAGCAGATCCGGATTGGCTGCAAATACGGTATTGGCCTGATAACCGACGTTCCACATGCCAGCGAACATCACCGGGAAAGTGCACAACCAGACGGTGATCATCATCCGCTTCAGATCAAGACCGTCGCGTACGTGCGCCGTCGTCCGGGTCACGCTGGCCGGTTTGTACAGGCCGGTATCGATGGCCTCGTACAGGGCGTACCACTTCTCGTACTTGCCGCCCTTGTGAAAATGGTGCTCGATGCTGTCGAGCCAGGAACGCAGCCCCATGCTCAACCCTCCTTCTCGATGCGCGTGAGGTTGTCACGCAGGATGGGACCGTACTCGTACTTGCCGGCACAGACGTAGCTGCACAGCGCCAGGTCTTCCTCATCCAGTTCCAGACAACCCAGCTTCTGGGCCATCTCGGTATCGCCGACGATCAGGTAACGCAACAACTGGGTCGGCAGGATGTCGAGCGGCATGACTTCCTCGTAGTTGCCGATCGGCACCATGGCGCGCGGGCTGCCATTGGTGCTGGTCGTAAAGTTGAACAACTTGCTCGGCATCAGCTTGGAAAGATACAAGTTCATCACCGAATGCTTTTCGGTACCGGCACGCAGGTAATGCAGCATCTCACGCTCTGTCCCCTCCTCCAGGCAGGAGACCTGCTGGTGGTAACGGCCGAGCCAGGCGCAGGCGCCGCGGGCGGTACGACCGCCGAATACGGATCCGGAAATGATGCGCACCTTCTTGCCGGTCTTCAGTTCGCCGGCAGTCAGCTCTTCAAGGTTGGCCCCCAGGCGGCTGCGCACAAGGCGCGGCTGGTTAACCATCGGCCCGCCCAGCGCGACAACGCGCTCGACCGCGAGCCTGCCGGTGGCAAACAGCCGGCCAATGGCAATCGTGTCCTGATAGCCGATCGTCCATACCGTCCGCTGGGCACTGACCGGATCGAGGAAATGGATATGCGTTCCCGGCAAGCCGGCCGGATGCGGGCCGGAAAACTGCTCAACCTGCACATTGGGCAATCCATCGCCCGGCAGTTTGGCGTTCTCGCCCACGCAGACGAATACCTTGGCCAGACGGGCCAGCACACGCAAACCGCGGGCAAAATCTTCTGCTGCCTCGGCAATGACCAGTGCAGGATCAGCGGCCAGCGGGTGAGTATCGATGGCGGTAACGAAAATCGAAGCCGGCGTCGCATCCACTGCGGGGACCTTGCTGAACGGACGCGTCCGCAATGCAGCCCACAAACCCGACTGCTGCAGATTCTCACGCGCCTGCTCGGCGCTCAGGGTGGCAAGTTGGGCATCGGAGTAGCTGGTGAACTCAACGGCGTCATCGCCATCCAGATCGATAACCACCGATTGCAGCACGCGCTGCTCGCCGCGATGGATGGCACTGACCACACCTGCGCCCGGCGCCGTGAAATGTACGCCAGGCGTTTTCTTGTCGGAAAACAGCACCTGGCCCAACTTGACCCGATCACCGACCTGAACGGCCATCGTCGGCTTCATACCATGGTAGTCGAAGCCGACGACCGCCACGCTGCGTACCGGCCTGCCGGCCTCGATACGCTGAGCAGGCGCCCCGGTGATGGGCAAGTCCAGACCGCGTTTAATTCTGATCATTCGCTTAGCCCGAAGAGAGTTTCAATACTACAAGTGAGGGCTTGCCGACACACGGCCTCCGCAGACCATGCACCACCCCGTCCTTGCCGCCAAATCTTTGCAGAATTGTACAAAGCCCCGGATTTTAGCCGAGTGACAACCTAATGAAAACCGACAACCCGATTTAACAGGGGTCTGATGCGGAAATCTGTCAAAAACACTTCGAAAAGATACGTAAGCAATAAAAGCGCCAGAAAACATTGCTTATGAATCAATGCGATAACCGGAATTCCCCTTGTCTGCTTACTGACAATCACGGCAACTTCGCGGCCACACCTCCGGATGGCACTTTTTCTCAGGACGAAAAAAAGCCCTGGATAACCAGGGCCTTCTTGTTTCGCTGCCGGACGCACACCAGTAATCTGGCGGAGACGGAGGGATTCGAACCCTCGATGCAGGTTTTGCCCGCATGCTCCCTTAGCAGGGGAGTGCCTTCGACCTCTCGGCCACGTCTCCTAACCGTCTTGCAACGAGGCGCGGATGATATAGGCTCCGCGCCCTCAGGTCAAACGGCTTGGTCGAGTCCGAAGGCGCGGTGCAGCACGCGGACAGCCAGTTCCAGATATTTTTCGTCAAGCACGACGGAAATCTTGATCTCGGAGGTCGAGATCATCTGGATGTTGATGCCTTCATCGGCCAGCGCCTTGAACATCTTGGAGGCGACGCCCGGGTGCGAGCGCATGCCGACGCCGACGGCAGAGACCTTGCAGATCTTGTTGTCGCCGGTGATCTCACGGGCGCCCAGTTTGGCCTTGACGCCTTCCAGGATGCCCTGGGCCTTGGCGAAGTCACCCCGATTGACCGTGAAGGAGAAATCCGTGGTGCCGTCGTGGCCCACGTTCTGGATGATCATGTCGACATCGACATTGGCATCGGCAATGGCACCGAGGATCTGGTAGGCGATGCCCGGAGTGTCGGGAACGCCGAGCATGGTCAGCTTGGCTTCGTCGCGATTGAAGGCGATACCGGAAATGATCGGTTGTTCCATGTTCTTGTCTTCCTCAACAGTAATCAGCGTGCCCTCGCCCTCATCCTGGAAGCTGGACAGCACGCGCAGTTTGACCTTGTACTTGCCGGCGAATTCGACCGAGCGGATCTGCAGCACCTTGGAGCCGAGGCTGGCCATTTCCAGCATTTCCTCGAAGGTGATGGTGTCGAGCTTGCGGGCTTCCGGCACGACGCGCGGATCGGTCGTGTAGACGCCATCGACGTCGGTGTAGATCTGGCACTCGTCGGCCTTCAGCGCGGCCGCCAGGGCGACGCCGGAGGTGTCGGAACCGCCGCGGCCGAGCGTGGTGATGTTGCCGTCGGCATCGACGCCCTGGAAGCCGGCGACGACGACGACCTTGCCGGCATCGAGATCGCGGCGCATGTTCGATTCGTCGATCGACAGGATGCGCGCCTTGGTGAAGGTGCTGTCGGTCAGGACCTTGACCTGACCGCCGGTGTAGCTTCTGGCCGGAACGCCGATCTCCTTCAGCGCCATCGCCAGCAGGCCGATGGTGACCTGCTCGCCGGTGGAACAGATCTGGTCCAGTTCACGCGGATCCGGACTGGCCGAAATTTCCTTGGCCAGCGCAATCAGCTTGTTGGTTTCGCCGCTCATCGCGGAGACGACCACCACGACCTGGTGGCCCTGCGCGTGGAACTTGGCCACACGCTTGGCAACGTTCTTGATGCGCTCGGGATTGCCGACCGACGTGCCGCCGTACTTTTGAACAATCAACGCCATGGATTTATCCGGTTAAACGTTGGAAACAGGGAAAAAGAGCGGCGGATTCTACCCCAGCCGGACCTCTTTCCCAATATTGCCCCATCAAAGATCGGCAAGGACTCGCAGATGGGCGCCGACACTGCGCGCCAGCGAGGTCATTACATAACCGCCCTCGAGCATCGAGACGATGCGCTTGTTGCACATTTCGGCAGCCAGTTTCTTCAGATGCTCGGTACACCAGGCGAAATCCCGCTCAAGCAGTTTCAATCCGCCCATGTCGTCTTCGTAGTGGCCATCGAAACCGGCCGAGATGAAAATCATCTGCGGCCTGAACTCCTGGAGGCGCGGAGTCCACACCTGCAGCACCGCATCACGGAACTCTTCACCACCGCAACCAGCGGCAAGCGGGACGTTGCACATGTTCGCCGCCGGCTTGTCGGCACCGGAATAGGGATAGAAGGGGTGCTGAAAGATGCTGCACATCAACACCTGATCGTCGCCGGCGAAGCAGTCCTCGGTTCCGTTTCCGTGATGAACGTCGAAATCGATGATCGCCACGCGCTCCAGCCCATGCTTTTTCAGCGCATGGCGAGCGGCAACGCCGATGTTGTTGAAAAAACAGAATCCCATGGGGTTGGCAC
This sequence comes from Dechloromonas sp., assembly GCA_008933675.1. Taxonomy (GTDB): domain Bacteria; phylum Pseudomonadota; class Gammaproteobacteria; order Burkholderiales; family Rhodocyclaceae; genus Azonexus. The sequence continues at coordinate 10,675 of WBUO01000019.1, forward strand.
GCTCGGCATGGTGGCCGGGAGGGCGAACGGCGCAGAAGGCATTCTCGCATTCGCCGCCGACCACCAGATCGACCGCCAGGCAGCCTGCCCCGGCGGCACGCAGGGCAGCCTGCCAGGTGTGAGGATTCATGGCGGTGTCGGGATCGAGATGGACGACCCCCTGCTCCGGTGAGGCCCGCTTGATACGTTCCAGGTGAGAAGCCGGGTGAACGCGCAGCAACTGCTCGAAGGTCGCCAGGGGCGCGTCATGATAGACGAAATAGGCATCGATGCCTTGGGCGATCAGGTGGTCATTGATGGCGGTAAGGCGCTGCGGGCATTCCGGGTGATGCGAACCCATGTCATGCAACTGGCAGTCGCGATGGGTGATGAAAGCAGTGGTGGTCACTTGTTCTCTTTCTCTCTCTGCGATCCGGCGCACTTGGCGGCGCACGTCGAATAGTCATTATCGTCCGATTCGTCCGGGCGCTTCAAGCATTAGAATCTGCCGCTATTGCCCTCAAGGATAGCTTGCATGTTCGGTTCACAACTCTCCGGTCACCCCCGCCCATTCGCTCCAGTCCTGGCGCGCGCCGACGAGATCATTCTCGGCAAAGGGCCGGAAATCCGTCTCGCGGCGGCGTGCCTGCTGGCCGGCGGTCACCTGTTGATCGAGGATCTACCCGGCCTCGGCAAGACGACGCTGGCGCAGACCCTGGCCAGATTGCTGGGCCTGCAATTCTCGCGCATCCAGTTCACCAGCGACCTGCTACCGGCAGATATCACCGGTGTATCGATCTTCGACCGCGAGAAAGGCGAATTCCGTTTTCTACCCGGCCCCATCTTCTCGCAACTGATTCTTGCCGACGAGATCAACCGGGCCACACCCAAGACCCAGAGCGCCTTGCTGGAAGCCATGGAGGAAGGCCAGGTAACGGTGGAAGGCGAAACCCGCTTGTTGCCGTCCCCCTTCTTTGTCGTTGCCACACAAAATCCGACCCATCAGATCGGCACCTTTCCCCTGCCGGAATCACAGCTCGACCGTTTCTTGATGCGCCTCGAACTGGGCTACCCGGACCGTGCTGCCGAACGCGCCTTGCTGGCCACTGGCGGTCAGCGCCAAGCACTGAGCCACCTGACGCCATTGCTCGAGGCCAGCGCCTTGCCCGCCCTGCAACGTGAAGTGGCGGCCGTTCATGCGGCCGGACCACTGATCGATTACGTCCAGGCGCTGCTCGAAGCCAGCCGCCAGAATCCTTCCTTCCAGCACGGCCTCTCCCCGCGCGCCGGTCTCGCTCTTCTCGCTGCTGCCCGCGCCTGGGCCTGGCTGGCGGACCGCGACATGGTCCTGCCCGACGACGTGCAGGCAGTTCTGCCTGCCGTTGCCCGTCACCGTCTGCGTTCGGCACAGGGCAGCGGCCATGCCTCGCGCGAGGATATCGCTGCCCTGATACGCGGCGTCGCCATCCCCTGACAAGTCATGGCGCTGCTCGCCAAACTCACGCAAGCCCTGTTCCGCTGGCAAAGCGATGGCACGGGACCAACACGCCTCGGCCAGCGCCGCATCTTCATCCTGCCGACCGGGGCCGGCCTGCTGTTTGTCTGCGCGCTGATCGTCATGCTGATCGGTGCCATCAACTACACGCTGGCGCTCGGCCATGCACTGGTTTTCCTGCTTGTCGGCATCGGCATCAGCGGCATGGTGCACACTTTCCGCAACCTGCACGGCCTGATCGTCACACCCGGCCGCAGCGAAGCGGTTTTCGTCGGCGAGATGGCACATTTCCAACTGACTTTGAGCAACGAGAGGCCAACGCCGCGCCTGGCGCTGGAACTGGAGGCTGAACCAGGTGTCGCCACACGTGCCGATATCGCCGGCAGCGATGTGGCCCGCATCACGCTTCCGCTCAAGACCCGGCGGCGTGGCTGGCTGCCACTCCCGCGGGTGCGGCTATGGACCCGCTACCCGCTCGGTCTGTTCCGGGCATGGAGTTATCTGCAGCCGGAAATGCGCTGCCTGGTCTACCCGGCCCCCCTGGACTCGCCGCTGCCTCCGGCTTCGCCAACGCAGCAGGGCGGCGAGCAAGGCCCGGAAGGGGGGGATGAGGATTTCGCCGGCTTTCGTCACCGCCAGCCGGCTGATTCGCTCCGCCATATCGCCTGGAAAGCTGCCGCCCGCGACATGGCACGCCCGCTGCTGGTCAAACAGTTCGCCGGCGGTGCCCAGGTCGAGCTGCGCCTGGACTGGCAGCTGACCGACCCGACCCTCCCCGTCGAAACACGCCTGTCGCTGTTGAGCGGCTGGGTGCTGGCAGCCGAAGCGCTGGGCAACCGCTATGCCCTGAACCTGCCCGGCATCGCCATCCCCAGCGGCGCGGGCGAACAGCATCGCCGCCGCTGCCTCGAGGCCCTGGCGCTGTTTGCCGCATGACTACGCAGGCCAGCGAAGCGCTCGACCACTGGGCAGTTCCCTGGCTGTTCGTTGCCGCACTGGCTACCGTTGCGCCACATTTCGAGCATCAGCCGACTTGGCTGAGTGCGTACTGCGTGCTTGCCTTCGGCTGGGCCGCCTGGTTGTGGTGGCAGGATCGCCGACTGCCCGGACGCTTGATACTGATGCTGATCGTCGTTGGCGGCTGCGGCGGGATCTGGATCGAGTTCCGCACGTTGTTCGGCCGTGACAGCGGCGTCTCGCTTCTGGTCTTGCTGATGGCCCTGAAACTGCTCGAGTTGCGCAGCCGGCGCGATGCGATCGTCGTCGTGACGCTCGCTTACTTCCTGCTGCTGACGCATTATTTCTACTCGCAGTCGATCGCCACCGGTCTGTGGCTACTCGCGGCGCTATGGATCGTCACAGCCTCGTTGATCCGCATCCATGGCGGCATTGCCGCCAGCTTGTCGGGCACCTTGCGGCACGCTTCCGTCCTGGCCATCCAGGCCCTCCCCTTCATGCTGGTCCTCTACCTGCTCTTTCCACGCGTCGGTGGTCCGCTCTGGGGACTGCCCCAGGATGCCCACAGCGGCCGGAGCGGACTCTCCGACAGCATGGCCCCCGGCAACATCGCCAATCTGGCGCAAAGTGGCGAAATCGCCTTTCGCGTCCTGTTTGCCGGTACAACGCCGCCCCGCGACAAGCTTTACTGGCGGGGGCCGGTATTCGAAAACTTCGATGGCATAACCTGGCGCCCCCATGGCGGCCTTGGGCAGCGAGCCCGGGTTGAGCACCAGGGATTGCCGGTCGCTTACGAAACTACGCTGGAGGCACACAACCAGCGCTGGCTACTCGCTCTCGACGCCCCATCCACGGTGCCCGCCGAGAGCTTCCTGAGCAACAACCTGACGGTCAACGCCCGCCAACCGGTGAACTACCGCCAGCGTTTCCGCTTCACGTCCACCCTCGACTACCGCTTCAATGTCAAAGAGAACCCGTCGATTCTCGAGCGCAATTTGCAACTCCCCGCCGAACGTAACCCCAGGACACAGGCCCTGGCCCACTCCTGGAAAGCCAGCGGAGCCTCTCCGGAAGAGATACTCGGCAAGGCACTCGATCTGTTCGCCAGCGAATTTTTCTATACCCTGCGCCCGCCGCTGCTGGGTGAGAATGGTATCGACGAATTCCTGTTCAGCACCCGACGCGGCTTCTGCGAACACTATTCGGCAGCCTTCGTCGTACTCATGCGCGCCGCCGGCATCCCCGCCCGGGTCGTTACCGGTTATCAGGGTGGCGAACGCAATCCGGTCGACGGTTATCTGATCGTTCGTCAATCGGATGCGCATGCCTGGAGCGAAGTCTGGCTCGACAAGCGCGGCTGGGTCCGTGTCGACCCGACGGCAGCCGTCTCCCCTGCCCGCATCGAAACCGGTATCGCCAACGCGCTGCCTGCCGGCGAACCGCTACCGGCGCTGCTACAGGTACGCACCGACTGGCTGCGTACCCTGCGTCATCGCTGGGAAGCCATCAACAATGCCTGGAATCAACAGGTACTGGGCTTCGACCGCGAACGCCAGCGCGAGATGCTGGCCCGTTTCGGCATACCCGATGCCGACTGGCGCGATCTGGCGCTGGCCCTCGGCATTGCCAGCACCCTTTTGCTGGCGGCGATCCTGGCCTGGGCGTTGCGCAATCGCCGGCAGTACGATCCCGTGACACAACTCTGGCACAAAGCACTACGCCTTCTGGCCCGTAGACAATTACACTGCGCGCCTTGGGAAACGCCCCTCACCCTGGCCGCTCGCGTTCGCATCGCACGACCGGAGCTTGCCGAACCTTTCGATGCGGTCGTCGAAGCCTATCTTCTGGCCCGCTACGGCACCCCGGGACATGACCTGAAACCGCTACGCAGCGCTATCGCACGCCTGCACCGATGGAGATGTTGTTGAAGCCATTACTCACCACCCTGCTGCTCGCCGGATTCACCGTTCACGCCACCGCCAGCGACAATCAACCAACATTTGTCGACGAACCTGCAGTCATCGACTTCGCACGCGACCTGGAGCTGCGTCACGGCTTCAACACCGCCGAACTGCTAGGGCAGTTCGCGCAGACCCGCCCCAATCCGCGCGTCCTGCAACTCATCCAGCCACCCACATCACCTCAGCAACGCTCCTGGGAACGCTATCGTTCACGCTTCCTGAACGAGCGGCGTATCGAGAACGGCGTCCGCTTCTGGCAGGAAAACCTGACGGCGCTCGTCCGCGCCCGGACCTTCTACGGCGTGCCGGAGGAAGTCATCGTCGCCATCATCGGTGTCGAAACCGAGTACGGCCGCAATACCGGCGGATTCGGCGTCCTTGAGGCTCTGGCCACGCTGGCCTTCCACTATCCGCGCCGCGCCGAATTCTTTCGTACCGAACTCGAACAGTTCCTGCTGCTGGCCCGCGAGAACCACCTCGACCCACTCTCGGTGAAGGGCTCCTTCGCTGGTGCCATCGGCATCCCCCAGTTCATGCCGGGCAGCCAGCGGCGCTATGCCATCGATTTCGACGGCGACCAACGGATCGATCTCTCCGGCAGCGTCGAAGACGCCATCGGCAGTGTTGCCCGCTTTCTCGAACAGCACGGCTGGGTAAGCGGTCAGCCTGTCGCCGTACCGGCCACGTTGCCCGGCGACACGGCTGTCACCCCTTGGCTTGAAGCAGGCATCCGGCCCAGCCTCGATGTCGGAGAATTGACCGCCAGTGGCGTCATCGCTGCCGCCGATCCGCAGGCAAAAGCCACACTGGTCGATCTCGTATCCCCCGGCAAACCGACGGAATACTGGCTTGGTTTCGACAATTTCTACGTCATTACCCGTTACAACCGCTCGAGCTTCTACGCCATGTCGGTTTTCCAGCTGGCAGAGGCAATTCGTCAGCGCATGCCAAGCGACCTGACTGCCGCCGACAGCTCGCGCTAAAGCAGCGAATCGCGCGAAATATTGCCGCGCTTGACGATCCGTCGCAAACGATCGAGGCCTTCCATCTGAATCTGGCGTACCCGTTCGCGGGTCAGGCCGAGGTCGTTGGCGATCAGATCAAGCGTTGCAATATCGGCACCGTTCAATCCGTAACGACGTTCGATCACGGAACGCTGTCGCTCGCTCAGTTCGGCCAGCCATTCGTCAACCAGCGAGCCGATCTCGCTCGACTGCAACAGGCTTTCCGGATCCCCGCCAGTATCGTCGGCAATCAGCTCTGCCATGGTGTGGTTGGGATCGATTTCCAGCGGCGCATCGAGCGAGGCGATATGCTCGTTCAGCGAAAGGATGCGACGAACGTCCTCGACCGTCCGGTCAAGCAACAGTGCCACCCGTTCGACCGTCGAGTCCCTTCTTTCGGCAGACTCCAGATGCCGCATGGCGCGCAGCACCATGTTGATTTCCTTGACCACGTGAACCGGCAGACGGATCGTACGCGACTGGTTCATGATGCCGCGTTCGATGCTCTGCCGGATCCACCAAGTGGCGTAGGTGGAAAAACGAAAGCCACGCTCGGGATCGAATTTCTCTAGGGCATGGATCAACCCGAGATTGCCCTCTTCGATCAGATCCAGGAGCGGAATGCCCCGGTTCAGATAGTGCTTGGCGATGTTCACGACGAGCCGCAGATTGTGCTCGATCATCTTCTGCCGGGCGGCAAAGTCCCCTGCCCGCACCAGCCGTGCCGTCGCCACCTCCTGTTCCGGTGTCAACAACGGCTTGGCGCCGATCTCATTCAGGTAGAGCTGGGTAACGTCCTCCAGCAACTCCAGTTCCGGTGGCATCGCCTCGATCTCCGGCAACAAGGCCGGGTCAGGCTGCCCCTCGAAATCCTCGTCTTCCGTGGTCTCGTCCACTCCGCTCATCTTTTGGGCAAGTACTGGGCGGGATCGACAGGCTTGCCCTGTTTACGGATTTCGAAATGCAGCTTCACCGAATCCGAATCGGTATTGCCCATTTCGGCGATCTTCTGCCCGCGACTGACCTGCTGACCCTCCTTGACCAGAATTTTCCGGTTGTGTGCGTAGGCGGAGAGGAAGGCCGCGTTGTGCTTGATGATGACCAATTCGCCGTAGCCGCGCAGACCGGCACCGGCATAGACCACCTTCCCCTCACCGGCGGCAATCACCGGATCACCAGACTTGCCGCCAAAATCAAGGCCCTTGTTCCCCGATTCGCTGTACGGTGCCACAACCTTGCCGGCCGATGGCCAGATCCAGGGCACATCATCCGGGGCGCTGACAGGTGCTGAAGCGACCACATTCTGCTCGGGTTTGTTCTCCATCCGCGGCTCGGCCGGTGCAAGCGGCTGACTCTCTCCTGGGCGGTTCAGACGGGCATAGGCCTCGTCCGAATAGGGCTCCTTGCCAACCCGTGGCTCAGTCTTCAGCCCACCCGGCTGTACCGTCGTAGCAGGCGCATCCAGGGGCCGCGCCTCGACCACGCCGCCAACAGCTACCGGCGTCGCCTGGACACCGGGGGAGGCTTCCACGCTCACAGGCGGAATCACCCGCAGAATCTGCCCTTCCTTGATTGAACCGGGATTGGCGATATTGTTCCAGGTAGCGATATCCCGGTAATCCTGGCCATTTTCCATGGCAATGCGATACAAGGTATCGCCCCGCTTCACCGTGTAGTAGCCCGGACCAGAAAGCGGCGCTGCACTCGCCCGTGGGGTCGTACTACGATCCACGGCGGGGGCAGGTTGCTGGGAAAAACAACCGGCCAACAGTGCTGAAAAAGCAAAAACAAAGACTCGAATCATTGCGTTCCTGCGAGAAGCGGGACAAACCGGACGGCATCGAGCCGCTTTTCGACCAATCCCTGAGGCGTACTTTCAATGAAGCTAAGATATTGCTCCGTCGTCCCGACTGGCAAGACCAGCCGACCACCCGGCGCCAGTTGCTGCAAAAGCGCCGGTGGCACGCGCAAGCCGGCAGCGGCCACGATAATGCTATCGAAGGGCCCGGCTTCGGGCAATCCCAAATGGCCGTCCGCGTGTTTCAAACGAACATTGAACTGCTGCAGCACACGCATATTGGCCTTGGCCTTCTCCAGCAGTGGCCCGATACGCTCGACGGCATAAACATCGTCCGTCAGCTGGGCCAGCACTGCTGCCTGATAGCCGCAACCGGCACCGATTTCCAGTGTCTTGCCAAGCCTTGGGCGCCCATCCAGCAACAGTTCGATCATGCGGGCAACGATATAGGGTTGCGATATCGTCTGACCCATACCGAGCGGCAGGGCCGTATCCTCGTAAGCGCGAGAGGCCAGCGCCTCCTCGACAAAGACATGACGCGGCACGGCAGCCATTGCCGCGAGTACCGCCTCATTACGGATGCCCTTCTCGCGCAGTCGCTCGATCATGCGCGTCCGCGTCCGTTGCGAGGTCATGCCGATTCCCTGCAGCACGCCGTTCGTCACTTCATCCAGTTGCGCACGGCACCCAGTTGGGCGGTATGCGTCAGGTCGATTTGTAAGGGCGTGATCGACACGCACCCCCGCTCGACGGCGTTGAAATCAGTGCCAGGCCCCGCGTCGGCCGCCGCACCGGCAGCGCCGACCCAATACACGGTTTCGTTGCGTGGCGAAACCATCCGCACGACCGGTTCCGCCTTGTGCCGTCGGCCAAGACGCGTCACCTCCGTACCTTGCAACTGATCGTGAGGAAGATCGGGAACATTCACATTGAGCAACACAGGCTCGCGGATCGGCTGGCGAACGAAGCGCTCGACCAGTTCGCGGGCAACACGTCCTGCCGTTGCGAAATGGCGCCCCTCAAAACTGGTCAGGGAGATCGCGATGGACGGTAGACCGAGTAGAAACCCCTCGGTTGCTGCGGCAACGGTACCCGAATAGATGGTGTCATCACCCATATTGGCCCCGAGATTGACTCCCGAAACGATAATATCCGGCAAGTTATCCAGCATTCCCGTCACGGCAAGATGGACACAATCGGTTGGCGTACCATTGACAAAATAAAAACCATTGGCCGCCTGTTTGAGAAACAGGGGCCGATCAAGTGTCAACGAATTACTGGCGCCGCTACGATTTTGCTCGGGCGCGACAACGGTTATCTCACCTAGTCCTGCCAAGGCTTCGGCCAGTGCCGCCAAGCCAGGGGCGAAATAACCGTCATCGTTACTGAGCAAAATACGCATGGTCAAACGAGCAGATTATCGAGGTTGCCGCCATTAGCCAGCCAGGCCTCGACCCATTTCGGCTTACGACCGCGCCCGGTCCATTCCAGTGCCGCATTTTCAGGATGGCGATACTTGACGCGAACCTTTGCACCGGCTGCTTTGGACGTGGCTTCCTTGGCCAGCAATTCCTCCAGTGAATACCCCAGGGTCTTGGCCATATCCCTCAGCTTATTCAACGCCTCGGTCTTTTCCTTGGCTTCGCGCTTTTTCAATTCAGCGGGAATTTGCTGTTGCAATTCGCGCAATTGGGAAACGGACAGGGTCGACAAATCCATGATTACCTCCAATACATTAAGGGTGGCGATAATTTAGATTGTCTGCCGGTATTTATCAATGTGTGAAAATTAAAAAACCGGCGTTAGCCGGTTTATTAATTTGGTCGGGGCGGCGGGATTCGAACTCGCGACCCCTTGCACCCCATGCAAGTGCGCTACCAGGCTGCGCTACGCCCCGACAAGCTATCAATTATACCGGGAAACAATCCGGTTTCAAAGCCGTAGCATCTCTATAACGGACTGCAATTCCTGGCGCAGCCCTCCCGACAGCTTTGACGGATCAAGCTTATCAACAACAGGAACGGTAATCGAACCTCCTTCATCAAGCCGGTTACGCGCCCCACTAATCGTAAACCCCTGATTGTAAAGAAGCTCTCGAATGCGCCGCACCAACAGCACTTCATGATGCTGATAGTAACGTCGATTCCCCCGCCGTTTCACCGGTTTGAGCTGATTGAACTCCTGCTCCCAGTAGCGCAACACATGGGGCTTGACGCCACACAACTCACTGACTTCACCGATAGTGAAGTAGCGCTTTGCTGGAATCGGCGGCAGTTCGTCGCCAGAAGAGTTTTTAGGCCGCGGTTCCATCGAAAGCCAATTCAACGTCGGACTTCAGTTTCTGGCTGGCATGAAAAGTAACGACACGCCGTGCCGTGATCGGAATTTCCTCGCCGGTCTTCGGATTGCGTCCGGGGCGCTGGGGTTTGTCGCGCAACTGAAAATTGCCGAAGCCGGAGAGTTTCACGCCATCTCCCGTTTCCAGGGCATTGCGAATCTCTTCAAAAAATGCCTCGACCATATCCTTGGCCTCACGCTTGTTGAGACCGACCTTCTCGAAGAGCAGGTCAGCCAGCTCGGCTTTGGTGAGCGTCATCGTTGTTTTTTCCATCAGGCACGCAGTTGAGCACCGAACGCCTGTTCGAGACAGGACACCAGTTGCTGCATTGCAGCATCAACTTCCGAATCTAGCAAAGTGCGTTGAGTATCTTGCATAACTATCCGGAAAGCAAGACTTTTCTTATTTTCAGGAACACCCTTTCCGGCATAAACATCAAACAACTGAAGGTCAGCCACAAGGGGGGGCAGATCCCGTTTCAATCCATCAAACAGACTTTGCAGCGCAAGATCGCGATCAACAACAACAGCCAGATCGCGAACGACGACCGGGAACTTCGAAAGCTCCACATAGGCCGGCACAAGGCCCGCTTTGAGCGTAGCAAAATCCAGCTCGAACAAGACAGGAGCCGCTGTCAAATCGTATTTCTGCACCCACTCGGGATGCAGTTCGCCAACGCAGCCGATATCGACGCCATCGAGCAGGATGCGCGCGGCACGACCGGGATGCAGCGCCGGATGCACCAGCTTTTCGAAGCACAGCGCGGCGGGGGCCAGCAGCGCCTCGATGTCGCCCTTGACGTCGAAGAAGTCGACCTTGCGGCCGCCGCTTGCCCAGCCATCGGGCAAGGCGCCGCCGAAGGCGAGACCTCCGAGGCGCCAGGGCTGGCGATAACCGGCCACCGGAACGGCTGCGGCATCGCGATGGAAAGTGCGACCGACCTCGAACAGGCGGACGCGGGTCTGCTTGCGCTTGAGGTTGGTGACCAGGTTGGCGACCAGGCCGCCAAACAGGTTCGAACGCATCACCGCCATCTGGCTGGCGATCGGGTTGGCCAGGCGGATCAGTTCGGTCTCGACAGTCTTGCCGGCGAAATCGGCTTCCCACTGGGTTTCGACGAAAGCGAAATTGACCACTTCCTGGTAGCCGCGGTCGGCCAGCATCTGGCGGACGCGGTAAGCCGGCCGCTGTGCTTCCGGCTGACGCAGCATGGCCATGCGCGCCTGCGGCGCCGGTGACGGGATGTTGTCGTAGCCGTAGAGACGGGCGATTTCCTCGATCAGGTCTTCCTCGATTTCCATGTCGAAGCGCCAGGACGGCGGCGTCACCAGAAAATCATCACCCTGCTGTGCGAAGTCCAGCGCCAGGCCCTTGAACAGGCCGGCGATGCGCTCGGCGCCGAGCGGCAGGCCGAGTACCTTTTCGGCGCGCGCGGTACGCAGGCGCACCGGCTGACGCGCCGGCAGTTCAGCCTTGGCTTCGACCACCGGACCGGCCTGACCGCCGCAGATTTCCAGAATCAGTTGCGTGGCCCGCTCGATGGCACGGCGGGTGCCGCCGAAATCGACGCCGCGTTCGAAGCGGTGCGAGGCATCGGATCCGAAGCCGTAACGGCGGGCACGCCCGGCGATGGCTTTCGGCGCAAAGAAGGCCGATTCCAGGAAAAGTTCGCTGGTTTCCAGCGTGATGCCGCTTTCCTCGCCGCCCATGATGCCGGCCATGGCCAGCGGCTTGGCGTCGTCGGCGATCATCAGCACGTCGGCGTCGACGGCGATGGTCTGTTCGTTCAACAGCAGCAGCTTTTCTGCCGGCTTGGCCATGCGTGCATGCACGGCGCCGTCCAGGCGGGTGTTGTCGAAGGCGTGCAGCGGCTGGCCGAGTTCGAGCATCACGTAGTTGGTGATATCGACCAGTGCGGAAATCGAGCGGATGCCGCTGCGTTCCAGGCGGCGCCTCATCCATTCCGGCGTCGGCGCCTTGGCATCGACGTTCTTGACGATGCGGCCGTAGTAGAGCGGGCAGGCCGCCGGCGCATCGAGGACGACGGCGCGGCTGTCGGCGATGCTGGCCGGCACCTCGGCCACTTGCGGCAGATTCGTCGCGGCGCCGGTGATGGCGCCGACTTCGCGCGCCACACCGAGCAGCGACAGGCAGTCGGCGCGGTTCGGCGTCAGCTTGAGCTCGAAGACGTGGTCGTCGAGGTCGAGATACTGGCGGATCGACTGACCGACCGGCGCGTCGGCCGGCAGGATGAGCAGGCCGGAAGCTTCCTCGGCGATGCCGAGTTCCTTGGCCGAGCAGAGCATGCCGGAGGATTCGATGCCACGCACCTTGGCGATCTTGATCTTGAAATCGCCGGGCAGCTCGGCGCCGGGCAGCGCGCACGGCACTTTCAGGCCGGCGGCGACATTGGGGGCGCCGCAGACGATCTGCTGTGGCGTACCGCTACCGACATCGACCTGGCAGATATTGAGGCGGTCGGCGTCGGGATGCTTGACGACTTCCAGCACGTGCGCGACGACGACGCTGGTGAAAGCCGGGGCGACCGCGTCCAGCTCCTCGACTTCGAGGCCTGCCATGGTCAGCAGATGGGAGAGTTCCTCGCTCGACAGTTTGGGATCGACGAGGCTACGCAGCCAGGATTCGGAGAATTTCATGGGCTTGTCTCGAAAATGGATCAGGCGAATTGACGCAGGAAGCGCAGGTCGCCCTCGAAGAACAGGCGCAGGTCATTGACGCCATAGCGCAGCATGGTCAGGCGGTCCGGCCCCATGCCAAAGGCAAAGCCGGTATATTTTTCCGGGTCGATGCCGGCGTGGCGCAGGACGGTCGGATGGACCATGCCGCAACCGGCGATTTCCAGCCAGCGGCCCTTGAGCGCGCCGCTCATGAAGGCCACGTCGATTTCGGCGGACGGCTCGGTGAACGGGAAGAAGGACGGACGGAAACGCACGGTCAGGTCGTCGGTCTCGAAGAAGCTCTTGAGGAAATCGGCGATGACGCCCTTGAGGTCGGCGAAAGAAACGTTCTCCCCGACCCACAGGCCTTCGACCTGGTGGAACATCGGCGAGTGCGTCGCATCGGAATCGACGCGATAGACGCGACCCGGGGCGATGATGCGGATTTCGGGCATTTTTTCCTGTTGACCGTAACGGGCCACGTGCGCCTGCATGTAACGCGCCTGGACAGGACTGGTATGCGTGCGCAGCAACACCTTGTCGGCAAGACTGCCGTCCGGGTTCTGCAGGTAGAAGGTGTCGTGCATCGAACGCGCCGGGTGATCCTCGGGCGTGTTCAAGGCGGTGAAATTGAAGAAGTCTTCCTCGATTTCCGGGCCGTCGGCGACCTCGAAACCGATCGAAGCAAACAAGGATTCGATGCGCTCCAGCGTACGCGTCACCGGATGCAGGCCGCCGCGGGTTTCGCTGCGACCGGGCAGCGTCACGTCGAGCGCTTCCTCGGCCAGGCGCGCATCGAGCGCTGCCTTGCGGATCGCCTCGCGGCGCTCGTTGAGTGCCGTTTCGACGGCGGTCTTGGCGACGTTGATCGCGGCGCCGGCGGTTTTCTTCTCTTCGGGCGGCAACTTGCCGAGGCCCTTCAGGAGTTCGGTGATCTGTCCGCTCTTGCCGAGGAAACGGGCCTTGGCCTGTTCCAGCGCATCCGGGTCGGAAATGGCGGCGAAGGCGGCACACGCCTCGCTAACGATCTGCTCGAGATTGTCCATGGACTTCTACCAACGTGACTGCACGATATTCAAACAAAAAAGGAGGCTTGCGCCTCCTTTTTCTTCAAGAGCTTAAGCTCAGGCGCCGAGCTTGGCCTTGGCTTGCGCAGCCAAAGCGGCAAAAGCCGGCTGATCGAAGACGGCCAGATCGGCCAGGACCTTGCGGTCGACTTCGATGTTGGCCTTCTTCAGACCGTTCATGAAGGTGCTGTACTTCATGCCCAACTCACGAGCGGCGGCATTGATACGGGCGATCCACAGGGAACGGAACTGACGCTTGCGCTGACGACGGTCACGGTACTGGTACTGACCAGCCTTCATCACCGCCTGCTTGGCGATGCGATAGACGTTCTTGCGACGACCGCGATAGCCCTTGGCCTGGGCCAGGACCTTCTTGTGACGGGCGCGGGCGGTTACACCACGTTTGACTCGGGACATGTGCTATCTCCTTACGCGTAGGGCATCATGGCGCGGACGGATGCTGCATCGCGCTCGTGAACTCCAACTGCACCGCGCAGTTGACGCTTGTTCTTGGTGGTCTTCTTGGTCAGGATGTGACGCTTGAAGGCTTGGCCACGCTTGATGGAACCACCAGCGCGGACCGTGAAGCGCTTCTTGGCGCTGCTCTTGGTCTTCATCTTGGGCATTTTCTGCTCCTAATGACATGCCGTCAGGTGGCTCCCGGCGGGAACGCTTGTACTACCTGAAAGCACTTCTTTTAGCAGTCAGTCATCAGCCACCGGCTTTTGCCAATAACTGACAACCGACAACTCACTGCTACTTCTTCTTCGCCGGGGCGATGATCATGATCATCTGCCGGCCTTCCATCTTCGGCATCTGCTCAACCTGGCCCAAGGCCTCGAGATCTGCCTTGATCCGTTCCAACTGGCGCATACCAAACTCCTGATGCGCCATTTCGCGTCCGCGGAAGCGCAGGGTCACCTTGACCTTGTCCTCTTCCTCAAGGAAGCGAATCATGTTCCGAAGCTTGATCTGGTAATCGTTTTCGTCTGTCCCCGGGCGCAGCTTGACTTCCTTCACCTGCACCTGCTTCTGCTTCAACTTGGCTTCATGGGCACGCTTTTGTTCCTGATACTTGAACTTGCCGTAATCCATGATGCGACAGACCGGCGGTTTCGCCATCGGCGCGATCTCCACGAGATCGACCCCTGCCTCTTCTGCCATCTGCAACGCGGTGCGAATGCTGACGATACCGAGTTGTTCGCCTTCAACGCCCTGGAGACGAATCTCCGGAACCGTGATTTCTTCGTTGAGGCGATGCGCCTTGTTCTGAGCTATGGTGAAACCCCCGAAAAACAATAATTAAGCCGTGCCACTTCGCGCCGCAACTTCTTCCTGAAGTTGCTTGATCAGGTCATCCACGGACATCTGTCCGAGATCCTGACCACCGCGAGTACGCACGGCCACCAGTCCGTCCGCCTTTTCCTTGTCGCCCACAACGAGCTGATAAGGCAGCCGGTTCAAGCTATGTTCTCGAATTTTATAGGTAATTTTCTCATTGCGCAAATCCGACTCGGCCCGAAAGCCCGCCCGATGTAGCTTTTGCGCGACTTCGGCCGCGTAATCAGCCTGCTTTTCGGAGATATTCAGCACCACAGCCTGGGTCGGCGCCAGCCACAACGGCAACGCACCGGCGAAGTTCTCGATCAGGATGCCGATGAAGCGCTCCAGCGAACCGAGAATGGCCCGGTGCAACATCACCGGCACCTTGCGCTCGTCACTGGCATCAACGTATTCGGCACCGAGACGACCCGGCATCGAGAAATCAACCTGCATCGTGCCGCACTGCCAGGAACGGCCGATCGCATCTTTGATGTGGAACTCGATCTTCGGCCCATAAAAGGCGCCCTCGCCCGGCAGTTCAGTCCACTCCAGGCCGGATGCGCGCAAGCCCTGGCGCAAGGCCTCCTCTGCCTTGTCCCAGACGGCATCGGAGCCGACCCGGCTGTCGGGACGCAGCGCCAGCTTGACGGCGACGTCGTTGAAGCCGAAATCGGCATAGACCTTCTTGACCAGCGCATTGAAAGCCGTCACCTCGGATTCGATCTGGTCCTCGGTACAGAAAATGTGACCGTCGTCCTGGACGAAGCCACGAACGCGCATCAGGCCATGCAACGCACCGGTCGGCTCGTTACGATGACAGGAGCCGAACTCGCCGTAGCGCAGCGGCAGTTCGCGGTAGGAGCGCAAGTCGGCATTGAACACCTGGACATGCCCCGGGCAGTTCATCGGCTTGACCGCGTAGTCGCGGTTTTCCGAGGCCGTGGTGAACATGTTGTCCTTGTAGTGCTCCCAGTGGCCGGACTTTTCCCACAGCGTCTTGTCGAGAATCTGCGGGCAGCGCACCTCCTGGTAGCCGTTGTTGCGATAGACGGCGCGCATGTACTGCTCGATCTCCTGCCACACCGCCCAGCCCTTCGGGTGCCAGAAAACCAGGCCGGGCGCCTCGTCCTGCATGTGGAACAGGTCGAACTGCTTGCCCAGACGGCGGTGATCGCGCTTCTCG
The DNA here is from genome assembly GCA_008933675.1 of Dechloromonas sp. Lineage (GTDB taxonomy): Bacteria > Pseudomonadota > Gammaproteobacteria > Burkholderiales > Rhodocyclaceae > Azonexus. The sequence goes on from WBUO01000019.1 coordinate 26,458, forward strand.
GCCTCTTCCAGCATGTGCAGGTAGGCGTCGAGATCTTCCTTCTTGGCCCACGCCGTGCCATAGATGCGCTGCAACTGTTCGTTGCGGTGATCACCGCGCCAATAGGCGCCAGCCACCTTCATCAGCTTGAAGACCTTGAGCTTGGCCGTGGTCGGCACGTGTGGACCACGACAGAGGTCGATGAAATCGCCTTCGCGATACAGCGACACCTGCTGATCGGCCGGAATGGCAGCGATCAGTTCAGCCTTGTATTTTTCTCCCTGACCGAGAAAGAACTTGACCGCATCGTCGCGAGCCCAGACTTCACGGCTGACCGGAATGTCCTTCTTGGCCAGTTCGGCCATGCGCCTCTCGATGGCGACCAGATCTTCCGGCGTAAATGGGCGCTTGTAAGCGAAGTCGTAATAGAAGCCGTTTTCGACGACCGGACCGATGGTGACCTGCGCCTCGGGGAACAATTCCTTTACCGCATAGGCCAGCAGATGGGCGGTCGAATGGCGAATGATCTCCAGACCCTCGGCATCGCGGTCGGTGATGATCGCCAGATCGGCATTGCCCTCGATCAGATAGGAAGTATCGACCAGTTTGCCATCGACCTTGCCAGCCAATGCGGCACGGGCCAGGCCGGCACCGATACTGGCAGCAACCTCGGTTACGGTGACGGCTCGCTCGTAGCTGCGGACGGAACCATCGGGCAGTTTGATATCGGGCATGGCAAATCTCTGGGCAAAAAAAAAGTGCGGGGCGAGCCGCACTTTTTTGGTCAAACGAAGGCTGACTCGACTAGTGTTTCTGAACTGCGGTACGAGTTCGGAAAGTCATCAATGCAACCCTGTCAGGAATTTGGTAGGCGGTATTGGAATCGAACCAACGACCTCCACGATGTCAACGTGGCGCTCTAACCAACTGAGCTAACCGCCTGAAGAAGGTGCGCATTATAGACTCTATTCGAAGCCTGTCAACACCTAGTGCGCGAAAAGACTGATGGCAGCGACCAAAGCGCTAGTTGCGAGGCGGCCGACCTCGCCAAACGGACCCGACGTGCGCCGCGACAGCGTCGCGCTTCCACAGTAAGATGCGCCCTCGCTTTTTGGAGACCCCCATGAACGAAGGCTGGATTGCCCTGATCATCGTCTGCGCCATCGTCATCGGCGCGCTGAGGCCGCTGCTACGCAAGGACAGGCCGGGCGATGCGCCGCCGCCCCGGCGCGAGACGCTGCGCGACTGGCGCAACGGGAACTGAAACGATGAACGCCACCGATACCCGCATCACCGATCTGGAAATCAAGATCAGCTACGCCGAGGACCTGATCGACGAGCTGAACCGGACCGTCTTTCGCCAGCAACAGCAGATTGACCTGCTGGTTACCGAAATCAAGGCCCTGCGCGACCAGGTTCGCAGCGCTGCGCCTACCGAACCGCTCAATCTTCGTGACGAAATCCCGCCGCATTACTGAAAGCCTGCTTTGACCGCAACACCCCGTACCACGATCATCCATCACGCCGACTGCATTGACGGTTTTGGCGCCGCCTACGCGGCTTGGCGCGTTCATGGCCACCACGCAACCTACGTCCCGATGCATCACGGCCAGACTATCGCAAACGATCAAATTGCCGGCCGTGACGTATACATCCTCGATTTTTCCTTCGCCCCCGCCGAACTGGAAGCCATGGCGGCAACTGCCCGCTCGCTTACCCAACTCGACCACCACGTTTCAGCGCGCCGCTCCTGGGCCGACCGCCTGGCACCGGGCGATGACGGCAGCGAAACCTACGATCACCCGCTGCTGCCGCTGCGGATCGTCTTCGACCTGGACAAGTCCGGCACCCGTCTGGCCTGGGAGCACTTCTGCCCCGAGCAGCCCCTGCCGCTGCTCCTGCAGCATATCGAGGATCAGGATCTGTGGCGTTTCGCGCTGCCGGGCACCCGCCCGCTGTGCCGCGCGCTGCGCCTGCAGCCTTTCGATTTCGCTGTCTGGCACACGCTGGTGGAGCAAACGGCCAGCACCGGGGCGCCTCACTACCGCGACATGCTGCGCGATGGCGAAGCGATCGAGAATTTCTGCCGCACGGAAACCGAGCGCCTGGCTGACGGCCATCTGCGCATGCCGGCCCACCTGCGCGGCGAGCCGGTCGATGCCCTGCAGGCGGTGCGCCATGGCCTGCCAACCGTTACCGACGGCGAGACGACCTGGCTGGCGGTTGCCGGTCTGGCGGTCAATGCCAGCACCCTGTTCAGCTCCGAACTCGGTCACCGGCTGGCCCAGCAGAGCTGTACTTTCGGCCTGACCTGGCAACTGGCGGCCGACGGCGAGGTCAAGGTCTCGCTGCGTTCGCAGGGTGAGTTCGACGTTTCGGCCATCGCGGTGCGCTACGGCGGCGGCGGCCATCGCAATGCGGCCGGTTTCCGGCTGCCGCTGGCCCGCTTCGTCGGCGAAGTGCTCGGCCAGCCGGATCAGGTCAGCACGTAGTCGCGCACCTGCGGCGCCGCGCCGAGCGGCGCCAGCCCGACCATCTCGCCGACCGAGGTTTCGATGGCATGGCACAGCGCATCGAGCGCCAGATCGTTGGCTTCGGTGCCGAACGGCTCCTCGATCTGCTCGCCGATCATTTCCAGAGCCAGGAAGGTATAGGCGACGAAAACGGCGATCAGCGGCGTCAGCCAGCCGATGCTGGTGGCCAGACCGACTGGCAGCAACAGGCAGTAGCAAACCACGGTGCGGTTCATCAGCACGCGGTAGGTGTAAGGAATCGGCGTGCTGGCGATGCGCTCGCAAGCGCCCGAGGTTTCTGCCAGCCCGTTCAGGCTCCTGTCGATGGCCAGCCAATGCACCTCCGCCAACTGCCCGTCACGCTGTGCCTGGGTCAACTGCCGGGCCAGCGCCAGCAGCAGGACCTGCGGCTTGAAGCGGGCAGCAGTCACCTCGACCAGCACCGCCGGCGGCAGACGCAGCGCCAGATCGGCGGCGGCATCGGTCTGGCGCAACTGGTGCTTCAACGCATAGGCGAAGGCCGCCACTTGCCGCGCAACGCTTTGACGCAAGGCGAGCGCCGCATCCCCGGGCAAGGCGCCGGACACCTGGCGGACCAGGTTGCGGGCGGCGATCAGCAGGCCACCCCACTGCTTGCGCGCCTCCCAGTAGCGGTCGTAGCTGACCGAATTGCGAAAGCCGAGGAAGATGGCCAGCGCCACGCCCATCAGCGTGAAGGGCGGGATGCTCAGCGCCGATTCCGCATGCAGGCTCATCCACCAGTCACGGCTGAGGACGCTGACGACAGAGACGACCAGGACCAGAACCAGGCGGCCGGCGATGTCCTGCAGGACCGAACCGCGCCAGACGAAGAGCAGACGGAACCAGTGATGCTGCGGACGGACGATCATGCGGCGCAATCTCCGGTAAGGTAAAGCAAAAAGCCGCCAATCCTCGGATTGAAGCGGCTTTGGCTAGATGAAAACTGACCTGGTGCCCAGGAAGGGACTCGAACCCCCACGCATTGCTGCGCCAGAACCTAAATCTGGTGCGTCTACCAATTTCGCCACCTGGGCGGGCGGCGCGCATTCTAACACCGGCCGCCCGTCAGCCCCTATACTTGCCGCCCCATGCCGGTCGATCACTACGAAAACTTCCCCGTCGCCTCACTGCTGGTGCCAAGCAAACTGCGCCGGCCGATCGAGGTCATCTACCGCTTCGCCCGCAGCGCCGACGATATCGCCGATGAGGGCGACGCCACGGCCGAGCAGCGTCTGGCCGGACTGGCCGCCTATCAGGCCGAGCTCGACCGCATCGCTGCCGGCCAGACACCGCAGACGCCGCTATTCGTCGATCTGGCCGCCGTCATACGCCAGCACGCATTGCCTATCCAGTTGTTCAGCGACCTGCTCGACGCCTTCGCCCAGGACGTGGTCAAGCAGCGCTATGCCGATTATCCGGAACTGATCGACTACTGCCGCCGTTCGGCCAATCCGGTCGGCCGACTGGTGCTGCACCTGTTCGGCCGCACTGACGCGGAACATCTGGAGCAGTCCGATTGCATCTGCAGCGCGTTGCAGCTGATCAACTTCTGGCAGGACGTCGCCATCGACTGGCAGAAGGACCGCGTCTACATCCCGCAGACCGATCTGCCGCATTTCAAGGTCAGCGAGGCCGACATCGCCACCGGCCGCTGGTCGGCCAACTGGGCGGCGCTGATGGATTTCCAGATCGACCGCGCCGAAGCCCTGATGCACCGCGGCCTGCCGCTGGTCCACGCCCTGCCCGGCCGGCTCGGCTGGGAAATCCGCCTGACCGTTCAGGGCGGCCTGCGCATTCTCGAACGCCTGCGCCGGGTACGCGGCGACGTTTTCCGCCACCGGCCGAAACTCGGCAAATGGGACTGGGCCGTGCTGCTCGGCCGCTCCCTTACAATGTAAGCCTATGAATCCCGACCAATACTGCCAGGAGAAGTGCGCCGCCAGCGGCTCCTCCTTCTATTACAGCTTCCTGTTCCTGCCCGTCGAGCGGCGGCGCGCCATCATGGCGCTCTATGCCTTCTGCCGCGAGGTCGACGACGTCGTCGACGAATGCCACGACATCTCGATCGCCTCAACCAAGCTCGCCTGGTGGCGCCAGGAAATCGACCGGGTCGCCAACGGCCAGCCGCAGCACCCGGTCGGCCAGGCCCTGCAGGGCGTCGGCGGCCAGTTCAACCTGCCCGCCGAGCAGTTGCTGGAAATCATCGACGGTATGGAGATGGACCTGCAGCAGTCACGTTACCTCGACTTCAAGGGCCTGTCGCTGTACTGCTACCGGGTGGCCAGCGTCGTCGGCCTGCTCGCCGCCGAAATCTTTGGCCAGCAGGACCGACAGACGCAGAAATACGCGCACGACCTGGGCATGGCCTTCCAGCTCACCAACATCATCCGCGACGTCGGCGAGGATGCCCGGCGCGGCCGCATCTACATCCCGATGGATGAGTTGAAACAGTTCAACGTGCCTGCCGCCGACATCCTGAACGCCAGGTATTCGGACAACTTCACGGCGCTGATGCAGTTTCAGTACGAGCGTGCACAGCAGTATTACGATCAGGCCTTCGCCCAATTGCCGGCCATCGACCGCAAGAACCAGCGTCCGGGCCTGATCATGGCGGCGATTTACCGCACGCTGCTCGAAGAAATCCGAGCCGAGAACTTCCAGGTGCTGCACCAGCGCATTGCGCTGACGCCGGTGCGCAAGCTGTGGCTGGCGGCAAAAACCTGGATCAAGGGCTGAGCGCCATGCGCGTCGCCGTCATCGGCGGCGGCTGGGCGGGACTCGCCGCGGCTGTCGAATTGACGGCGGCCGGCGTCGCTACCACGCTCTACGAAGCCGGCCGTGTCTTCGGCGGCCGCGCCCGCGGCGTCGAAGTCGATGGCCGCCGGCTGGACAACGGCCAGCACATCCTGCTCGGCGCCTACTGCGAGACGCTGGCCCTGATGCGCCGGGTCGGCGCCGATCCGGACCTACTGCTGGCCCGTCATCCCCTGCAGGTCGTCGACAACACCGACTTTCGCCTGGCCCTGCCGAAACTGCCGGCACCGCTCAACGTCGCCTGGGGCCTCTTTGCCGCCCGTGGCGTCGGCTTCGGCGAAAAGCTGAAGACCGCGCTGTGGATGCAGGGCATCAAGGCCCGCCGTTTCCGCCTCGCCGCCGATTGCAGCGTCGCCGAATGGCTCGATACCGCCGGCCAGACCGGCCAGCTGCGCCGCCACCTGTGGGAACCGCTCTGTCTGGCGGCACTGAACACCCCGGCCGAACGGGCCTCGGCCCAGTTGTTCGCCAATGTGCTGCGCGACAGTCTGGGCAGCTCGTGCCGGGAAGATACCGACCTCCTGCTGCCACGCTGCGATTTCGGCCGCCTGCTGGTCGAGCCAGCCGCCGCCTGGCTGACCGGGCATGGCGCCATGCTGCGTCCCGGCCATCGGGTACGTACGCTGCATGCCGGCGTCGAGGCGCTGACCATAGACGGGCAGGATTACGACGCCGCCATCATCGCCACGGCACCGCAACATGCCGGACGGTTGTGGCCGGCACTGGCCGCCGATCTCGACTACGAGCCGATCGCCACCGTCTATCTGCAATGCGCCGCAACGACCCGCCTGCCCTTCCCCTTGCTCAGCCTGAGCGGACCCTACGGGCAATGGGTCGTCGATCGCGGCAACGGCCTGCTGGCCTGCGTATTGAGCGGCCACGGTGACTGGGAAGCACTCGACGACGCGACACTCGCCCGACAGCTGGCCAAGGAACTGGGGGTTGCCGACGAGCTCGGCTGGCATCGCGCTATCCGTGAACAGCGGGCGACCTTCAGCTGCCGCCCGAACCTGCCGCGCCCATCGGCAACATTGGCGCCACGCCTGTTCCTGGCCGGCGACCACAGCTGGGCAGAGTACCCGGCAACGCTCGAAGGCGCCGTCCGCAGCGGCCAACGCGCCGCCCGGCTGGCCCTGGCGGCGACCTGACGCCACTTCACCATCGAACAACCGGCGGTGCCGGAATTGTTCGAATGCTGTGATACGGATCATGTTTTCCCGGCGCTCGCTCGCTTAAGTTGCGGCCATCACCCCATTGTGCACAGCCATGAACACCGAAGCCCCCCTGCCCACCCCTGAGCAGATTCGCAGCACGTTGCGTAGCGTGGTCGATCCGGAAGTCGGGATCAACATCGTCGACCTCGGCCTGATCTACGATATCCGGGTCAGCAGCGAAATGATCGCCGTTGACCTGACCATGACCTCGTCCGCCTGCCCGCTCAGCGACCTCGTTCTTGCCGATGCCGGCTCGGCACTGGCCAAGGACTGGCCCGACGGCCCGCCGGTCAATATCGCCCTGGTCTGGAATCCCCCCTGGGAACCGGCGATGATGAGCGACAAGGCACGCGACACGCTCGGCTGGTAGGCAGGACGATGACACTGCGCGAACTATCTCCGGCCTGGCGCCTGCCACTGTTGTTGCTGGCCATGCTCAGTCTGGTCAGCGGGGTGCTCGGCGGTCTGGCCCGACTCGGCATTCCGGCCCCCGGGTTCGCGGCCTTGCAGGCAGGTAACCACGGGGCACTGATGATTGCCGCCTTCTTCGGCACCGTGATCAGTCTCGAACGCGCCGTCGCCCTCCACCGCTTCTGGCCTTACCTGGCGCCGCTGGCTGCCGGCCTCGGCGGCCTGTCGCTGCTCGCCGGGACAGCATGGTGGCTGCCACCGGCCTTGTTTACGCTGGCCAGCAGTCTGTTGTGCATCGCCAGCTTCGGCATCTACCGCCAGCAAAGCGAACTGTTCACGCTGACCCTGCTGCTCGGCGCCGCCGCCTGGCTGGCCGGCAATCTGGTCTGGCTGGCAGGAGGCAATCCCGGCGCCGCCACCCTTCTATGGATGAGCTTTCTGGTGCTCACCATCGCCGGGGAGCGCCTGGAGCTGACCCGTTTCCTGCCACCGCGACCGCTCGCCGAACGACTTTTCCGCCTGCTGCTGGCACTCGCCATCGGCGCCGCCGTGCTGCTGGTCCTGGCCCCCGTCGCCGGCAGCCGGCTGCTCGCTGCTGCCTTCCTGGCCCTGGCAGTCTGGCTGCTGCGCTACGACATCGCCCGCCGCACCGTTCGCCAGACAGGCCTGACCCGCTTCGTTGCCGTCTGCCTGCTGGCCGGCTATGCCTGGCTGGCCAGCGGCGCCGCCCTCGGCCTGCTCGGCGCCTTCGAGCCCGGCCACGACGGGCGCGATGCGGCATTGCACGCAATTTTCCTCGGCTTCGTCTTCTCGATGGTCATCGGCCACGCCCCCATCATCTTTCCGGCCGTGATGCGCGTGCGCATTCCCTACCACCCCTTCTTCTACCTGCCGCTGGCTGCCCTGCATCTGACCCTGGCCGTTCGCCTGCTCGGCGGTTTGGCTGGCGGCCTGGTCTGGCAGCAGCACGGCGCAGCATTGAATGCACTCAGCCTGGCGCTGTTCGTACTGACCATCCTGGTCAGCGTCGGCCGCGGCGCCGCCGAACGGAAAGCCGCCACATGAAACGCTCGCCCGCCTTGCGCCAGCTGTCACGCGAACACCACACGGCACTGAGCCTCGCCCTGCGCATCGCCAAAGCCAACGACACGGTGGCCCGGGAAGCCTTGCTGGCAAGCGTTCCACGACTGTTCAACGACGAACTGGAGCCGCATTTCCAGGAAGAAGAGCGCAGCCTGTTGCCGCAACTGGCTACCGCCGGCGAAATGGCACTGGTGGCGCGGACCTTGGCGGAACACGCCCAGATGCGCGCCCTGGCCGCCGCCATCGCCATTGGCAATGCCTCGGCACTGGCCCCTTTTGGAGAACTGCTGCAGGCCCACGTGCGCTTCGAGGAACGCGAGTTGTTCGCCGTTGCCGAACGGCGCCTGTTCGCCGACGCAGCAGCAGCCTGACGGCTCAGCCGGCCAGTTGTCCGGCCTGGATGCGCAGCACGCGGCCGCAGCGGGCGGCGATGGCCTCGTCGTGGGTAACCAGGATCAGCGTCGTGCCCTGTTTTGCAT
>WBUO01000312.1 GCA_008933675.1 Dechloromonas sp.
CATTGGCCGTCATGGCCAGGATCGGCAGTTCGCGGTAACGCGGCTGGCGGCGGATCTCGCGGGTGGCGGCAAGGCCGTCCATGACCGGCATCTGCATGTCCATCAGGACCAGGTCGTAGTGGTTGGCGGCCAGCATGTCGAGGGCGAGCGCCCCGTTGCCGGCGACGTCCACCCGCAGCCCGACATCGCTCAGCAGGGCACCGGCCACTTCCTGATTGAGTTCGTTGTCTTCGACGAGGAGAACCCGGGCTCCGGCAATGTCGCGCAGGTCGGCCCCGGCGCTGGCGGCACGGCCGGCGGCGGTGAGGCAGGGCTTGCCGTCGGCGTGGCTCCTGGCCAGAACGGTCATCAAGGCGTCAAACAGGCTCGAGGCGGTGACCGGCTTGCCCAGCACCTCGCTGATCCCGGCCGCCCTGGCCGCCTCGATCAGATCGTCGCGGCCATAGGCAGTGACCATCACGAGCGCCGGCCTGGCGGCCAGGGGCAGGTGGCCGATGGCGCGGGCGGTGGCGATGCCGTCCATCACCGGCATGTGCCAGTCAAGGAAGACGACTTCATAAGGCCTGCCGCCTGCGTCGGCCTTGCCGACGGCGCTGATTGCCAGGCTTCCGGAGGCAACGGCATCGACGTTGAAGCTCATCGAATGCAGCAGGCCGCTGATCACTTCGCGGGCGTTGTCGTTGTCGTCCACCACCAGCATGCGCCGGCCGCGCAGATCGGGTGTCGGCATGCGCCGCTGGCTGTGGCCCGAACCGAGACCGAAGCAGGCGGTGAACCAGAAGGTGGATCCCAGGCCGGGCTGGCTGTCCACGCCGATCCGGCCGCCCATCATCTCCACCATCGATTTCGAGATGGCCAGCCCGAGGCCGCTCCCGCCGTAACGACGCGTCGTCGAATTGTCGGCCTGCTCGAAACTGCGGAACAGGCGCTCCCTCTGCGTTTCGCTGAGGCCGATGCCGGTGTCCCGCACGGCGAAACGCAGGACGACCTTGCCATCGTCAACCGATTCGCAACGGACGATGACATCGATTTCCCCGCGCTCGGTGAACTTCACCGCGTTGCTGGCGAGATTGAGCAGGATCTGGCGCAGGCGCAGGGCATCGCCGACCAGACTGCACGGTGCCTGGCGGTCGATGTCGATGACCAGTTCCAGGCCCTTGCTGGCGACCTTTTCGCCGAGCTGGCCGGCAACGCTGTCGAACACCTCGTCGAGGTCGAACTCGCGCGCCTCGAGGCTCAGCTTGCCGGCCTCGATCTTCGAGAAATCGAGGATGTCGTTGATCACCCCGAGCAGATGCTGGCTGGCCCCCTGGATCTTCTGCAGATAGTTGCGCAGGCCGGGTGCCGGCTCGCTCTTCAGCGCCAGATGCGACATGCCGATGATGGCGTTCATCGGCGTCCGGATCTCGTGGCTCATGTTGGCCAGGAAGGTGCTCTTGGCGATGCTCGCCTGCTCGGCGGCGAGACGGGCGCGCTCGAGATCGACGTTGGTGTCGGCCAGTTCCCGGCGTGTCGCAACGAGATCGGCGATGGTGTCGTCAAGGTTGCGCCAGCGGCGCCGCAACAGTTCGAGCAGCACGCCGGAGAGGCCCGCCACGAGCAGGAAGACGCCGAGATGGGCGAGCATGCTGCGCCATTCGGCCTCGCGGTTGGCCAGAAGCACCTGGCGATACGCCTGGGTGATGCTGATCCCGCCGCGCACATCGCCCTCCTTGTAACCCTGCCTGGCGTGACAGGCCAGGCAGGGCTGGCTGACCTTGAGCGGCGCCATGTAGCGCAGCAAGGGGCCCTCGCCGTCGCTGCCGTCGACGATGCCGAAGGTCTCGCCGATGCCGCGCTCGAAACCCTGCAGGGCAACGCGTTCCCAGTCGTCGGGCTGGTTGGCCGGGCGGATCGGATTCAGGCTGGTGATGTGAAAGAGCGTGGCGTTCTGCGTTTTCGCCATCTCGGCAAGCAGGCGGGTCATGAAGGCCGGGTTGACCATGGTCAGCTGCTGGCCGTCGGTCGTCGTCAGATCGCGGCGCGGGTGCTCCAGGTAGGGGTTGGGCCGGATCTTGTCGGTCACCGGCACATAGACGCCCCCATGCTCGGTATTCCAGGCACGCGTCAGGACCACCATCTCGAACATGTTGCGCGCTCCGGCCAGCGCGATCTCCAGGGAGTGCTGACGAATCTCGGTGCGGTGCGCGTGCAGCGAATAGCCGACGATGGCCGCCCACAGCACCAGCGGAACAAGCCACAAGGCGCGGCTGGCAATGAAGCGGGGAATGACTGGCTGATGCTGGCTATTCATGGCAAGGCATCCGGCTGGCGTTGGACGGGGCAATCCCGGGCGCTGGCAATCATGGTATTGCTACTTGCAGGACAGCGGAAGGGTTTGTTGCCACCCGCCGGCGGGCAGGCGCCAAGGTCCGGGGCGGATGGCCGCCGGAGCGGCCGGGCGGTTTATCCCCGGGGGGGCGATTCGTCCGCCGCGAAGGCCGGGTGAAAGCGCACTTCGCCATGCGCTGCCGGGCCGGCCAGCGTCAGCGCCAGGAAATACTCGGCCGGTACGTCGGCCAGCCACAAGCCGGCATCGCGGCCAAAACCGAAGTGCCCGTAATAGGCCGGTTCGCCGACCAGCACGCAGCCCGCGGCACCCAGCATGCGCAGGCGCTGCAGGCCCTGGTGCATCAGTTCGCGGCCGATGCCCCGGCCTTGCCGGGCCGGCAGCACGGACAACGGCCCGACGCCATACCAGCCCGGCGAGCCGTCGCCGATGACGACCGGCGAAAAGGCGACATGGCCGACCACCGCGCCTTCCACTTCGGCCACCAGCGATACCGTCAGGGCATGCGCCTGGCGCAGCGCATCGACGATGAAGTGTTCGGTCTGCTGGCTGTGCGGATGACCGGCAAAGGCCGCCTGGGTCAACGCACGGATGGCGGCACGGTCGGCCGGGCGTTCGTTGCGGATCAGGGGTTTGCGCATGGCGGTTGGCGGATTCGGTGGCGATGGGGCGGGCTGGCCTCCCGGCCGTCTGGCCAGCGGGGCAAGGCCGCCATTATGGCCTGCCCGGAAACGTCACGGGCAAAGAAGTGCGCCGGGCAGGTTTGTCCCGGGGGCGCTCGGCCCGGCAGGAATCCCGTTGGCGCAAGGCCGGCGGGCATCAGGCGGCTCGGGCATCTCCTGGCCGGCAGGGATGGGCGCTTGTCGGTCTCTCCCCGGCCGGCCGCGTCGGGCCGCCATGATCCGTCGCTTGCCGACGTCCGGCCCGCCGTGGCGGGGCCGGGTTTTCAGGCGATCTTGCCGAGCGCGTAGATGACCAGCATGCCACCGCCCATGGCGGTAACGGCGAGGATGGCGCTCGTTCGCTTCAGGCCGCTGGTCTGTTCTTCGATGAACTGTTCCAGTCCGTCGAACAACTCGGGAAAGGCGGCGATTTCGCCATGGTTTTGCTTGTTCATCGGATCTCCTTGATCAGCCTTGATACGGCTTTGCCAACCCCGCAACTATCGCCAGCCGACATTGCAGGGGCATGACGGAAATCTTCAAGGAGGGGCCGGCTGGCGGCAGTTCCGCCTCCGGACGATGGGGCCGGCGCGGCCCGGCCGGCAGCCGGCAATCAGGCGCCCAGCAAGGCGCCCGCAATCGCCGCCAAGGCGACAACGAATACCGGCGAAACCTTGCCCACGACGAGCATCCCGTAGGCCGCCAGGGCCAGCGCGAAATCCGCCCGGGAGTGGATGGCGCTTGTCCACACCGGGTCGTAAAGTGCCGCGCCGAGTACGCCGACGACGGCCGCATTGACGCCGCCCATCGCCCGCTGGATGCCATCCCGCTGGCGCAGGTTCTCCCAGTAAGGCAAGGCGCCGGCGAGCAGCAGGATGGATGGCAGGAAGATGGCCAGCAACATCAGGATGCCGCCAGCCCAGCCGCCCAGGGGCCAGGGCATGGCTGCCCCGAGGAAGGCGGCGAAGGTGAACAGCGGGCCGGGCACCGCCTGGGCCGCGCCATAGCCGGCCAGGAAAGTATCGTTGCTCACCCAGCCCGGCGGAACAACGCTCGCCTGCAACAGCGGCAGGACGACGTGCCCGCCGCCGAAGACCAGCGAACCCGCCTGATAGAAGCTTGAGAAGGCCGAGGCCAGCAGCGAATCCGACACTGCGGCCAGTGCCGGCAAGGCGAGCAGCAGGGCGCCGGCCAGTACCAGCAGGAATGCGCCGCTTGCCCGGCTCACGCCATAGTTCCGATGCTCGGCGGTCGGCAGGTGCGGGAGTGCCAGCAGGCGCCAGCCGACGATGCCGCCGAGCAGGATGGCGAGAATCTGGCTGAAGGCCGATGACAGCGTCAGCACGAGGAGGGCGCTGGCGATGGCGATACCGCCGCGCAGGCGATCCGGGCAGAGCGATTTCGCCATGCCCCAGACCGCTTGCGCGACGACGGCCACGGCCATGACCTTGAGGCCATGAACGACGCCGGACTGTGCCAGTC
>WBUO01000313.1 GCA_008933675.1 Dechloromonas sp.
CGCTGTTGCTGGGCGGGATGCTGGTGCTGCGCGGCGGGATGCCGGCGAATGCGCCGCAGTTGCCGGCCGGCGCCGATTTCGTCCTGCAGTCGGCGGATGGTGCGGTCGATAGCAAATCGCTGCGCGGCAAGGTGGTGCTGATCTATTTCGGTTATACCCACTGTCCGGACGTCTGTCCGGCCTCCATGGCCGCCGGGGCAATGGCCCTGAAGACGCTGTCGACGGAAGAGCGCCGCCGGGTCCGTCTGCTGATGGTCTCGGTCGACCCGGAACGTGACACGCTCAAGCACCTGAAGGAATACACGGCCTTCTTCCATCCGGAACTGATCGGCGTCACCGGTTCCGTTGAAGAAATCGCTGCGCTGGCCAAGGCCTTCGGCGCCGGTTACATCCGCCAGCCGGCAGCAGCCGACGGCAGTTATGCGGTCGATCACACCACGTCGACCTACGTCGTCGATCCCGAGGGCAGGCTGGCCGCGGTGCTTGAACTCGGTGCCAGCAACGACAGGATCGTATCGACCATCCGGAAGCTGCTCTAAGTGCTCCGTCCTTCAACGCTTGCCCTGTCGATCATCGGCCTGCTGGCCTGTGCAGTGCTCGGCATTCTTGCCTTTTCCGGACTGTTGACCGCAGCTCACCAGCCCCGCCTGGACGCCAACCGCGAACTGGTCACCCGCCTCGGCCTGACCGATCTGGCGCTGTTCACCGAAGCCCGCTACACCCGCCACCCCTCGCAGGCCGACCTGCATTCGGCGCTGCAGGATCATCCGGGCGCCTTCGATCATTTCCCCTCCGGGGCGCTGCTGGCGCCGCCGGCCCACCTGACCCGCCTGCATTCCGATACCCATGAGCCCGTGGCTGGAAAAACAGTTTCACCTGATTGATTTCACGCTTGCCTCGCTGGCCCGGCGCAAGACCCGGAACCTCGGCCTGCTCGTCGTCTATACGCTGCTCGTCTTCGTCCTGGCGTCGCTGACGCTGTATTCCAACGCGCTGCGCAGCGAAGCGAAACACGTGCTCGCCGGTTCGCCCGAGGTCATCCTGCAGCGCATGGTCGCCGGGCGTCACGACCTGATCCCGCCCGGCTACCTCGACAAGATCGGCCGTATCCGCGGCGTGCAGAAGAAGGAAGGGCGACTCTGGGGTTACTACTATGACCCGGTGCTCAACGCCAATTACACCTTCATGGCGCGGCCGGCCAGCGAGGTCGCCGACGGCATGATCATGGTCGGCGAGGCGCTCGCCCGCGAGCGCGGGCTGGCCAAAAACAACACGATTTCCTTCCGCTCCTATTCGGGCAAGTTGTTCACCTTCGAGGTGGCGGCCGTGCTGTCGCCGGATTCGGAGCTGCTGTCGGCCGACCTGGTGCTGCTTTCGGAAGACGATTTCCGCCGTTTCTTCGAGTATCCGGACGGCCACTACACCGACATTGCGCTGTCTGTCGCCAATCCGCAGGAGGTGCGCAACGTCGCCGCCAAGCTGACGGCGGCGCTGCCGGATTCGCGGCCGATCCTGCGCGAGGAGGTGCAGCGTACCTACCAGAGCGTCTTCGACTGGCGCGAGGGTATCCTGCTGACGGTGCTGGCCGGCGCCATCCTGGCTTTCGCCATCCTCGCCTGGGAAAAGGCTTCCGGGCTGTCGGCCGAGGAGAAGCGCGAGATCGGCATCCTCAAGGCGATCGGCTGGGAAACCGGCGACGTCATCCGGATGAAGGTCTGGGAAGGCCTGCTGATTTCGCTGACGGCCTTCCTTGGCGGCTTCCTTGCCGCCTACGTGCATGTCTTCCACTTTGGCGCGGCCGTCTTCGCGCCGGTGCTCAAGGGCTGGTCGGTGCTCTATCCGAAATTCGCGCTGGTGCCGGCGGTCGATGGCCTGCAGGTGGCGACGCTGTTCTTCTTCACGGTGTTCCCGTACACGGCAGCCATTCTCGTGCCGATCTGGCGGGCGGCGATCACCGACCCCGACGCGGTGATGCGATGATCGAGCTGCTCGATATCAGGAAGGCCTTCAACCAGAACCGGCCGAACGAATACTGGGCGCTGCACGGCATCGACCTCGCCATCGAGGCCGGCAAGGTGACCGCCTTCCGCGGCCCGAGCGGTTCCGGCAAGACGACGCTGCTGACCATCGTCGGCTGTCTGAGCCGGCCGACCAGCGGCCGCGTGCGTTTCAAGGGCGAGGACATCTCGGCCTTGCCCGAGCGCTTCCTGACCGACATCCGCCGGCAGAGCTTCGGCTTCGTCTTTCAGCAGTTCAACCTGATCAAGGGACTGTCGGCGCTGGAGAACGTGATCCTGCCGGCCTTTCCCACCGGCCGGCCGCGCGCCGAGCTGGTCGCCAGGGCGGGCGAGTTGTTCGCGCGCCTGCAGCTGGCGCACCGCGCGCAGGCCAGGGTGGAATGGCTGTCCGGTGGCGAACAGCAGCGCGTCGCCATCGCCCGGGCGCTGATCAACGACCCCGAGGTGATCATCGCCGACGAGCCGACCGCCAACCTCGATACCGCGCTGTCGATGGAGTTCATGGCCATCCTCGAAGGCTTCACCGCCGCCGGCAAGACCGTGCTGCTGACCAGCCACGATCCGCTGGTGGTCGAGTCGAGCGCCGTCCATCGCGTCGTCGGCATGCGCGACGGCCGGCTGATCGGCGACTGATGCTGTTCCAGCCGGCGATCATCGCGCTGTTGCTGGCGGCCGGCCTGGCCGTGCTGATGCTGCTGCTGGCGACGCCCTTCGCGCTGCAGGTGATCCGCCGCTGGGACATGGCCAGCGGCTCGGAATTGCAGCTGATTCTGGAGCGCCGCACCTACCTGTTCTCGACGCTGGTCTCCTTTGTCCTCGTCGTCCAGCTCGGCGCCTTGCTGCTCTTCGTCTTCAACGCCGACCGCCTGGCGGCGATGTTTGTCGGCGCCATGTGTGCGGTCGGCACGTTGAATGTCAATGAATGGGGTTTCCCGGCGCTGATCGCGCAGATGCTGGTTTTCTTCCTGGCCGCCGCCTGGCTGGCGATCAACCATGTCGACACGCAGGCGCGCGACTACCCGCTGGTGCGCATCAAGTACGGCCTGCTGATCGTCCTGCTGCCCTTCCTGGCCGCTTCGTTCTGGCTGCAGTTCCGCTATTTCTCGGGGCTCAAGGCGAACGTCATCACCTCCTGCTGCGGCAGCATGTTCTCGACCGAAGCCGAATCGATTGCCGGTGATCTCTCGGCGCTGCCGCCGTTGCCGGCGATCTGGCTGTTCTACTCGGCAATGGCAGTGACGACGCTGCTCGCGCTGTGGCACTGGCGTCGGCGCGGGGCCGTTAGCGGCGGCTTGCTGGCCTTGCTCAGTGCGGCGGGATTCGTCGTGGCGATGACCGGCGTGCTCTCCTTCGTCTCGCTCTATATCTACGAGCATCCACATCACCATTGCCCCTTCTGCATCCTCAAGCCGGAGTACGACTACCGCGGCTACGCGCTCTACCTGCCGCTGTTCGCGGCGACGGCGGCTGGGCTGGGTGCCGGCGCCATCCAGCCATTCGCCCGGGTGGCCAGCCTGCGCGCCATCGTGCCCCGGGTTTCCGCCCGCCTGGCGGCATTGACCGCGGCCGGCTTCCTGCTCTTTACTGTCGTTGCCACCGGCTTCGTGCTGGCGTCCAACCTGATCCTGATCGAGCATTGACATGCGTTTTCTGCCCTTCATCCTGGTTTGCCTGCTTGCCGCCTGCGGTGGCGATGCGCCGACCGCCCGGATCAACGTTGGCAGCCCGGCGCCGGCCTTCCTGACGGTCGATGCCGGCGGCAAGCCGGCCGAGTTTCCCGCGTCCTTCGCCGGCAAGCCCCTGGTCATCCGTTTCTGGGCCGACTGGTGCAAGTACTGCGAGGGCGAGATGAAGGCCATCGACCAGGTCTATCGGCGCCAGCAGGGCAGCGGCTTGACCATACTCGCGGTCAACGCCGGGCAGGACGCAAAAACGGTCAATGCCTTCATGCACAAGATCGGTGTCAGCTACCCGGCGCTGCTCGACGAATCGTCGGCGATCGCCCGCAGTTACGGCGTCGTCGGCCTGCCGACGACCTTCTTCGTCGATGGCAACGGCGTCATCCGCGGCAAGATCGTCGGCGAGGCAGACGAGGCGACCTTCGAGCGCCATGCACAGGCCTTGCTCAAATGAGCGACGAGCGCCAGTGCGATCTGTGCGGGCTCGACATCGGCCCCCGGCCTTTCCTGCTGGAGACGCCGGAACGCCAGTGCCGCTTCTGTTGTGAGGGTTGCCGCGGCATCTACGAGATGCTGCATGACATCCGGCAGACGCCGGTTCAGAATCTGGATGAAGACAAGAAAGATCGCTGAAAGGACAGAACCATGATCACCGACGAAATGCTGAAGAACATGCCGCACATGATGAACGGCGCCAGCCATGTCATGAAGAAGCCGCTGGCCAGCGGCGCGATGATGGCCGGGGCGGGCTTCGCCGCCGGCAAGGGGC
>WBUO01000314.1 GCA_008933675.1 Dechloromonas sp.
CCCTTGGCCTTGGGCAAGGCGCCCGAGTAATCGACTTCGAGGCTGATTTCAGCAGCGATGCTGGCGCCGGCAGCGGCCGTCAGCTTGATGCCCCCCTGGAAACGCATGCAGCCGATCAGGTATTCCTTACCCGTCTTGACCCCGGTCAGCGACCAGGCCCAGCCCTCGCCATCCGGCAGAAACCCCTCGGAGGTCAGTTCGCCGTAGGCAAGCATGAATTCGGCCTTGCCGTTGAGCTTTCCGGCCACCTTGCCGGCTTTCGGCTGCCATTCGAGCGCCGCGCCGCAGCCGGCGAAGTAGCGCAGGAGGTGGACTTTCCAGCCGGCCTGGAAGGGCTTGTCGGGCGAGGCGCTGCGGTTGATCGTTTCGGCCCAGGCTTGCAGGTTGGGACTCAGGAAACCGTGATCGATTCCCCAGTCGGCCTTGAGCTTGGGGGAGATGGTGCTCATCTGCTTTTGCAGGGTCGGCAGGTCCACTTTGCCGTTCTTCACGAACGAGGCTTCCTGCCCTCGGTCGGCTGGCCCCATTTTGTAGCCACGCCAGTGGTTGCGCATCTTGTCGGAGCGGACATAAGTCCATTTCCGTGCCCATTCGTCGGAATGTCCATTCCGGTTCTTCATCAACGGAACCAGTTCGAGAAGTTCCTTGCCGCTGCCCGAGCCGGCCAGATAACCCGTATCACCCAGTTCCTTCTTGACTGCCTCATAGGCCGTGTCGTAGGCCTGCCGGGCCTTGGCGTGTTCCCTTTTTAGCTGGTCCAGCCGACTACTGGAGGGGGTGCGTTTTGCCGTTTCCTCGCTGATGCCATCTTCCAGCCCGAGAATCTTCTCTCTCGCCGTGACCAGATCACGGCAGAGCTTCTCCATTTGATTGGCTTCCTCGAGAAAGGCTTTGGCGTTTTTCTGAGGCACGACGATGACTTCGTTGGTTTCCGCTTGAAACAGCACCAGATCGCTGTCGTAGCTGGCCTTTGCGTCGGCCACGGTAGGGCCGTTGGGGTTCAGCTTGGCGTTCCCCAGAACACTGTTCTCACCCATGATTACTCCTCGTCCGGAAGAATCCGGATGTCTTCGGGCTTGGCTGAATGGAGGCGCGTGGCAAAACCGTCTTTGTCGGTATAGCCGCGGATCAGCACTTTGCCTTGCCCGTTTTCGATCCGGTATTTGAAGAAGGGCATGGACTCTCCTGTGTTCTTGTCCGTAACTTTGAATTGCTCGTCAAACAGGTCCTTTGCCACGGGAAAGCTCAATCCTTCCGGTGAAGCACTGGCCGGCCCGGTCCAATCCTTCTTGCTGGCCTTGAATTCCACCTTGTTCGGGGCATGCAGTTCGATGTTGCCGCCTTCGATCTTCAGGTAGGCGCCCTGGGCGGTGGCGAGGATCTTCTGTTTGGCGCTGGCGCTGAGGCTGGCCTGGGTGCTGGCGATGGTTACTTTCTTGTCGGCGGCGGCGGTGATCCTGCCGCTCTGGCATTGCAGGCTGACGGTGCCGCTGGCGGCGTGCAGGTGGGTGCCGGTTTCCTGATTGGGCTTCTGGCCGTTGCCGGCCTTGCCGATGGTGAACAGGGCGAGTCCGTCCTTGACGGCCAGGCTGTGGTTGCCCTGGGCGAGCAGGTTGCAGTCCTGGCCGCTGGCGATGGTCAGCGTCTTGCCGGCGACGAGGATGTGGTTGTTGGGGGTGAGCTGGGCGATGCCGCCGGGGGCCGAGAGCTGGAGACGCGGTTCGGACCAGGCCGGGATGCTGCCGGCTCCGCCGCCGGTGATCTTGATGCTGCCGCTGCCGGCGGTTTCGGCACCGCGGCTGGTCGTAGCACTCATGACTTCGCTGGCGTGTTGCAGCCCCTGATTGGCCGGCAGCTGGTCGGTGCCGGGGTCGCCCTTGAGGGCGGCGTTCTGCTTGCCGGCGACGTCGGCCAGGCTGGTGCTCAGGCTGAGGGCGTTGTCCGTGCGGGCGATCGGCTCGCGGCTGTCGAGCTGGCTGCTGCTGGCGTTGCTGCGTGCGTCGGCGCTGAGCAGCAGGCCGCTGCCGGCGCGGATGGCGCCGGCGGCCCGGGTGGCGAGCTCGCCACCGTGCCCGCGGTCGGCTTGCCGGGCGTTGTCGGTTTGTTGCTTGAGATGCCCGAGCTGCAGGTGGCTGCGGTATTCGGTGGTGGCCAGCTCGATGCGGCTTTCGCCGGGGGTGTCGTCGAAGACCAGCTGGTTGTAGCCGCCCTGGCCGCTGCGCGTGCTGTTGAGTTGCTGGCTCTTGATGCCGGAAAGGCTGGCGCCGTGGGTGTGTGGGGCGGCTTCCTTGCCGGCGAAGAAGGCCGGGGCATTGGCGCTGGCCTGCATGGTGCCGCTGGCGATGCGGTTGCCCTGGGCGTCGTCGTCACCCTGGCCGTTGTAGACGGTGCCGACGACGACGGGGCGGTCGATGTTGCCGTTCTGGAAGGCGACGAGGACTTCCTGGCCGGGCCGCGGGGTGAGGTGGCCGCCCCAGTTGGCGCCGGCGACCGGGGTCATGACGCGTAGCCAGACGCCGAGGCGGTTGCTGGCCGGGGCATTGTCGTCGCCGGCCGGGTGGGCGCTGCGGCTGGCGGCCTGGGCGCCGCGTTGCCAGGGGAACTGGACGCGGATGCGGCCGTCGCGGTCGGTGTGGGTGGGATCGCCGCTACCGACGACGACGCCGGTCAGCGTGCCGCGGCCACTGGGGCGAGGGTGGATGTTCCGGCCATGGCTATCAGCCATCAGCGGGCGCCAGGGAATGGCGGCGCGGATGGCGACGAGTTCATTGCGGTAGAACTCGCTGGCGGGTTCGCCGGCCGGGTCTTCGCCGTCGGTGCTCCGGAGTGCGGTGTCGCCGTCAGCAGACGGTTCGCCCAGGCCGGATTCGCTCAGGGCATTGCGGGCGTAGTGGCGGACGGCGGTGATCAGGAAACGGGTGGCCTCGGCGGGCGCGCCGGCGGCGGTGTCGCGGTCGTGATCCGGATGGTCGGCGAGGGTGAAGCAGGTGCCGGGGGCGGCGGTACGGACGGTGCCTTCGCCGGCGAACTGTTTGAGGCGGGCGTCGATGGCCTGGCGCTGGTTGCCCAGCATGCGTTCGCCGTGGGCACTGCTCTGCCAGGCGTACTGGCCGGGGTCGTGCCAGGCGACGGTGCGCGGCAGGTTGCCGGAATCGACGGCACTGGCGGCGCTTTGCGGGCGGCAGGAGCGGCTGCGGTAGTCCCAGCTGCTGGCGTTGGTTTCGCCGGTGTCGATCTGCCGCCGGCCGACCCAGCGGTCGAGGCTGTCCTCGTCGAGGGTGGCGCCGGACTGGGTATAGCGGACGCGGGCCTGGCGATTGTCCGGGAAGGCGGCATTGTGGTCGGCGATGACCAGGCGGTGGCTGCCGAGTTGCTCGTCGTCGGCCGACTGGTGTTCGAACCAGCAGAACAGGCCTTCTTCGGCGAGCAGGCGCTTGAGGAAGGCGAGATCGGTTTCCTGGTACTGCACGGTCATGCCGCGCTTGGGGTAGGCCGCGCTATCGGCCAGATCCCAGCGCCAGTCCGGTGTCAGCTTGCCCTGGCCGCGCCAGTCGGCAAGCAGTTCGTCGACGATCTCGATGACGCTTTTGTCCTGGAAGAGGTAGTTGTCCTGACGGTGACCGAGGAAGCTGAGCCAGGGTTCGATGATCAGGCGATAACGGCCGAAGCCCCCGTTGGCGCCAAGACGGACGACTTCGGTGATGTGGCCGTGGAAGGGGCGCGGTTCGCTGCGCGCGAAGGCGGTTTGCAGATCCAGGCGGGCGGGCTGGCCGAGCAGGGCGGTCAGCGACAGGTGGGCGTCGCTGCTCAGGGCGCTGAGTTCGATGCGATAGCCGGCGTGTTCGGTGACCGGGCCGAGGGCCTCGTCGATGTTGGCGCTTTCGGCAAGCAGTACATCGGCACCGAGCGGCGTGCTCAGGCTGAGCAGCCGCGCATGCTGGCGCCAGCCGGCAGCGCCGCCGATGGGATCGGGGAGATTGTCCATGAGTCACCTGCCTGTCGGTTGAGGAGCGCCAGGGCGGCGCAAAGGCAGGATGTTAGCTCAACATCATATTCAAATGGAATTGCTGATTCTGGTGAAAGATGTTGTGGATGGTGCGGGAGCGGGGGCTGTCGATTGATGTGTGCAATCCGGAATCGCCCCGCACGATGGCGGTATCCCGCAGCATGCCAGCTATCCCGGTGGGGAGTTCCTGGTCGGATGGAGGATCGCTTGTCTGAAATCCTCGGCGCTCAGGCCGTGGCGGGTCAGTTTGTCGTACAGCGTCTTCTTCGGCACCTGCAGCAGTTCGGCGGCGCGCGCCACCTGGCCGTCGCACTGGCGCAGGGCGGCGGCGATGGCCTGTTTCTCGGCGGCGTCGACCTGGGCCGTCAGCGAGGCGCCGGGCGCTTCGCCGGCCGCTGCCGGCAGTCCGTCGGGCAGGCCGAGCGCCCAGCGGTCGGCGATGTTCTTCAGTT
>WBUO01000315.1 GCA_008933675.1 Dechloromonas sp.
AGCCGCTTGGGAGCGAGCGGCTCTATCCCTCTTGGCGATGACCGTCGGATAGGCCGAACAGGGCCGCGAGAGTCTCTTCGGTGGGTTTATCAATCGATACGCCTAGAGTCTCAGCGCGCCCCATTAGTGATGCAAGATACGCTTCTCCTATCGCCTTCGCGCTCGGAATAGCGCTTTCGTTTAGCGGGGCTCCGCCGATTTGCGCGCCGCGAACCACTTGACCGATCGATGCGCGCGCGATCGGCACACCCTGCTCAGCAAGTTTGTCGCGAGTCCAACGGGTGGCCTCGGAAAGACGAAATTCATGGCTTTCGGAATAAAGTTCCAACGTCGCAAAGAGCGCCTGCCAACCACCGGTTTCGAGCCGAGGAAGCTCGAGCTGCCTGCTTAATTCGGCAACGGAATTAGGAATGGAGGTTTCCGAAGTGGGCGCGGCGGACGGAGGCTGATGCCGTTCGTCATCCCAAATATGATGCTGCGATGTCCGCGCATTGGGGAGGTGCAAATCCGAAACGGCGCCTTTGAAACCCTTTCCGAACCACGCAGATTGCTTTGCCGCTGGGCAAATCCTCGCAGTCTCGAACGCTAGTGCAGCAAGATTTAGCGGTTCCGTCGCTTGGTCATATCGCGTCCTGATGAAGGCGGCAAAGTTGCTCGCCTCATCACTGATAGCATTTTCCTGGCCCATTCCGGCCGGCTCTGCGCCTGTCTGCGACGAGGGGGCGTCGTTCTCTATGTCAGCGTTCAAAATGGTTTCAAGCGCTTCGAACCCTATGATCCGATCTGCCACCGCAGAATAGGCTGCCGCGAGATAGCCCGGTGAAAGAACGGCTATACGTCGGTCTTCGGCCCGCAAGCGCTGCAGCAGCGGCGTGAAGTCCGAATCGCCGGATGCGATTACGAATTCGTCAAAGCGCGTGCGGTGGGAGAGCAAATCCAGTGCGTCGATTACGATCCGGATGTCGGCAGCATTTTTTCCGCCTCGCGACACGGCAGGGCAGTCGACGACCTCAAAGCCAGCGCGAACAAATCCGGGCCGGAATCTGGAAAAATATAGACGTTCGCCCGCGTCCCCCGGCGCGCTGACAAAGCCCGCGGGATTCAGATAGCAGCGCGCGAACAACCATCGCCGTGTGTCCTCGCTCAAATAGCTGTTAGCGAGAATTTGAAGCCAATCCCCTGGCTCCGAAGCGAACTTTATCGCGATGCGCTGGTCTAACGACCAAAGAGCACTGAAGATATTGTCGAAATCGACCAGTAGGGCGCTTTTCGCCACCGTTGTTCTCCGAGATCGAGGTTAGCTATTCTGGTAGACCGAATCTAATAGGTGCTGAGCCTCGCCCAGACCGGCCGTGGGACATCGCAGACGTTCCGTTTGGGGGCTGAACATGCTGAATCAACGCGCGGCGAGCGCGGCCCGTAAAAAATTCTGGATCAGGTCTAAGCCGACCCACTACCCGCTGATCGGGTTCTCGGATCGCAAGGTCAATGAGGCTAACGAATGGCTAGATAAAGCAATCGCCCCGCGTCGTAACGAGAGTGTCGAACGACTTGGATTTTGATTTCTCGAATAATTCGACCCGGATTGTCGCTCCAGCCTTCAAGAGAGGGGCGCTGGCTTCACATATGGCGCGCGTCATGCGCATTCGACCGCTTTCCGTGAGCGACGCCCCTGCCTGGTCCACGAGAGCCGTCATCAACAATTCTTTGCCACGTGCTTCGACCTTTGAAACGGTCGTCTTTTCGAATACTTCCATGGGCGTCTTGGCGTTTTGCGCTACGCGAGCGAGTGCTTGTTCCAACTCCAGCGGCGAAATTTCCGGCGCAGGAGCTTGGCGGGGCGAGGGCGCAGCCAATGGCGGCCGTCGACACTGCGATGCTATCGAAGAGCCAAGCTCGAGCCGACCTTTTTCATACGCATATCGCGATGCTGACTCGCAATCGCCAGCAGACAACATCCTTCCGATCTTTTTTCGAAAGTTTTTTTCGCCGATATTGGCAATCAGCGATCCGATACCTTCGCCAAGGATACGACCGTTATCGTTTTGATCAGCGCTTGATTGCCCGCCGATCGAAGTGCAATTCAGCATGTTGCCCATGACCATGCAATTTGTGGACGTCATCTGGGCGTTGGCGTTGGGCGCGAACAAAAGGGCCCATGCAATGGTTGCACTGGCAAAAATCGCTGTGTTTAGCTTAAGCATCCGCTCCATTTTGTAGCGCTCCGCAATCTTCTGGAGATCGAATAAATATCGCGGCTTTCTGAATGTAACGTAAAGAATGGAATAGTTTCAGCCTAGGTGCTGTAGCCTTTGGAAGCAGAAATTTAGACCGTATCTAATGTCATCCCCTGATTTTCGTCCAAGAGTGATTAGAGTCCGGCCTTGAAGGAAGGGCGGAAAGATGAAGCATTTTGGGTTTTCGGACGAGCAAATCATCGGGGTATTAAGGAAGCGGAGGCGAGCGGGAAGACCGGCGAGTTGGCCGGGGTGTCGGAAGCAGCTATGATATTCATCGAACAGCGCCAGCATGCCGACCGACAAATCCGCAGCGGAGTTATCGCCGAAGGCTTGGGTGATGGAAATGATCCGCACCTTGCGTCGCCGAAGCTTCTCTTTGGATTGCATGAAGTGAAGCGCATTCCCTGATGATCTTTACTCATGGGGGGTTACTCCAAACAGCTCTGCGATCGCGAGGCCGAACCATCGATCAATGAGTTCGGCCTCGGCCGGAATCGACGACCATGAATCATCGAAGTGGTAACTAACAAGAGGAATGACCGTGTCGTTCGTCTTGATGTGCTGCCGCGTTCTGGGACGCGCTCGGGATGGCTTTGTCTGTATCCCCAGTTTTTGGCCCGGCCCGAAATGAGGACGGCGGAGGGTCACTCGCGCTAGCTTCGCGGAATTAATTGTGTGGGATCAGCGACGCATTTCGTGGTCGATGAACGACAGGGGCCGTGCCAGGAATTCATGCATGGGATCGGTGGGATGAGCCGTGACCATCATCGCGTGGTCGCGACTGCAATAGGCAGCCTCGATGTCGAGGGTCATCGAACAGCCTTTTCGCTTGCTGCCGGAACTGCAATTCGGGTGCCGCGAGAATTGCGACATCCATGCACTGGGCTCGCTTCCGAGCCCCCAATGCTCCACAACCGCCTGCAACTGAAGTTTACGATATTGACCGACGTCATCACCATCGTCCCTATACCATAGATGCGGATGCCCCTGAGCCGAGAACCCGCGCTGTCCGGGGTTTCGGCGCTTGTCGGCCTTTTCCTGTCCGGTTTTGCAAGCGCGCCGCCCGAAGTCCTTCCGCCTCCAAATATCGTCCAGCATGTCGTCGTCGAAAGCCGTCTTGAGGCCATTCCGATCCTTTAGCCCCGTCAGAAGTTCCTCGGTGATTTGGACCGCTGCTGCAGGTCTGGCGTCAACCAGCCACATCAGCGCCAAAGCTTTGATAAGGTTGGCGAGATCTTTTTTCGACGTTCTGTAGCTAAACGGCGTATTTCGCGCGCCGCACGACATAGCCGCCGCGTCGCAGAAACGGCTTATTTCAATGAGATTGACAGCCACATTCTGTTGCCGGTCGAGAGACCACAGCGTCACGGCGGGTCGTTTCTGCGACCATGCAGCCTCCCTGCCGTGCTTTTCGAACCACGCCGCTGGATGGGCACGCAGATTATCTTGTGTCAATCCTGCTTCGAAGTCACTCGTCCCCCGAAGCATCTCGGGCAGCTTATCACCACACTCGAAGAGGATTTGAGGCAGGTTCGAAGCGGCGGCGCGCGACCAAGCTCCGCCCATGAGGGAATTTCGCTCTGCGAATACGCAAGTCGGCGGAAGCAGCACTGTAGTCTGTAGAGGCACCATTTCGAGCAGACGGTTGATCTGAACCTGGTTTGCCGTGAAGGCCTCGGAATTTGGTCCAGCCGTGATGCTGTTGATGGCCTGAAGGATGGTCATAGAATTGCCATCGTCGCGATAGGTCATCGCGCACATGGCCTTGTCGTTCATCGACAGTCGGGCGAATTCCGCATACGCGGATAGTGCATTGGCTGGTGCCAGAACGCGCTGCAAGTCGCGATTATGCCAGAAGCGAGTGACCTCATCCGGCCAGCCTTCTCGGGTGAGCAATTCTGGTCGTAAGGCGAATGCGACGCGGAAATCCTTGGCGAGCAGCAGTCGGCCGACAAGCGGATGCTCACGAATATAATGGTGGAGGAGCTGTGCGAGATCTCGCGGCGTATGGCCGAGGAGAACCCGGAAGAACCATTCCCGCTCCGGCTCATAGTCAGGATCATCGCCAACGGCATAGTCAGCCGATGACGGAATTGACCCCGACTCCGGCGTCTCCGGCATGATCCTGCATTGGCGATAAAGGCCGGACTCGATTTCCGATACGCTCATGTCAGGGTGGAGCAGCGGCGATCCGGGATACGCTTCGCGAG
>WBUO01000316.1 GCA_008933675.1 Dechloromonas sp.
GCAATAACACCCGCGAGTTTGCCCGCATCCCGGCGCTGCGGCTCGTGGACTGGCGCAACTAGGCGCACGGCAGTGCCGTTCCGGCTAAGCCGCCTCCTCCAGCGGCGACACATTGGCCTGCGTAAAGGTCGTGAACGGCAGCGTCCGCATGAGTGGTTTTCCCGTCCGCCGCGGATGCTTGATGAGGGCGCTACCATCCTTCAGCGAGAGAAGCCGCGTCGGCTTGAACCACGCTTCGTCGGCCGACTGCCAGTTACTCGAGGTGCGTCCCCCGCTGACGCCTCCGCTGTATTTGCGAATTTCCCGACCGCCCATTTTTTCGGAGATGATCTTGGCACCCTTCTCATCGGCCGCGCGGAAGTGGATCTGCGATCTTAAATTCGCCATGAACACGTCAGCCTTCCTTTCGGTCTCGAACGAGGCGTAGAGCGACAGCGGTGTTTGCGTCGCCGAGATCAAACACACACCTGCCTCGCGTAGTTCGTCCACTGTGGCGTGGTCGGAGAACCCGTCCTCGGAAACCAGCGTCGTCTTCTGGCCTTCATCGAGCACGAGCGAAATCATGTTCTTCCGGCGCAGTTCCTCGGGTGTCAGGTCGAAGCGCCGGAACGAATGCAGAAAGAAGAGCTGCTTGCAGAGGAGGTTCAGATACCGACGCTCCACCTGGTAAGTCTGCGGGACGGACAGGCAGATGAGCCGGCCCAGATCCACTTCGCCCAGCGAGAAATTGGGTTCCACCGAACAGAACACCTCCCGGATGTCCGGCGGCGTGTAGGGGCGAAGGTAGTTGGCGACCGTATAGACCGTGCCGCCCTTTTGCTCCGGCGGCTGCGCCGCGAAATCCTTGAAATACTGCCTTTCGACTTCCGCGGCAGTCCCCTTGGTCTCGCCCAGCCGCCCGAGCAGCATCGCCGTGTCCGTCGAAATACAAATCACGTTGTGGATGTTGGAGAGGGTCACCGGCAGATCGACCGCCTCCAGGGCGTGCATGGCGTGCGTGATGGCGTCGCGGGCGGTCTCCCGAAAAAAGCTCTGGCCGCCCCGCTGGCCAGCGGCCGACGCCGTATCCACGATGATCTTGGCGTAGGTTGACCAGGGCACGTCGGGGTCGCCCAGCATGTTCAGCCGCAGGGGCGGCGACCACTTGGTCGGTGAGATGTGGGTCGGTCGCACCCGGATGAGCCGCAGCGTGTCCTCCTGTCCCAAGGCGCGGGCCATCTCCGCCATCGGCTTCCACAAGGCTCCTTTGGAGTCCACCGCCAGCACCCCCGTATCCGGCAGTGTGGAGCGCAAGCCATGCACGATCGGCACCACCGCCCGGGCCGTCTTGCCGGTGCCGGTGGCCCCGGTGATGAAGAAATGGCAGCACGCCTCGTCCCGGGTCCACGCCAGCCCCCACAACCGCAGCACGACTCCGCTCCCGCCTTCGCACACCTCGACCAAGGCACAATACGCAATCCAGACCCCGGCCGATTCCGCGAGGATCGGCAGCCAGTAGCCCGCCGGAGCCGCCACGCCGGCCTTCGCCAGCCACGCCCCGGCGAAGCACATCCCGGCCAGGCTCACCGCGCGGACCTTCACGCCAAGAGCACGATGACCGAGGACAGCACGCCCAAGGCGACGCCGGTCAACAATGCGGCCAGCAGTTGCCGGCGTCGGGCCGTCTGGAAGTTCCGGGCCAGCGGGGCGAGCGACCTTTCGAGGGTCTGCAACTGGCTCACCGCCTGCGCGACCGGTTCCCTCAGTTCCTGCTCGAACTGCTGGCCAAGCTGCGCGGGTTTTGTGGCCAGGGCGTCCTGCACCTCGGCGAGCACGGTGTTGACGCCGGCCACCGTCTCCGCCGCGTCAGCCAGGGACTCGACCCGCGCATCGAGCGCGCTTTTGAGCTCCACAATCGCGAGCTGCACGGTGTCCTCGCATTTCTTCATCCGGTTCCAGTGCCAGGCGATCAGCAGGAACACAGGGTCGTTTGGTTGGAGCCGGTAATGGGTGACGACCCATTGCAGGTCATCCGGCATCGTTGCCGGGTCGAGGATTTCCTCGGGCTTCATGCCGCAATCAAGAGTTTGCGGGCCTTGGCGAACTCGCCCGCCATGTGGCTGTGGAAGCGGACACAGCGCGACCGGTCCAGGAGATGCAATTTGTCCGCCGTCCGCCCGCGCCCGACCGTGAGGTTGGCCGCCTGCAACTGATTGCGGGTGACCTCGGCCAAACACGGCACCTCGACCTCGATAGCCCCAAACTCCACCAGCCGTTTCCGGGCATTGCTCTGGCCGTAGAGACTCAGGGTCGGCCCGTCCCGGAGATTGCGGGCGACGAGCCAGCGCACCCGGTTGCCGAAGGCATCGAGCAGATCCGCGATCTGGGAGTTGGCGTCCTTGTCGTCAGTTGCCACGACGAGAAAGACCAGCAGGCAGTCGAAGTCGGCCTGCAACTCGGGCAGCCGGGCCTCGTCGAGGTAGGACAGGACTTTGCTCCCGCCGGATGCCCGGTTGTCCACCAGCACCACATCCGCCTCGTCCAAGGCATGGACGATCCGGTCGAGGACTCCCAGCCGGTCGGCGTCCACATCGGTGTCGATGAACTCGGCCTCCGGCACGAACCGCTGGAAGGTTGAATTGGCATGGTCCAGGTCGAATGCCTTCACCGCCACGCCCTCATCCTGCAAGTGGTCGTAAAGGAGGGTGGCGACAAAGCTCTTGCCGATGCCGCCTTTGTCCTGCGGGCAGACGATGATGCGTTTGGCGGGTGTGGGCATGGGGATCAGTAGTTGTCCCGGGCGATGCGTGGCCCGCGCTTGCCGGGTGCGCCGGGCGGGATGATTGGGGCCAAAGGAGCCGCCCCGGCCGGCTTCCGGCCGGCCTCGACTCGCTGCCGCTCGCGGAGGATGTCCGCCTTGGTATAATGCCGCCGGCAGAAGACGCCGACCGAGGCCGGCGACGACCGGAGCCCGTGGCGGGTCAGGGTCGCCGCGATCTGCTCGTAGCTCATGAACTTGGCCCGGCAGAGCAGGATCACGTCCTTGAAGGGCACGAGCAGACTGCGGTTGTGCTCCGCCGGGTCATACCGGCGGGCATCCTCCATCAGGCGGGCGTGCAGGGTTTCGTTTTCCATCTGTAAAAACGAACCTGTTTTATTATGGCTTTAAGTAAAACAAAAAATAATACCCCTCCGCCCGGCCCCGAGTGGCGACAAAACGGTGGCCGAGTGGTGGTCGAGTGGCGGAGTAGCGACACCTTCCTAACGGACGTTAGGGGTGGCGTGTTCCGACTTCCATGTATGATCAGAGCGGCTTTTGCCGCCAGGGATTGGATTGCTGCAGGTCGTTCCCTTTGACCGCTGGATCATGGGAAAAAATGCCCGTTGGGTTGCAGCTTTAGCCTTTCCCAAGGCTCATGCTGTCAAAGTGCTAGATTTATTATGGCGTTTAGGTATGGTGCTGGAATGGTCCGATTCGATAAACCCTGCTTTGCCGTGAAAGGCGCCGTGGAGTATTTCCGCGAGCACCTGAGCGTCGGCGACTACCTGACCCAGGAAGGCCAGGCCCAGATGACGTGGTTTGGCGCCGGCGCGGAGCAGTTGGGACTGAGCGGCCCTTGCGATCTCGCCCATTTTGAAAGTCTGGCCCGCGGCTACCACCCTCTGACCGGCCAGAAGCTCATGGCTCGGGACAAGGGCGGCAAGCGCCGGGTCTGTTACTTCGGCCAGGTCTCCCCGCCCAAGGATGTCTCGCTCCTTCATCTGGTCGGGGGCGACCAGCGGATCGGCGGCTGGTGGCAGGAAGCGGTAGCGGACACCCTGCGGGAGATCGAAGCCGTCACGGCCACCCGCGTCCGACGCGGCGGCGGGAACGGCGACCGGGCCACCGGCAATATGGTGGCCTCCCTCGTTACCCACGACGCCAGCCGGTCCCTCGATCCCCAACTGCATACGCACGTCTGCATCATGAACCTGACCTACGATGCCGCCGAGCAGCGTTGGAAAGGCGTCCAGCCCTTCGGGTATTACCGCCATCAGGGCTTTTTCCGGGAGGTCTGCTACAACAAGCTGGCCTCCCGGATGCAGGCCGCCGGCTATGAATTGGAGACCGTGCGGGGCATCGGTTTCAATGTGAAGGGGGTGCCGGCGGACCTGCGGCAGCGTTTCAGCAAGCGGCGGGGTCTGATCCTGAAGCAGGCCGCGCAGGTCGGGGCATCCTCCCAAGATGCCCTGCAATCAATCGCAGCGGACAGCCGGGCGGCGAAGTCCCACGCGACAGCGGCCGACCTGCGGGCGGGATGGCTGCGCGAGGCCGGCGCGGAGCTTCCGCCCTTGCAGGCGGTCGTCGCCCGGGCGAACGGAACGCCGCTACCGAGGGTCGCCGTCACACCGGCGGAAGCCGTCGCCTCGGCGGAGGCGCATGTCTTCGAGCGCCGGTCGGTCGTGGCGGACCGGGTGCTGCTCCGTGA
>WBUO01000317.1 GCA_008933675.1 Dechloromonas sp.
GCGTCAAGGAGTTCCAGGCGTCCACCATAGAGACGGGCCAGATCGTCTACGATGGCCAGACCAAGGCCCGAGCCGGGGGAATGTTCGTCGCCCCGCACGCCGCGTTGCAGCAGTTCCGCACGCTGGCCGGCGGCAATGCCGGGACCGTCGTCATCGACATCCAGACAGAGTTCGCTGCCGATCTGCGCGGCATCGACGCTGATCTGCCGGGAGGCCCATTTGCCGGCATTGTCCAGCAGGTTGCCCAGCATTTCCTGCAAGTCCTGCGCTTCGCCGCGAAAGACCAGGTTTTCCGGACAAGCGGTCAGCACGATCTGCAGTTCACGCTCGGCGCAGAGCCGGTTCATCAGGCGGATCAGTCCTTCCACCGCCGGCCGCAACTGGCAGCGCTGACCGCTCAGCTGGGCCGCGGCGGCGGCGCGGGCGCGGGCCAGGTGGTGATCGATCTGCTGGCGGGCGAGCACCACCTGGCTGCCGACCAGCTCGGCCAGCGGCCCCGTTTCGGCGGCAGCGGCGTTGGCCATCACGCTCAGCGGCGTCTTCACCGCATGCGCCAGGTTGCCGGCCTGGCTGCGCGCCCGGTCGACGAACTCGGCATTGCGTGCCAGAACGGCGTTCAGTTCGTCGACCACCGGCTGCACTTCGCTTGGGTAGCGACCGCCCAGGCTGCTCCGCCGGCCTTCGCGCAGCTGCCCCAGTTCCTCGCGCAGGCGGTTGAGCGGGCGCAGGCCGCTGCGTACCTGGACGACGGCAGCGCCGACCAGGCCGGCGGCGGCCAGCGCGAGGGCGGCCAGCAGCATGCCGCGGAAGCGCTGCAGCGGCTCGCCGAGCAGCGCTTCATCGGCGGCGACGATCAGGCGGACGGCCGGGCCGGGCCCATCGAGCGGCCGTTGCAGGCGCTCGATCATCAGCAGCGGCGTGCCGTTCGGGCCACTCACCGCATGCCGGTGCACTTCGCCGTCGGCCGGGCGGTCGTCGGGCACGGCCAGCGCCTGGTCCCACAGCGAGCGCGAGCGCAGTACGGCGATGGCGGCCGGCAGCTGGCCGTCGGCCAGGCGGTCGACCTGCCAGTACAAACCGGAATAGGGGCGGACCAGCCGCGGGTCGCTGAGCGGCTGGCTGAGCACGGCCTGGCCGCCTTCGTCGAATTCGAGACTGGCTGCCAGCTGGTTCAGGTGGGTCTGCAGCTCGGCATGGAACTGGCGGCTCAGATGCTGGCTGAACAGGCTGTTCAGCAACCAGCCGGTCAAGCCGATGCTGCCCAGGATCCAGACCAGGGTGCCGAGCAGCAGGCGCAGCCGCAGCGAGGAGCGGCCGCCGCTCATGCCGGGGCGCGCAGGCGGTAGCCGAGGCCGCGCACCGTCTCGATCATGTCGGCCGGCAGCTTCTTGCGCAGGCGGCCGACGAAGACCTCGATGGTGTTCGAGTCGCGGTCGCTGTCGTGGGCGTAGATGTGTTCCGACAGTTCGCTGCGCGAGACGACCTGGTCGCAGCGGTGCAGCAGGTAGGCGAGGACGCGGAACTCGTGGCTGGTCAGGGTCAGCGGCTGACCATCGACATGCACCCGGGCGCTGCGCGTGTCCAGTACCAGCGGCCCGCAACTCAACTCGTTGGCGGCCTGACCGCCGGCGCGGCGGATCAGGGCGCGCAGCCGGGCCTGCAACTCCTCCATGTGGAAGGGCTTGACCAGGTAGTCATCGGCGCCGGCATCGATGCCGGCGACGCGCTCGTGCCAGTCGCCGCGGGCAGTCAGGATCAGTACCGGCATGGTGCGCCCGGCGGCGCGCCAGCGCTTGAGTACGGTCAGGCCGTCGACGAGCGGCAGGCCGAGGTCGAGTACCACGGCGTCGAATGCTTCCTCGCGGCCGAGATGCTCGGCGTCGCGACCGTTGCCGGCGCTATCGACGGCATAACCGGCGGCCTCCAGGCTGCGGCACAATTGGGCGCACAAGGTCGGTTCATCCTCGACGACCAGCAGGCGCATCAGTCCCGTCCTCCATGCCGGCCGCCGCGCCCGTGCCCGCCGACACCGAGCAGCGAGGCATCGCGCGCATCGAGCAGCAATTTGCTGACGCCGCCGTCGGGGCGCAGCATCTTGACCTTGTACACCCAGCGTCCTGACCTTTCGTCCAGTTCGACCTCCAGTGCCTCGCCGGGGTAGTCCTGGCGGATGCGCTCAAGCACCGTGCGCAACGGCAGAATCTGCCCGGCGGCCAGCGCCTGCCGGGCCAGATCATGATCGCGGCGGTCGTCGCCGGCGGCCGGGCCGCTGAGGGCGAGCAGCAACATCAGCGCGGGGCCGGCGAAAAGATGCGGACGATACACCTGACTGAGCCCTATTGCGGGCGGCCGGGACCTTGCCCGCCACCCATGCCGCGGCCGCCTCCGGGCCCCATGCCGCGGCCGGCACCCTGGGCCGGCGGCGTTTCGGGCAGCGTCACACCCTGTTGGCGGGCGCGTTCAAGCATCTGCTCATGGTGCTTGGCGCGCACGGTTTCGCGCTCCTCGGCCGTTTTCGCCGAGCGCATCTTCAAACGGTGATCGTTGCGCTCCTGCTGGGTCATCAGCTGACTGCCGAAGATCGGCTCGTCGGCGGCAATGGCCGGGGTGCTGCCGGCCGCGACGATGAAGCAGGCGGCAAGCAGCGTATGCATCAGTTTGCTTCGGGACATGATCGACTCCTATCGCAGATGGATGATGTCACGCTATCGCGGTGCCGGCCAGACTGCCCGGTAGCGCCAGCGCTGACGGTTTCTTTGTAGCGCATTGGCGATGAACTTCAGGTGAACGCCGCCTTCAGGTTTGCTTCAGGCTGGGCCTGTCAAATTGCGTCCCATCGCATAACCACCGGGATGCCCGCCATGACAAAACCCCTCGCCACCCCACTGCTTGCCGCACTGCTGCTGCTCCCTCTGGCCGTCGCCGCCAGCCCGCTCGACGACCAGCTGGCACGCTACGCTGCGGCGGCGAAGGCTGGCGATCCGGGCTTTGCCGGTTTCTCGGCGGCCCGCGGCAAGACGCTGCACACACAGGCTTTCGCCCTCGGCAAGCCGGATACGCCGGCCTGCACCTCCTGCCATGGTCCGGATACTCGCGGCGCCGGCAAAACCCCGGCCGGCAAGACGATCGAACCGGTCGCCCTGTCGGCGACACCGGGCCGCTACGCCGATCCGGCCAAGGTGGAGAAATGGTTCAAGCGCAACTGCAACGAAGTCCTCGGCCGGGAATGCACGCCGCGGGAAAAAGGCGACTGGCTGACCTTCATGGCTGGCCAGTGAGCCCGACGACACACAGGAGACCCTCATGAATATTCCCGTTCGCCCCCTTGTCCTCGCCGCCATGGTGCTGGCCTTCTCGGCCCTGGTGCTGAGCCGTGCCCAGGCCGGCGGCAGCCATTTCTTTCCGCCGGTGGCCGATCCCCTGGTCAAGGAAGAGTGCGGCAGTTGCCACCTGGCCTTTGCGCCGTCGATGCTGCCTGCCCGTTCCTGGCAACGGATGATGGGCGACCTGAAGAATCACTTCGGCGACGATGCCTCGCTCGACCCGCCAGTGGCAGCCCGGATCACCGGGTACCTGGTGAGCAATGCCGCCGACAGCGGCGGTCAGCGCCGTGGCGAAAAACTCACCCGCGGCCTCGACCCCGGCAGCGCGCCCCTGCGCATCACCGAACTGCCGAAATGGGTGCGCGAGCACCGTGAGGTGCCGAACTGGGAGTGGCGGCACAAGGACGTGCGGACGCGGGCCAACTGCGTTGCCTGCCATGCCGATGCCGAGCGCGGTTACTACGACGACTGAATATCCCCCGATCAACCGTGCTGGAGAAAACATCATGAAAATCAGCAATACCCTGATGATGCTGGCAATCGCCGGCGTCCTGCTGGCGGGCGGCGTCAGCCTGGTGCCGTCTTTCGCCGACGACAGGCGCGCCCCGGCCTTGGCCGGCGAGATGCAGTGGCTGCCGCTGCCGAAACTGATCGAACGCCTGGAGGCGGGCGGCTATCGCGAGATCGAAAAGATCGAGCGCGAGCGGGGCCGCTACGAAGTGCGGGCCACCGATGCCCAGGGCGCCCGCGTCAAGCTCTACCTGCATCCGCACAGCGGCGAACTGCTCGACCAGAGGCAGGAACGGCGCTGGCGCGACGATTCCGGGAACCGTCCGCGCGATGGCTCCGGGGACTGCAACAAGCGCCGTTGTCGCGACGATCTGCCGACGGCCGCCCCGACGCCGCCGGCCGCGCCCCGCTGAGGCCGCCCCGTTCAATCAATTGCCGCCCTTGCGACCCATCTTTCCGGAAACAACAACATGAACATCCTGCTCTCTGCCGTCATTGCTGCCGTCGTCCTCGTCTGGGGGATCGACGTTGCCGCCACCGTGCCGCCGGCCGGCCTCCATCCGCTGTGGCAGCTGCGCCACGAAGCGCTGCTGTTGAGCGGCCTGCTGT
>WBUO01000318.1 GCA_008933675.1 Dechloromonas sp.
GTGCTGGTGGTGGCCGACGGGGTGGCAGTTCTTTTTCTGGTGACCATGCTTCGCTCCGGATGCTGATGGGAAAATACCTATTTCACGGCAAAGGTTGCCGCTTGTCCAGGGTATTCCCCCCGCAGAGGGGTCACTTCGCCGCTTTTTCGTCGAGCAGCTCAACCGGCATCATGGCGCGCAGCACCGTTTGCGTCTCGCCGCGCCGGACGCGGTTGGACAGCCACCACAGCGCCCCCTTCTTGATGCTCCATTCGGCTTCCTGGCCGGCCAGCAGCAGCGAGGCGAGACGGCCGAGGGAGGGTTGGTGGCCGACGATCAGCACGGCGCCGCCGGCCAGCGGCCAGCCCGAGGCGGCGATCAGTTCGGAAACGCAGGCCTCGGGGCCGATCTTGCGGTGCGTCTCGAAAGGCAGCTTCAGGGCCTGCGCCGTCTGCTGCGTGCGGATTGCCGGGCTGACGATGATGCGCAGATCCTTCGGCTGGTGTTGCCTTATCCAGGCCGCCATTGCCCTTGCCTGAGATTCGCCGCGTTCGGTGAGGCGGCGCTTCAGATCGTCATCGCCTTCTTCCGCCTCGGCATGACGCCACAACAACAGGTCCATGTTCGTGTCTCCGGGAAAGGCCGGCATTCTGCCGGCCGCATGTTACCGGAGTATGGCAGCAGAGCGCCGGGCCATGCTCCCTTGTCGTCTTGTGCAACAGCTTGATTTTGCGGCGCAACAAGGCATTAGGGTTTTCCCGCGAACCCTTGCCAAGCCCGGCGAATCGCCGAATACTCGCTGAACGCTCGAGCGCTACCGACGGCTCGTGCCGGAGAAGCAAGGACAACGACAAAAGCTAGAGGAGATAGACATGAGCATTTCCGTCAAGGTGCAGACGCACAAGCTTTCCACCCATGCCGCCCTGTGTGCTTCCGGCTTCAATCAGGTCAGCGGCGATTCGCCGGCGATCGAGGCAATGACCGACTTTTCCCGCGTGCCGGCCGTCACCATCGCCCCCACCGCCTCGATCGGCGAAGCCAACGCCCGCATGATCTCGCGTGGTGTCCGCCTGCTGATGGTCACCGGCCACGACGAACAGGTACTCGGCCTGGTCACCGCCCGCGACATCCTCGGCGAGAAGCCGATGCAGCTGCTGCAGTCGCGCGGCGGCAGCCGCGAGGATCTGACCGTCAACGACCTGATGGTCAGGATCGGCAGCATCGACACGCTCTATCTGAGCGAAGTCATGAACGCCCGCGTCGGTGACATCTTCAATGCGCTGAAACAGCTCGGCCGCCAGCACATTCTCGTCGAGGACGTCGACCAGGCCAGCGGCCGGCCGCGCGTGCGCGGCATCTTCTCGGCCACGCAGATCGGCCGCCAGCTCGGCGTGCCGGTACTCGGCTTCGAGCTGCCGCAGACCTTTGCCGAGATCGAGGCGGCGCTCGCCAACTAATCACAGAAGGAAGTTCGATGCCCGTCATGCAATCCCATTCCGATGCCGGCAAGGTTGTCTCCGCCCGCGATGCCGTCCGCCTGATCAAGGACGGTGACACCGTCGCCACCGGCGGCTTTGTCGGCATCGGTTTCGCCGAGAACATCGCCGTCGCGCTCGAACAGCGCTTCCTCGAGGCGGCGGCCGGCGACGTGCATGGCCTGGGCAGCCCGCGCAACCTGACGCTGGTCTATGCGGCCGGCCAGGGCGACGGCAAGGAGCGCGGCCTCAACCACCTCGGCCACGACGGCCTGGTCGGCCGGGTGCTCGGCGGCCACTGGGGCCTGGTGCCGAAGCTGCAGCAGCTGGCGGTGGCCAACCGCATCGCCGCCTACAACCTGCCGCAGGGGGTGATCGCCCACCTGTTCCGCGACATCGCCGCCGGCAAGCCCGGCACCATCACCCGCGTCGGCCTGGGCACCTTCGTCGATCCGCGCTTCGGCGGCGGCAAGCTGAACGCCATGACGACCGACGACGTCGTCCGCCTGATGGAGATCGACGGCGAGGAATACCTGTTCTACAAGGCCTTGCCGATCCACGTCGGCATCATCCGCGGCACCACCGCCGATCCCGATGGCAACATCACCATGGAGAAGGAGGCGCTGACGCTGGAGGCGCAGGCCATCGCGATGGCCGCCCGCAACTCGGGCGGCATCGTCATCGCCCAGGTCGAACGCATCGCCGAGCGCGGCACGCTCAACCCGCGGCAGGTCAAGATTCCCGGCATCCTGGTCGACTGCGTGGTGGTCGCCGAGAAGCCGGAATACCACATGCAGACCTTCATCGAGCAGTACAGCCCGGCCTTCGCCGGCGAGATCAAGGTGCCGATGTCGGCCATCGCCCCGATGCCGATGAGCGAGCGCAAGATCATCGCCCGCCGGGCGGCGCTCGAACTGCGCGCCAACGCCGTCGTCAATCTCGGCATCGGCATGCCGGAGGGGGTGGCCAACGTCGCCGCCGAAGAGCACATCATCGACCTGCTGACGCTCACCGCCGAACCCGGCGTGATCGGCGGCATCCCGGCCGGCGGCCTGAACTTCGGTGCCGCCACCAACACCCAGGCGATCATCGACCAGCCCAGCCAGTTCGACTTCTACGACGGCGGCGGCCTCGACATCGCCTTCCTCGGCCTGGCCCAGGCCGACCGCCAGGGCAATCTCAACGTTTCCAAGTTCGGCCCGCGCCTGGCCGGCGCCGGCGGCTTCATCAACATCTCGCAGAACGCCAAGAAGGTGGTCTTCGTCGGCACCTTCACCGCCGGCAATCTGGAAGTCGCCGTTGAGGACGGCCGCCTGCGTATCCTTGAGGACGGCAGCGCCGTCAAGTTCGTCGACGAGGTCGAGCACCGCACCTTCAGCGGACCGCAGGCCGCCAAGTGGGGCAAGGACGTGGTCTACATCACCGAGCGCTGCGTCTTTCAGCTGACCGCCGAGGGGCTCGAACTGACCGAGATCGCGCCCGGCGTCGACCTGCAGCGCGACATCCTCGACAAGATGGCCTTCCGGCCGCTGCTGCGCGGCGAGCCGAAGCTGATGGACGCCCGCATCTTCGCCGGGCAGCCGATGAACATCCGTGCCGAAATGCTCGAGCGGCCGCTCGCCGAACGGCTCACCTACGATGCCGGGCAGAACCTGTTCTTCGTCGACTTCGCCGGCCTGGCGGTGCGCAGCAAGGATGACATCGCCCGCATCCGCGCCGCCGTCGACGAGCGTCTGGCACCGCTCGGCCACAAGGTCTACGCCATCGTCAATTACGACCGCTTCAACATCGTGCCGGAGCTGGCCGATGCCTATGCGGCGATGGTGTGCGAGATCGTCGAGGCCTACTACCACGATGTCACCCGCTACACCTCCAGCGCCTTCCTGCGCGTCAAGCTCGGCCAGGCTTTCGCCGGCCGCCAGCTGCCGCCGCAACTCTATGCCAGCGCCGAAGAAGCACAGGGGGGGCTGGCGGGCGCCTGAGCGCCGCCGGCCGCCGCCCGGCGGCATGCCTGCGGGATCAAGGTATCATGCCGGCTTCGCCCCGATATCCGCAGGCTTGCCCGCATGAAGCTGAATTTTCCCGGTCCTTCCGCCAGAGGTCTGGCCGTCAACGCCCTGGCGCTGTTCGCTGCCGTCATCGTCGCCGCTTGCGGCGATCCGGGGGGCAGCGCCGCGCCGCCGCCGGCCGCCAAGGCCGCCCTGTCTGTCGAGCTGGTGGCGCCGACGCAGGTCGAATGGCCTGCCGTGCTGGCGGCCAACGGCAATGTCGTCGCCTGGCAGGAAGCGGTGATCGGCGCCGAAGTGGCCAACTACCGTATCGCCGAAGTACGCGTCCAGGTCGGCGACCACGTCCGCCGTGGCGACGTGCTGGCGCGTATCGCCAGCGAAACCGTGGCCAGCGAGCTGGCCGAGGCCGTTGCCTCGGCAGCGGAAGCCGAGGCGGCGGCGGCGGAAGCGGCGGGCAATGCCGAGCGGGCCAGGGAGTTGCGCGCCAAGGGGTTCTACAGCGCCCAGCTGCACGCCCAGTACCAGAGTGCCGAGCGCATGGCGGCGGCACGCCTGGCCGCCGCCCGTGCCCGTCAGCAGGCGGCGGGCCTGAAGATGGACAAGACGGTGGTGCGCGCTCCCGACGATGGGGTGATCTCGGCGCGCCGGGCGACGGTTGGTTCGCTGACCCAGAACGGCGAGGAACTGTTCCGCCTGATTCGCGGCGGCCGCCTGGAGTGGCGCGCCGAAATGCCGTCGGCCGATCTGCTGCGGGTGCCGGTCGGCGTCCCGGCGACGCTCAGCGGCCCGAACGGCGCCACGGTCACCGGCAAGGTGCGGGCGGTGGCACCGAGCGTCGACGCGCAGACGCGTAACGGCCTGATCTATGTCGACCTGCCGGCGACCGATGCCGTACGGGCCGGCATGTTTGCCCGCGGCGAATTCGAGCTGGCGCGCTCGCCGGCCCTGACGCTGCCGCAGACGGCCGTCGTGC
>WBUO01000319.1 GCA_008933675.1 Dechloromonas sp.
ACTGCATTTTTTGAAAGGAGTACGACATGCCTGCACGAGATCACGAGGTTTTCCAGCGCTGAGCCGCAGGCGAGTCGTCGCCCGGAACGCGCTGATCAGCGAATCCGGGCCGGGAAATGAACCCTGGCCGTCCGCCGGGGTTTTTTTATGCCTTTTTGGCGGTTGACCGCAGGATTTTCCCTGGCGGGCCGGATTCCGTAGCAAAGCACTATTCTGGAATCCATCATGGGCATTCAATTAGAACTGAACAAGGGGCGCGTCCCGGTCAAGGTGTGGACGCGCGATATCGAAGCTTCGGCCATGCAGCAGTTGCTCAACGTGGCCAATCTGCCGATCGTGCATGGGCATGTCGCGGCCATGCCGGACGTGCATGCGGGCATCGGCGCCACCGTCGGCAGTGTCATTCCGACGCGGCAGGCGATCATTCCGGCGGCAGTCGGCGTGGACATCGGTTGCGGCATGAACGCGGTGCGCACGACGCTGCGTGCCGGGGACTTGCCGGACAGCCTGCGCGCGCTGCGTCTGGGCATCGAGGGCAGCGTGCCTTGCGGTTTCGAGCAGCACGCGGCGAGCCGGATGCGCGGCAGCGCCTTGCAGCGGGTCGGGCGGGTGCTCGACCAGCGGCTGGACGCGATTGTCGGCAAGCATCCGGGGCTGATGAAGATGCAGCGCCGTTTCAGCGAAACCTGGTTGTGCCAGCTCGGCACGCTGGGCGGCGGCAATCACTTCATCGAGCTGTGCCTGGACGAGGCCGGCGCGGTGTGGGTGATGCTGCATTCCGGCTCGCGCGGCATCGGCAACGTCATCGGCCGCTATTACATTGCCGCCGCGCAGAAGGACATGCAGCGTCACCGCATCCATCTGCCGGACCGCGACCTCGCCTATTTCAGCGAGGGCTCGGACCTGTTCGACGATTACGTCGAGGCGGTGGAGTGGGCGCAGGATTACGCGCTGCTCAACCGGCAGCAGATGCTGGCGGCGGTGGTCGAGGTGTTGAAGAAGCAGCTGCCGCCTTTCCGGCTGGAGAGCGAGGCGATCAACTGCCACCACAACTACGTGGCACGCGAGCGGCATTTCGGCGAGAACCTGTTCATCACCCGCAAGGGCGCCATTTCGGCGCAGGCGGGCGAACTGGGCATCATCCCTGGCAGCATGGGGGCGCGCTCGTACATCGTGCGCGGGCTGGGCAACGCGCAGTCGTTCTGCTCGTGTGCGCACGGGGCGGGGCGGCGGATGAGCCGCAGCGCCGCCAAGCGGCGCTTTTCCCGTTTCGATCTGGAAGACCAGACGGCGGGCATCGAATGCCGCAAGGACAGCGGGGTCGTCGACGAAATCCCGGCGGCGTACAAGGACATCGATCAGGTGATGGACAACCAGCGC
This sequence comes from Dechloromonas sp., assembly GCA_008933675.1. Lineage (GTDB taxonomy): Bacteria > Pseudomonadota > Gammaproteobacteria > Burkholderiales > Rhodocyclaceae > Azonexus. The sequence continues at coordinate 1,381 of WBUO01000319.1, forward strand.
GATCTGGTGGAAGTGGTCCATACCCTGAAGCAGGTTCTGTGCGTGAAGGGGTGAGCGATGGCCAAGAAACTTGATCCACTGATCCTGCCGCAAAGCCGGCCGCGCAACCCGCTGCTGGTGCCCGGCCTGACCCGCCGCGCCGGCCCGCACGGCAACACCCGCAAGGCCGCCCGCCAGCAGGCGCGGCAACGCACCCGGCAGTCGCTGGAGGCGCTGCTTGCCGGCGACGTGGCGGAGTTTGAAATCGATTGAAGGACAAGGCCGCGACCATGCCGGTCGCGGCGCATTTTTTACCAAGGAGAAAACCATGACTGACTTTTCCCAGCCCCCACTACGCACCTCATTCCCGAATGCACCTCCCGGAGTCATCCATGCAAAAAGCACTCGCCGACGAGATCGTCGCCTGCCTGCAGGGCGAACGTACCGTCTATTCCTATTACCGTGACCGCTACGGCATCGGCCTGTTGCGGCATCACTGCCGCCAGCAGCCGGGGCGCAGCGCGCCGGTGGCCGCCTTGCGCCGCTCCGCCTACGCCGGCCTGCTCGAAAAGCCACGCTTCAAAGCGCTGCTCGCCACCTGCGGCGGCAGCCTCGACGAGGCGCTGCTCAACGCCGCCGATTACGATGCGGCGCAGACGCCTTTCATCCTCAACCTCGATCTCTGGGGCGACGAGCCGCGCAGCAAGTGGCGCTGGCAGCAAACCTCGCGGCCGGGCGTCAATCTGGTGCTGCAACTCAATTTCAGCGGGGAACATCAGCGTCTTTACGGGCCGCTGGGCGAAGTCGATGGCCTGTTCAAGTATTACGGCCACCCGGTCGCCCGCCAGCGCCGCACGCTGGCCTGGGCACGTATCGATATCGATTGGACGAGCGGCAGCGCGCTGATCGAGGAAATCCAGACCGACTGGCTACGGCGTGCAGTCCGCCTGGAGGATTGGCTGGAATATCGACGCCGGGCCGGCTGCGGCGAACATGAGCAGATCAGCTACCGCCGCCATCAACTGCCCCTCGGTCCGGCCCTGGCCTACTGCCGCCATCTGCGCGAACGCTATCAGCCGATCTGGGCCGAAGCCATGCTGTGGGCGGCGATTGCCTTCCTGCGCGAGGAGATCGGCCTGGCCAACCTCTACTACCACAGCGAAGCGAGCGGCCGCCTGCTCAAGCGCATCGGCCACACGGCGCCGCCACGTTCTTTGTATACCGAACTGCCGCGCCGCTTCTGCTTCCAGCCGACCGCCGACTGGCCGGATTTCCTGCTCGCCGACAAGGCGAACGCACGACTGCGGCGGCAGAATTCGGCTGTGGGGATGTTCAGGTTGGCGGTGGGGTGACAGCCCACCGGTTAGGAACCTGCCAGTGGGCGCATGAACCAAAGGGGGCTCGATGCACTTCGTTGCGTAGCTGGTTGGTTTTCTACGAATTACAAGGCACCAGCAAACCGCCGAATCGTTGTTTCGTCATTGGCCGGGGCGGTTTGCAAGTTCATGCCCAGCAACTCGGCACGAACCTCGGCAAATGCCTTGAAGCACTTGCTGTCCTCGGCGGGTGCTTCGGTGGAAATCAGCGTGGCCTCGGGCAGCAAACCCCTTGCCCGCAAACGGCGTAGTTTCGGCACCCACAAATCGGCGTGTTCGAAGACCTTGAACGGTTCGTCCTGTGCCAGGAAAAGCGGCTTGATGGCCCTGACCGGCTTGCCGTTGTCGAGCAGCACAAATGGAAAGCGGGCCCGGGTGTCGTCGGCGGCGATGGTGTGGGCCTGGAAGGGCTTGGCTAGCGGCAAAGTGCGCAACAATTGACCGATGCGTTTCTCCAGCACTTCCTCGCGGTGTTCCGGCGTCGCGAAATCGTGCTCGACGTAACGGCCAAACAGGGTATCGAGTTCAAGCGCCGGGTTGGCAGTCAAAATCGCGCGGGCCGGGGCAAAGCGCATGATCGCTTCGCGTGGATGGGTCAGTGCGGTGAACAACTGGCGGGCATTTTCGGCATCGGCGCGGGGGAAAACTTCGGTCTCCAGCATTGTTTTGACGCGCGCCAATTCCTGCTCGAAACCCCCTAGCGCACGGACGTAAACAGTGCGGTCCAGTCGTTCGAAGAAACCGGCAATGCGCTTTGTCCGTCGGGTGCTTTGCAGACGGAAACCGAAAAAGCCGCGCTCCGGGCAAAGCAAGGCGACGCCCACGTTGGCGAACTCCCCTGTTTCTGCATAGGGAAGGAACTGCACGACCGCGTAGCGGCAAGCAAACAGGCTCATGGCGTCCTCCAGAAGTCAGGGGTTGCACAACGCGCCGCCAAGGTGCGGGCGGCTACCGGGTCGAATCGGGCGGGAAGGTCTTGTTCGTCGTTTTCCCACCACCATTCGGACGGGACATTATCGCAAGCCTCATCCCAGACGGAAAGCGCATCATTAAGCCGCGCGGCGTAATGAGCCTGTTCGGCCAGATCGTTGAATACTGCATCGTGCTGCCCGGCAAACAGATGGTGCGCCCAGAATTCCGTAGCTGAAAAGGCAGGGTCGAACGCCTGGTTATGGTCAATGACCACCAATTCCTTGTTGCCCGAATGCCATAGCAGATTGGGGTTGCCGCGCGTGCGGTCGCAGTTTCTTAGCCACCAGTCAAAAACCAGAATATCGCGCTGAAGGGTCTTATCGACAGCAGGTGCACCTGCCAATTCCAACCATTGGCAGCCCTCCGCATTGCGCGAAGCGAACGCTGGGCCGCAACCCAAGGGGCGCAACTCTGGCGGACATTCGCGGATCAATGCAGCCGGCACCTCCGCGATGCAAAAGGGCGGAATCGGCAGACCGAAAGCCTGCCCCAGATTCCCAGCCAGCCACTCCGCCCACAAGCTGGCTCGTCCGCTGGCGCGACCTTTTACGAAATACAACTCGTCATCGTCGCCTCGGCACAGAAAAGGCGAAGATAAACCCTGATCGGCTTGTTTGATGACTTCCACGATGGTTAGCGACATAAAAACTCCGGTCAGTAAAGCTCGGCAAGAGATGGCTAGGGGGCTCAGGACGTTGCTTCATCAAAGCTGCGGCAATCTGATC
>WBUO01000020.1 GCA_008933675.1 Dechloromonas sp.
CAGCCATACCGAGACGTCTTCTGTCGGCAGTCCCTCGCTACGCCGTTGCCATGCCCAGCCTTGCTGCCCGAGCAAGGCTGCCACTTCGGCAAAGCGCTGCGGATGGCGGGGTACCAGCACCAACAGTACACCGGCCACCGGCAGCCGGCGCCAGGCATCGAGAATCAGCAACTCCTCCCCCTCGCGGGTGCTGGCGGCCAGCCACACGGGGCGCCGGCCGATGGCTTGCCGCCAGCCCTCGCCCAGCGCCAGCTTCTCCGCTGCTGGCGAGACGTCGAACTTGATGTTGCCGCACACCTCAGGCGTCTGAGCTCCGAGACCGGCAATCCGTTGCGCATCGCCGGCGGTCTGGGCGCAAACGCCCGCCAGACTGGCAAATGCCGGCTTCACCAGTGGTCGCAGGCGGCCATAGCCGCGTGCCGAACGCGCCGAAAGGCGGGCATTGGCGAGAATCACCGGGATTTTCTGGCGGACAGCGGCGGCCAGCAGGTTCGGCCAGATCTCGGTTTCCATCAGCACACCGAAGGCCGGTGCGAAATGCCGCAGGAAGCGCCGGCTGGCACCAGGATAGTCATACGGCAGATAGGCCTGAAGTACCCGGTCGCCATAGACCGATCTACCGGCTTCGCGACCGGTCGGCGTCATGCCAGTCAGCAGGATGCGATGTTCCGGCCAGCGAGCCAGCAGGCCTTCGATCAGCGGCTGGGCGGCACGCGTCTCGCCGACCGAGACCGCATGCACCCAGATCAGGCGCGGTGGAACCGGCTGGCTATAGAAGCCATGGCGCTCACCCAGATGCTGCAGATACTCGGGTTGCTTCCGCGCCCGCCACAGCAGGCGCAACCAGATCAACGGCGTCGCCAGATAGAAGAGCAGCGAATAGAGCAGGCGTGCCATCAGTCGCCGGCAGCCTGCAATTCGGCGAGCACTGCCGCCACGCTGGGCAACTGGGCCTTGCCGCCCAGATTGCGATGGAAACCGATCCCGAAGACGCCGGTCAGACCCGGGTCGGTCGCGGTATACAGGGCCACCGTCGGAATTTTCAGGGCGACAGCCAGGTGCGTCAGCCCGGTATCGACACCGACTGCGGCACGGGCTCCGGCCAGCACTCCGGCAAGTTCAGCGATGCTCAGCGGCGGAGCGGCAATGGCACCGGGAATGCTCTCGGCCAGCCGGGCTGCGCGGGCACGTTCGAGCGCATTGCCGGCGGGCAGCACGGCGGCACAACCCTGTCGCTGCAACTGCCGGCCGAGCTCAAGCCAGCAATCCTCTGGCCACAACTTGTCGTCACGACTGGTGGCGGTCAGAAAGACGGCATAAGGCGTCGGCGGCAACCAATGAAAGCTGCCTGGCGCGGCAGCAATACCGTAGTCGGGGTTCGGGTCCGGCGTGTAGCCAAGCGCGGCGCCGACCAGCAAGCGGTTGCGCGTGACCGCATGGGCTGTCGTCGGAATCGAAAAACGCTGGTCGTAGAAGCGGGAAGCCAGCGGCTCACGGATCGAGTCGGCGGCATAGCCGCAGCGCACACCGATTGCCTGAGCGGTGATCAGGCCGCTTTTCAACAGGCCCTGGGTATCGATTACCCGGTCGTAGCGACATGCCTGCAAGCGTTTGCGGAAGGCAGCCATTTCCCGCCAGGTCTGCCAGTCGAGCAGATGCTTGCGCCAGCGACGGACGGCGACGGCATGGATGGCCCCGACAGATGGATGCAGGCGGGGAATGGCCGCGAAACTCTCTTCAACGCACCAGTCGATGTCAGCCCCGGGAAAATGCTGTCGTATGTCGCTAACCACCGGCAAGTTGTGGATAACGTCGCCGAGCGAGGAAGTTTTCACGATCAGGATGCGCATCGGCAGATAAAATGACGGCTTTCGAAGCCGCCATTATAGAGGGCTCACCGTTGTCCCCGACGCCTGGCTTGCAGGCTGGGCGCAACGTCATAAGGATGCTGCAGTGCGGTAAAATCCCGTGATCATTGGCAAGGAACAGTCTGTGAAAATTCTCGTTACCGGCGCTGCCGGCTTTATCGGCATGACCACTTCGCTGCGCCTGCTGGCGCGCGGCGACACCGTCGTTGGCCTCGACAACCTGAACGACTACTACGAAGTCTCCCTCAAGGAAAACCGCCTGGCACGACTGACCGGCCATCCCGGATTCCGCTTCGTGAAGCTGGATGTGGCGGATCGCGCCGGCATGGAAACGCTGTTCGCCGCCGAGAAATTCGACAAGGTGATCCATCTGGCTGCCCAGGCCGGTGTCCGCTACTCGCTGCAGAACCCACACGCTTACATCGACAGCAATCTGGTCGGCTTCACCAACATTCTCGAGGGCTGCCGCCACAACAAGGTGGCGCATCTGGTTTACGCCTCCAGCTCCAGCGTCTATGGCGGCAATACCAAGATGCCGTTTTCCGAACACGACAGCGTCGACCATCCGGTCAGCCTCTATGCGGCAACCAAGAAGGCCAACGAGTTGATGGCACACACCTACAGCCATCTCTATGGCCTGCCGACCACCGGCCTGCGCTTTTTCACCGTCTACGGACCGTGGGGTCGCCCGGACATGGCCCTCTTCCTGTTCACCAAGGCAATTCTCGAAGGACGACCGATCGACGTCTTCAACCACGGCAACATGCGGCGCGACTTCACCTACATTGACGACATCGTCGAAGGCGTCATCCGCGTGCTCGACAGGACAGCCGAAGCCAATCCGATCTATGGCGCACTCAGCGCCGACCCGGCGACGAGCAACGTACCTTACCGTGTCTTCAATATCGGCAACAACAATCCGGTACAACTGCTTGATTTCATCGGCGCCATCGAGAAGGCACTCGGCCGGTCGGCGGAAAAGCGCCTGCTCCCCTTGCAGGATGGCGATGTTCCGGCCACCTATGCCGATACCTCGCTGCTCAACGACTGGGTCGGTTTCGTACCGGGAACACCTGTCGAGGAAGGCGTCAGCCGCTTCGTCGCCTGGTATCGCGAGTATTACAGAATCTAGTCATCAGCGGCCCGCTGATTTCCCGCCCAACCCTACTTCCGAGAGCTAACCCCTACCATGTGTGGCATCGTCGCGGCAGCAGCCGGCAACAACATCGTCCCCGTCCTCGTCGAGGGGTTGAAGAAGCTCGAGTACCGTGGCTATGACTCGGCCGGTCTGGCCGTGATCAGCGGCCCAAGTATCGAACGGGTCCGCTCGGTCGGTCGCGTTGCCGAACTGGAAGCTGCCTCTGCCGGCACCAGCGCGGTCACCGGCATCGCCCACACGCGCTGGGCGACGCACGGCGTACCCTGCGAACGCAATGCCCACCCGCATGTTTCCGGCTCGATCGCTGTCGTTCATAACGGCATCATCGAGAACTACGAAACCCTGCGCAGCGAGTTGACCGCCCAGGGTTATGTATTCACCTCCGATACCGACACTGAAAGCATCGCCCACCTGATCGAGGCAACGCTGAAGAGCGAGCCCGATCTGTTCAAGGCCGTGCAGATTGCCTGCCGGCGGCTGGTCGGCGCCTACGCCATTGCCGTCGTCGATCACCGCCAGCCGGCCAAGGTCGTCGTCGCCCGCGAAGGCTCGCCACTGCTGCTCGGCGTTTCGGAAGGCGGCAACTACGCGGCCTCCGACGCGTCGGCATTGCTTCAGGTGACGCGCAACATGGTCTATCTGGAGAATGGCGATATCGCCGAACTGACGCCGGCCGGTATCCGCATCAGCCTGCTCGACGGCACGCCGGTCGAGCGCCCCATCCACGTTTCGCAGCTGTCGGCTGCCGCGGTCGAACTCGGCACCTACCGCCACTACATGCAGAAGGAAATCTTCGAGCAGCCCGAGGCGCTGGCCAACACCCTGGAGATCGTTGGCGGCAGCAAGACCATACAACCCGGCATTTTCGGCGCAGAAGCCGGCAATCTACTGGGCGATGTCGACTCGATCCTCATCCTGGCATGCGGCACCAGCAGCCATTCCGGATTTACCGCCCGCTACTGGCTTGAGGCCATCGCCGGCGTGCCATGCAATGTCGAGATCGCCAGCGAATACCGCTACCGCACGTCGGTGGCCAATCCGCGCCAACTGATCGTCGCCATCTCGCAGTCCGGCGAGACGGCCGACACCCTGGCCGCACTGCGCCACGCCAAGGCCCTCGGCCAGACCAGGACCCTGGCCATCTGCAACGTGCCGGAATCGGCCATCGTCCGCGAATGCGCACTGCGCTTCATCACCCGTGCCGGCCCGGAAATCGGCGTCGCCTCGACCAAAGCCTTCACCACCCAGCTGGCCGCCCTGTTCGTGCTGACCCTGGTCATGGCCAAGATCCGCCAGCGCCTGAGCGGTGAACTGGAAAGCGCCTACATCGACCAGTTGCGCCATCTGCCGGTGGCCGTCAACAAGGTCCTCGAACTGGAGCCGGAAATCGAAGCCTGGGCCAAGCGCTTCGCCGACAAGCACCATGCGCTCTTCCTCGGCCGTGGCCGCCATTTCCCGATCGCCATGGAAGGTGCGCTGAAACTGAAGGAAATTTCCTACATCCACGCCGAAGCCTATCCGGCCGGTGAACTGAAGCACGGCCCGCTGGCCCTCGTCGACGCCAACATGCCGGTCATCTCGGTGGCTCCGAACGATGTGTTGCTCGACAAACTGAAATCCAACCTCAAGGAAGTGCAGGCCCGCGGCGGCGAACTCTACGTCTTCGCCGACGCCGATTCGGAAATCCCGGAATCGGAAGGCGTGCACATCCTGCGCCTGCCCGAACACTACGGGGAACTGTCGCCGATCCTGCACGTTGTGCCGCTGCAACTGCTCTCCTACCACGCCGCCCTGGTCAAGGGCACCGATGTGGACAAGCCACGCAATCTGGCGAAGTCGGTAACGGTCGAATGATGACCGCCTCACTGCTCCGGACTCGAGGCTTGCCGCGCAGGCCAACCCGGCCATGCCGGGTTGAGGCCGCCCCGGCAACCGGCCGCGGCGGCAAGTCACGCACCCCGGCCTGGTCGCTCACGGGCGACCAGGCCTCTGACGGCTGACAAGCAGCAGCCAAATGGCCACCTACGCCATCGGCGACATCCAGGGGTGCTACGACTCGCTGCAACGCCTGCTCGAACTGTGCGCTTTCGACCCGGCCGTTGACCGCCTCTGGCTGGTCGGTGACCTGGTCAATCGCGGCCCGAAATCGCTGGAAACGCTGCGCCTGATCCACGGTCTCGGCGACGCGGCCCTGACCGTGCTCGGCAATCACGACCTGTATCTGCTGATGGTGGCCGAAGGCGGCGCCAAGTTCCGCGGCAAGGACGACACCATCCAGGCGGTACTCGACGCCCCGGATGCCGGCGAGTTGCTCGGCTGGCTGCGCCGCCAGCCGCTATGCCATACCGAAGGCGGTTTCTGTCTGGTCCATGCCGGCCTGCTGCCGCAGTGGACGGCTGAGCGCGCCCGTGAACTGGCCCGCGAGGTCGAAACCATGCTGCAGGGCGCGCAGTTCCGCGAGTTCGTTCTCAACCTCTGGGGCAGCGAGCCCGCCGCCTGGTCGGATGCGTTGACCGGCTGGCCGCGCTTGCGCGTGATCGTCAACGCGATGACCCGCATGCGTTTCTGCACTGTCGACGGAATCATGGATTTCAAGGTCAAGGGACCGCTGGCCAAAGCCCCGCCGGGCTATCTGCCGTGGTTCGCCCTGCCCGACCGGCGGAGTGCCGATGCCGTGCTGGTTACCGGCCACTGGTCGGCGCTCGGCCTGCAGATCACGCCGAATCTGCTGGCACTGGATTCCGGCTGCCTGTGGGGCGGTCATCTGACGGCGATACGCCTGGAAGATCGCCAGGTGTTTCAAGTGGATTGCTCACCAGGGGAAGCCCGGCCGCTAGCGCGATAGCTTCGCGCGCCTCAGCGGCGACCTGCTTGCGATCCTCGCCGTTCATGCCGCGCAACGGTGTCGTCACCAGCCGTGCGATCAGACGCCGCCGCCCGAGGATGGCTCGCGTGCATTGCGCCAGCGTGATGTCGCCATCGTAACGGGGGGCCAGACTGCGCCGGCCGTCAAGTTCCCAGTAGGAGATCGCCACCGGCAACACCGGCCGGCCGGCGGCAAGGGCCGGCTGGATCAGCGCGGCATGAAAGTGCAGCAGACCGCGACCGTCGGTCGTCGTACCTTCGGGGAAGATGGCGACATGCTTGCCGCGGGCCAGCGCATCGCCGACTTCGGCATTGATCACCCGGGCATGGCCGCGGCTGCCGCGGCGCAGGAAGATGGTGTCGTGGCGCGCAGCCAGCCAGCCGATCACCGGCCACTGGCGGACTTCGGCCTTGGAGACGAAGGCTGCCGGCAGCGCGGCGTTGATCACATAGATGTCGATCCAGGAGATGTGATTGGCTACCAGCAGGGCGCCGGGTACGACATGTGTCAGATCGGCCTCAACCTCGACGCCCAGGGCATCGAGCAGGGCGACGGCCCACGTCGCCTTGAGACGCAGACGGATCGCCTCGCTGCACAGCGGGCACACGACGAGCGTGACCAGTACGCCGGCGGCGAGCAGCAGGGTGACACGGAACAGACGGTAGCTGCGGAGCAGGAAGGTGGTTTCGTTCAGGCGGCTTGTCCCAGATAGTGCTTGGCGTAACGGCCGGCGACCTTGACCATGGGCATCAGGATGGGCAGGTCGGCGGTATTGAAATCCGGATCCCAGGCCGGTTCGCCGCAGATCCAGGCGCCGGCCCGCAGGTAGCCCTTGATCAGCGGCGGCACTTCGGCCGGACAATCCTGCTGGAGGGCAGCCAGCGGTAACGGACAACGCGGGAAGACACGGTATTCCTGCGGCCCGAGATGCTCGGCAACCAGCCGATTATACAGACTGGCCGCAGCATGGCCGCCGTCAGCCATGCTGATCGAAGCGCAGCCCATCAGGTAGTCGTAGCCGCGGCTGGTCATGTATTCCGCCAGACCGGACCACAGCAGCATGATGGTGGCGCCGCTGCGATAGTCGGGATGGACGCAGGAGCGCCCGATCTCGACCAGACGGGGACGCAGGTGCTGAAGACGGGTCAGGTCGAATTCGTTTTCCGAGTAGTAACCGATCTGCCGGGCATTTTCCGGAGGCAGGATGCGGTAGGTACCGACGACCTCGCCGGATTGCGTGTCGCGGACGACCAGATGGTCGCAGAACGGATCGTAGATATCGTGATCGACGCCGGGTGTACGGCTCGGCAACTTGGCGCCGAGCTCGCCAGCGAAAATGCGATGGCGCAGACGCTGCGCCTCGAGGATTTCACCCTGCCCGTGGGCAAGGCCGACTGCCAGGCTGGGCCGCGCGCTACGGCGGCGTTGTGCACCGATGTGCTGATGTTCCATGCTGTTCTCCATTCAGGTTGTGGAGAACAGTGTGCAAACGATGGATTACAGCGCTATTGCATGGAGTTTGCGATGGCGTTGCAGGCGGCCGCCTGCAACGGGCCTACCAGGGCAGCGAACCGAAGGCGCGCTGATAGCGGGCGGCGATTTCCTCACGGCTTGGCTGGTGATTCTGCCCGCCGCGATGAGCGATCTTGATGGCCCCCATGACGGCGGCCAGCCGGCCCGTCGTCGGCCAGTCGAAGCCATTGGCGATGCCGTACAGCAGCCCGGAACGATAGGCGTCGCCGCAACCGGTGGGATCGACGATGGCGTCCGCGGCGACGCAGGGAATGTTATGGCAGGTACCGTCGGTGTAGATATCGGAACCTTCACCGCCACGGGTGACGATCAATGCTTTCACCTCCTGAGCCAGGTCGGCCAGGCTGCGCCCGGTACGGTCGGTCAGCAGCTTGGCTTCGTAGTCGTTGAAGCAGGCGTAGTCGGCCAGACGCATGAAATCGAGCAGTTCGTCGCCATTGAACATCGGCAGGCCCTGGCCCGGATCGAAAATGAACGGTACACCGGCCGCCGCAAAGTCGCGGGCGTGCTGCAGCATGCCTTCGCGGCCGTCCGGGGCAACAATGCCCAGCTTGGCCGACGACGCGTGTTCGACCTTGTTCAGGTGTGAAAAACTCATGGCCCCCGGATGGAAGGCGGTAATCTGGTTGTCGTCGAGGTCTGTGGTGATGAAGGCCTGGGCAGTGAAACCACCGGGCACATGACGGACGTGCGTACGCGGCAAGCCAAGGCGGTCGAGGCGCTCGAGATAGGGCGCCGCATCGTCGCCGACAGTGGCCATGATCAGCGGCTCACCGCCAAGCAGCATCAGGTTGTAGGCGATATTGCCGGCACAACCGCCGTACTCGCGGCGCATCTCGGGGACCAGGAAAGCGACGTTCAGGATATGGATCTGTTCCGGCAGGATGTGGTTCTTGAAACGGTCCGGAAAGACCATGATGTTGTCAAAGGCAAGTGAACCGCAGATGAGTGTCGTCATGTTGGAATCAGGGATAGAAAACGTAGAGTCGGTAGCCAGCGGCGCCGAGGTTGCGCGCCTCGATCCACAGGCGGACAGCCACTTCGCCATTGGCCGGGAAGCGTTCAGGACTGATCGTCGGCGGCAGGTATTCGGCAGCCGTCATCACCTTGCGAGCGACAACACTGTCGTTGGCATCGGTCAGGGTCAGTTCGAGGGCCGGCCAGTCCTGGGCATAGGTTGCACGATTGTGGAGGGTTGCCTGCAGCACGAAGAGGCCGCGCACATTGTCGGCCTGCAGGTCAGAAGCCTCGATGGCAACCATTTCCGGATTGCGCGACAGCGGCACGGCGACTCCGGCCAATTCGTAATAGCTCTCGGCCATGGGCAACCAGCGCACGACCTCGCTCCGGAAATGCAGCAGCAACTGCAGGGCAAGGGCCAGCAGCAGGAAGATGGCCGCGACGACGAAAGGCCAGAGCACTCGTCTGGGCTCAGGCGGCGCCAAGCCGGAAGATCCACCATCGGCCAGGGTGCCTGCCGCCCAGCGATTGTAGGCGGGCGTCTCGGCGAGTTCGCGGGCAGCGACCAACCCGGCCTGCCGCGCGGCCAGCGTCGATTCTTCAGGCGTCTCGAGCACGGCGGATTCACCTGACTCCGGCGGCGTGGAGGATTCCTCTGCGTCCGCCTGCTGAGCATCAGCCAGCAGTGAATCTGCTGCCAGCACGCTGTCCGTTTCATTATCGGCAGGCGTTTCGGTAGCAATCTCCTCCGGGATTGCCGGCACGTCATCGACGGCTTCCTCAGGCGCCACGAAAACAGTTGCCGGGGCCTCCGGCTGCACCTCGGCCAACGGCGGGAAGTCCGGCGAATCTAGGTTGTCGACGACCGGCGACGCCGTCACCCGATCTGGCATGGAGGTCTCTCCCCAGGCATCGCCAGGGGGCTGCGGGTCAATGATTTCCGGCCATGCCGACGGGATTGCACCCGTCGCAGCCGTTTCAGCAAATGCCCGGGAGGGAGATTCGTCTTCGCGCAGGAATTCGTCAAAGGCGTTGAAGACGGTCTGGCAATGACCACAGCGGACTTTGCCGGCCTTCAGGCGCAGCTGCTCGGAGGTGACACGGAATACCGTGCCGCACGCCGGACAGCGAGTGCGCATCAAGGCTTGCGTCCGGCCAGACATACCCAGTCCTCGCGGACGTCGGCAACTTCCAGTGGCAACCAGCGAGCATAGATATCGATGATCTCCTCCGCCTGTTCGCGCAGGATGCCGGAGAGCGCCAGCAGGCCGCCCGGCCGGACATGGGCACAGATGGCGGGAGCGAGAACGCGCAGTGGATTGGACAGGATATTGGCCACGACGACATCATACTCGCCAGCCACCGGCTGGTCGGAATCGGCAAACAGGGCAGTGACCGCGTTGCGCTCGGCATTGGCCCGCGCCGCATCCACGGCCTGACTGTCGATATCGATCCCGGCAACCTGCCCGGCCCCGAGACGCGCCGCGGCGATGGCCAGAATGCCGGAGCCGCAACCGTAGTCGAGCACGGAACAAGCAGCGGTGACATTGCGCTCCAGCCATTCCAGGCAAAGCCGGGTGGTCGGGTGAGAGCCTGTACCGAAGGCCATGCCGGGATCGAGAATCAGGTTGATCGCCGCCGGGTCGGGGCTTTCATGCCAGGAAGGGACGATCCACAGCCGCTGCGAAACGCGGATCGGATCGAACTGCGACTGCGTCAGTTGCACCCAGTTCTGTTCAGCAACCGCCTCGACCGTGTAGTCGACGATGCCGGCCAGGCCAACCTCGTTCGCCGCAGCAGCCAGCAGACCGGCGACATCGGCATCCGGTTCAAGCAGGGCGACGATGCGCGAATGCTTCCACCCCGGCGAATTCACCGAGCCCGGCTCGCCGAACTGCGGTTGCTCGTCCGGCGTGCCGGCATCGGCATCCTCGATAGACGCCGACAGCGCGCCGGCCTCAAGCAGCGCATCGCACAGCGGCTCGGCGCTGGCAGCTTCGGTCAGGAAGCTGACACTTTGCCAGCTCATCGCCTAGCTCTTCACTTCGCCCTTGTCGGCGAGTTTCTGTTCGAGATAGTGAATGCTGGTACCGCCCTCGACGAATCGCGCATCGAGCATCAATTCCTGGTGCAACGGAATGTTGGTCTTGATGCCCTGGATACTCATTTCCGAGAGCGCGATACGCATGCGGCGGATGGCCTGCTCACGAGTATCGCCATAGGCGATGACCTTGGCCACCATCGAGTCGTAATGCGACGGCACCCTGTAACCCTGGTAGATGTGCGAATCGACCCGGATGCCGGGGCCGCCCGGTGGGTGATAGAAGTCGATCTTGCCGGGAGAAGGCACGAACGTGAAGGGATCTTCGGCGTTCACGCGGCATTCGATGGCATGTCCGCGGAAGACGATATCCTTCTGGCGATAGCGCAGCTTCTCGCCGAAGGCGACACGGATCTGCTCCTGGACGATATCGACGCCAGTGATCATCTCGGTGACCGGATGCTCGACCTGGACACGGGTATTCATCTCGATGAAGTAGAACTCGCCGTTCTCGTAGAGGAACTCGAAAGTGCCGGCGCCGCGGTAGCCGATCTTGCGACAGGCCTCTGCACAACGTTCACCGATGCGGGAAATCAGGCGGGCCGGAATGTGCGGCGCCGGCGCTTCCTCGATGACCTTCTGGTGGCGGCGCTGCATCGAGCAGTCGCGTTCGCCGAGGTAAATGGCGTTCTTGTGCTCGTCAGCCAGCACCTGGATTTCCACATGACGCGGATTCTCCAGGTACTTCTCCATGTACACGGCCGGGTTGCCGAAGAAGCTGCCGGCTTCCTGGCGGGTCATCTGCACCGCATTGACCAGCGCCGCCTCGGTATGCACGACGCGCATGCCGCGCCCACCACCACCGCCGGCCGCCTTGATGATCACCGGATAGCCGACAGCACGGGCGATGCGGACGATTTCCTTGGGGTCATCCGGCAACTCGCCATCGGAGCCGGGCACGCAAGGCACGCCGGCTGCCTTCATGGCGTCCTTGGCCGACACCTTGTCGCCCATCAGGCGGATGGTTTCGGCGCGCGGACCGATGAAGACGAAGCCGGAGGTTTCGACGCGTTCGGCGAAATCGGCGTTCTCGGAGAGGAAGCCGTAGCCCGGGTGGATGGCCTCGGCATCGGTGACTTCTGCCGCCGAGATGATGGCCGGGACATTCAGGTAGCTGAGAGCCGACGACGGCGGTCCGATACAAACGGATTCGTCTGCCAGCTTGACATACTTGGCCTCACGATCGGCCTCGGAATGGACGACCACGGTCTTGATCCCCAGCTCGCGGCAAGCGCGCTGGATGCGGAGAGCGATTTCGCCGCGGTTGGCAATCAGGATTTTTTCAAACATGACAGGCCGCTCAGCCGATCACGAACAGCGGCTCGCCGAATTCAACCGGCTCGCCATTGTCGAGCAGGATCGCCTTGACCGTGCCATCGGCGTCAGCCTCGATTTCGTTGAGCAGCTTCATCGCTTCGATGATGCACAGCGTATCGCCCTTCTTGACGACGCTGCCAATCTGCACGAAGGCATCAGCACCCGGGGACGGCGAGCGGTAGAAAGTGCCGACCATCGGCGATTTAACGACATGACCTTCCGGCAAATCGTCCTCATCATCGAGGCTCACCGAAGAGGCACCGGCAACCGGCGCCTGCGGCATGGCCTGCGGCGCCACCATGTATTGTTGAACCGGTGCGGAAACCGCGCCGTAATGCTTGGCGATACGGACCTTCTCTTCGCCTTCGGTAACTTCCAGTTCCGAAATACCGGATTCCTGAACGAGGTCGATCAGTTTCTTGAGTTTGCGCAAATCCATGGGTTACTCCCTTCTGTATCGCGTCCGTTGGACGCAAGAAGCCGGCAGGAAGCCGGTCTATTCGATATCGATGTTGATCTTGTTGAGCAGGTGTTCAAGTGCCAAGCGATAACCATCCTGACCAAGGCCGCAAATGACGCCGATCGCCAGATCGGAGAAATACGAATGGTGCCGGAACGGCTCCCGGGCATGCACGTTGGACAGATGCACTTCGACGAACGGGATGGCGACCGCCGCCAGCGCATCGCGTAGCGCCACGCTGGTATGCGTATAAGCTGCCGGATTGATGATGATGGCACGCACCCCTTGCTCGCGTGCAGCATGGATGCGTTCGATCAATGCTCCTTCGTGATTGCTCTGGAAGGCTTCGAGTTCGACACCGACCGACTCTGCCATGCGGGCGAGAGCCATGTTGATGTCGGACAGGGTTGTCCGGCCATAGTGCTCAGGTTCCCGGGTGCCGAGCAGGTTCAGGTTTGGCCCGTGCACCACCAGGATGCGGGGCTTTTCGACCGGCCCGGAAGCAGTTTTTCGCTTCGTCATGGCGGCAAGTTTGCCGCAAATCGCTACAACTTGTCCAGCCCGGCACTTTAACGGCAGCTTATGCGAGCATTGCCTGCAAGGCCTCGGCCCTGACGCGTTCACGTGGCCTGCCGTCGCGATACTTGAGACTGATCCGCTCATAGGCAACCGGAAAAACGACCAGATTGGCCGTGGCCACCTCGGTGTCGACGAGCAACACGGCCTCCGCCTTTTCGTGGCGCGGCTCGGCATGGGAAAACGGAATGTTCCTGTTGAGCAGGAATATCTCGACTTCCTTGGCGCTATCGGCAAAAAGCAGAATATCGATACTCGAATGCTCACCGGCCGTTCCTTCAAGCACCGAACCGGTCAGATAGGGGCGAAAATCAGCGAGCAGCCCGAGCAGTTCGAGGGCCGCCCGGCGCAGGGCGGCCAGCAGTTCCGGATGTTCGGCGCCGCGATAGAGACTGCGATAGGCACGTAATTCGGCTTCGACCTCGGCATTGTCGGGAAACTGCACATGCTCGGCCAGCCCCAACTGGCGGGCAGCTTTTTTCTTGGCGTGGTGGTAGTCGGTGATACCGTCCTCGGCCATCAGGCGGGCGGCGGTACTGGCAATACTGGCCCGGGCGGCGGAGGCCGGGCGGAACCTTTCATGGCGGGGCATGGAAGCTCGATCAAGGTAGAATCGCCCTCATTCTAACCACAGTACGTGACATGCACATTCACATTCTCGGCATCTGCGGCACCTTCATGGGCGGCATCGCCCAGCTGGCCGTGACCGCCGGCCACCGGGTCACCGGCTGCGATGCCAACGTCTACCCGCCGATGAGCGACCAGCTGCGCGGTGCCGGGATCGAGTTGATCGAAGGCTTCGATATCGGCCAATTGGCCTTGAAACCGGACGTTTTCCTGATCGGCAACGCCATCTCGCGTGGCAATCCATTGCTCGAAGCCATTCTCGACCAGGGCCTGCCCTATGTCTCCGGCCCGCAGTGGCTGGCCGACAACATCCTGCAGGGACGCTGGGTGCTCGGCGTCGCCGGCACCCACGGCAAGACCACCACCAGTTCGATGCTGGCCTGGATCCTGGAAGATGCCAACATGGCTCCGGGCTTCCTGATCGGCGGCGTACCGCTGAACTTCGGCGTCTCGGCGCGACTTGGCAGTACACCATTTTTCGTCATCGAAGCCGACGAATACGACACGGCCTTCTGCGACAAGCGCTCCAAGTTCATCCATTATCGCCCACGGACCGTCGTACTGAACAACCTGGAATTCGATCACGCCGACATCTTCAGCGATCTCGCGGCCATCGAGACGCAATTCCATCACCTGGTGCGCACCCTGCCGGCTTCCGGCCTGATCGTCGCAAATGCCGGCGAAGCCAGCCTGGAGCGTGTGTTGCAGCGCGGCTGCTGGACGCCTGTCGAACGCTTCAACGACCCCGCGGGCTACCGTTGCAGCGGCGACGATGCTACCGGCGCCTTGATCCTGCACGGCCCGGACGGCGAAATCGGTCGCTGCGCGTGGCAGCTCTCCGGTGGGCACAACCGGGCCAATGCCTGCGCTGCGCTGCTGGCCGCCCGCCATGTCGGCGTGACGTTCGAGCATGGCCTGCAGGCACTGGCACGCTTCGGCAACGTCAAACGGCGCATGGAACTGCGCGGCACGGTACGCAACATCACTGTCTACGACGATTTTGCCCACCACCCGACGGCCATCGCCACGACGGTAGCCGGCCTGCGCCGCAAGGTCGGCACTGCCCGCATCCTGGCCGTACTCGAACCACGCTCGAACACCATGAAGCTGGGCACGATGAAGAGCCAGTTGCCGGACAGCCTGCGTGAAGTCGATCTCGCCTTCTGCTATGCCGGCAACCTTGGCTGGGACGCCGGCGAAGCACTGGCGCCAATGGGCGAAAGGGCATGCGTTGAACAGGACATCGACCAACTCGTCGGACAAATTGCCCGGATCGCCCGCCCTGGCGATCACATCCTGGTCATGAGCAACGGCGGTTTCGGCGGCATACACGACAAATTACTGCAAAGGTTGGCTGCATGAAACGACGCGACTTCCTCCACCTGTTTCCGGCTGCCGGCCTGCTCGCCTGCGGCGTCGAAGAGCGCGCTTTTCAGAACAAGGACCTGAGCGCCCGGAATGTCGTGCCGCAAGGCAAGCTCTTCAGCGGCGACGGCCAGAGCATCAGCTTCGAGAATTTTCGTGGCAAGGCGCTGATCGTCTATTTCGGCTACACCAATTCACCGGAAACAGTACCGACAGCCATGCGCAAGTACGCCAGCCTGATCCGCAACCTGCGCAGCAAGGATGCCGAGCGGCTGCAGTTCGTGTTCATCAGCTTCGACAGCGAACGTGACACGCCGGAGCGCAGCCACGCCTATGCCCGGCTGTTCAATCCGGGATTTGTCGGTCTGGCCGCAGATAACCAACAAATCGCAGCAATAACCGGCCAGTTCGGCGCCACTTACGCCAGAAAAGCCGTTGAAGGCAGCGCTGACTTTCACTTCGAGCACAGCAGCGATGCCTATGTCGTGGACCCCAAGGGCCGCCTGCGCCTGGGGTTGGCCGCCGATGCCCTGCTTGAGCCGATCGTGACCGACCTGCAGAAGCTGTTGGCGGAAAAGTAAAAGGCCTCGCCGCAGCGAGGCCTTTTCGGCAGACCGGAAAAGACCGGATCAGCGTTCCATCGATTCGACGACAGCCAGCGCCGTCATGTTGACCAGGCGGCGGACGGTCGCCGTCGAGGTCAGCACATGGACCGGACGGGCCACACCGAGCAGGATGGGGCCGATGGTGACGCCTTCGCCGCCAGTCATCTTCAACAGATTGTAGGAGATGTTGGCGGCGTCGATGTTGGGCATCACCAGCAGGTTGGCCTCGCCCTTCAACGGCGACTCGGGATTGGCTTCGCGGCGGATGTCCTCGCTCAGCGCGGCATCACCGTGCATTTCACCATCGACTTCGAGTTCACCGGCCGACATGGCGGAAACCAGACCGGCCGCAGCACTCATCTTGCGCGACGATTCACTGCTGCCGGAACCGAAATTGGAATGCGAGAGCAGCGCCACCTTCGGCTGGCTGCCGAAGCGCTTGACCTGCTCGGCGGCCATCAGTGTCATTTCGGCGATCTCCTCGGCGCTCGGATTCTCGTTCACGTGCGTGTCGCAGATGAACAGCGAGCGACCTGGCAGCATCAAGTAGTTCATGGCGGCCAGCGTGTTGACGCCGGTACGCTTGCCGATGACTTCGCGGATGACACCGAGGTGGTGACTGAACTGGCCGGTGGTGCCGCAGATCATGCCGTCCGCGTAGCCCAGTTTGAGCAACATCGAACCGATCAGCGTCGGCTTGCGGCGCATCGCCTCCTTGGCGATCGCCGGAGTCACGCCGCGACGGGCCATCAGCTTGTGGTAGGCCGTCCAGCACTCGCGGTAACGCTCATCCTGCTCCGGATTGACGACATCGAAATCGACGCCCGGCTTGATGCGCAGCTTGGCCTTTTCCAGACGATGCTCGATGACGCCGGGGCGACCGATGAGGATCGGCCGGGCGAATTTCTCTTCGATGACCACCTGGGCGGCGCGCAACACGCGCTCTTCCTCACCCTCGGCAAAGATGATGCGCTTGCCCTTGGCCTGGCGGGCGGCCTGGAAGATGGCACGCATGCCGACACCGGTGTGATAGACGAATTCGGACAGTTTGGCACGGTAGGCCGCCCAGTCGGTAATCGGCCGCGTGGCGACGCCGGAATCCATTGCCGCCTTGGCGACGGCCGGGGCGATCTTGACGATCAGGCGCGGATCGAAGGGCTTGGGAATCAGATATTCCGGACCGAAGGAGAGCACCGCCCCCGGATAGGCCATGGCCACTTCATCGGTGACTTCGGCTTCGGCCAGTTCGGCGATGGCACGCACCGAAGCCATCTTCATCTCTTCGGTAATGCGCAGGGCACCGACGTCGAGCGCGCCACGGAAGATGAAAGGGAAGCACAGCACGTTGTTGACCTGATTCACGTAGTCGGAGCGGCCGGTGGCGATGATCGCCTCCGGACAGACTTCCTTGACCAGCTCCGGCATGATTTCCGGCGTCGGGTTGGCCAGCGCGAAGATCATCGGCTTGGCAGCCATCGTCTTGACCATCTCCTGCTTGACGACGCCGGCGGTGGACAGGCCGAGGAAGACGTCGGCGCCGACCATCGCATCGGCCAGCGTACGCTGCTCGGTCTCACGGGCGTAACGGGCCTTGGTTTCATCCATGCCGCCCGGGCGGCCGATGTAGATGACGCCCTTGGAGTCGCAGACGGTGATGTTCTCGCGCTTGACGCCGAGGTCGCACCACAGGTTGAGGCAGGAAATGGCGGCGGCGCCGGCGCCGGAGCAGACGACCTTGATCTCGTCAATCTTCTTGTTAACGACTTTGAGGCCGTTCAACATGGCGGCGGCGGAAATGATCGCGGTGCCGTGCTGGTCATCGTGGAAGACCGGGATGTTCATCCGTTCCTTCAGCTTCTGCTCGATGTAGAAGCATTCCGGCGCCTTGATGTCTTCCAGGTTGATGCCGCCGAGCGTCGGCTCGAGTGCAGCGATCATGTCGATCAGCTTGTCCGGGTCGTTCTCGGCCAGTTCGATGTCGAAGACGTCAATTCCGGCGAACTTCTTGAACAGGCAGCCCTTTCCTTCCATGACCGGCTTCGAGGCGAGCGGGCCGATGTTGCCCAGACCGAGCACGGCGGTACCGTTGGTAACGACACCGACCAGGTTGGCGCGCGAGGTGTAGTCGGCGGCTGTTGCCGGATCCTCGACAATCGCGTCGCAGGCGGCGGCGACGCCCGGCGAGTAGGCCAGCGCCAGATCGCGCTGGTTGGTCAGGCCCTTGGTCGGGCGGACGGAAATCTTGCCCGGCGTGGGCCAGCGATGGTATTCGAGTGCGGCTTCGCGCAAATCCTTTTCCACGGAAAATCCTCGGCAGTCAGGTTAGGGAAAACCCTGTAGGGTACTCCAAAGAGCGCCACCAGGGTTGTGTAATTATGAATTATGAAGCAGGCGCCGGGATTTTTCCACCAGAAACGGGGATTGCCAAACCTGCCCGCGCTCAGACAGGCGAGCCGGCGATCAGGAAGATTCCCAATCGTGCACATGCAGATGGGCATGTGCCTGCGCACCATGACGATGCCGGTGGCGATGGGCCAGACCGGCGGCCTGCAGCAGCTCGAGATCGCGCAGTGCGGGCAGCAGCGGACCGTCGTAGCAAAGCCGCCCGCGTGCATCGAGGATCAGTGCGCGCTCGCCCAGTTCGGCGGCCAGACTCAGGTTGTGCGTACTGGCCAGGATGGTCCGCCCGGAGTCGAGCAAGGTGTCGATCAACCAGCCAACAGTCGCAGGATCGAGCGAAGCGCTGGGTTCGTCGAGCGCCAGGAAGTGCGGATCGAGGACGAGCAGGCAGGCCAGGGCAACTTTCTGCTTCTGCCCTCCGGAGAGCGTAAAAGGCGCTTCGTCGAGCAACTCGTCCAACCCCAGCTCTTCCGCCCAGTGCGCCAGACGGGCTTCACCATCAGGCAGACCGAGCTGTCTCGGGCCGTAGGCAATTTCCTCGCGTACCGTCGGGTTGAACAGCATCGCTTCGGGATGCTGGAAGAGCAGGACATTGGCCTGCCGGAAAGCCCGGGCAAAATCGCGCTGGCGCAGCCGCTCGGTCGACAGCGGCTGCCCCTGCCAGCGGATGTTCCCGCTCCCGGGCGCCATCAGCCCGTTGGCGAGGCGCAGCAGCGTCGATTTTCCGGCACCGTTGGGGCCGAGCAGAACGACCTTTTCGCCCTGCTCGATGCGGAAACTCAGATCGGCAAAGACGGCCCGTCCATCGGGCCATGCATAGGAGACACCGGCAAACTCGAGCAGTGCCTCAGACATCGAAAGCACCTCGCGAACGCATCGCCTGCGCCGTCTGCTCGGCACTTTGCAGCGACTTGTCGAGCAGCGCACTTCCCTGAGCACCGGCATGCCGCAACAACGTCGCCGGTCGTGGCGGCAACGGATTGCGGCTCCGGAAGGCCAGCCGGAAATCGTCGAGCAGGCGGCGGTAGACAGCAATCTGGCCGACGGCCAGCGTGGCGATCATCGACAGCAGCGGCCAGCCGGCCAGGGCTGCGAGCGGCTTGCCGCGCTCGACCAGCCAGAAGCCGAGAAAGACCAGCAACAGCACACGCAGATTGATCAGGAGCAGCGCATCCAGCACGGCTTTCCCTTGCCACCCGGCGACGATGACGTAGGCCAGACTGACCCCGGCATTGAACAGCAGCAGCGCCAGCACGGCCCGCCTGAGCAAGCGCCAGCGCAGGGAGCCGGCAGCAAGCAGCGCGCCGGCCAGGGCGAGCGCGAGGATGAGCGGTTGGTGTACAAAGCCGATACCGATCACGGCGACCAGATAGGCCAGCAAGCAGGCACGAGAACGGGTCACCCGGCAACCCAGCCTTTCCGCCGGGCATGGCGCCAGACCAGCACGGTCAGCGCCGCTTCGCCAAGCCCGATCAGCAGGTGCGGCAGCAGCACGGCAGGAACGGTGATTTCCGGTCCGAGCGGGAAGAACAGCGGCGTACCGTCCTCCCGGTGGGCGATGCTCGGCTGGATACCGAGCACCAGCGCGACGATCAGCGCTGAAACCTGCAGCGAGACGAAAGCCGCCAGAGCCACGGCCACCGTATCACCGGCACCGGCCAGCAGGCGGCGCAGGGCAACGGCAACGACGGCACCGACCAGGCCGAGCGCCAGCGCATTGACGCCGAGTGCGGTAATGCCACCGGCCCCGAACAGCAATGCCTGCAGCAGCAGGACACCGCTGTAGGCGAGAAAGGCCAGGCGAACGCCGAAAACCAGCGCCAGTACCGCAACACCCAGCGCATGCCCGGACGTCCCTCCGGGCAGCGGCAACATGATCAGTCCGAGCGCGTAGGCCAGCGCCGTCAGCATCGCCAGTCGCGGCACCAGCGTTTCGTCGAGTCGGCGGGCCAGTCCACGCCCGGCCCAGGCCCAGGCGACCGCGGCCACGCCCCAGGCGGGCAGATAGGTCTGCGGGGAGAGGAAACCGTCGGGAATATGCATCGATCAGGTTCAGAACATCAGCGAAGCGGAGAATATCAGCCGGTATTTCTCCTTGCCCTCAGCTCCCTGCTGGGTGCTCGATTCGTTGAGCCGCGTCCATACCGGTTTCTTGATACCCAGGGCGAAGCTCGCATTGTGCCAGTAGGCACGCACCCCGGGCACCAGATAGACCATGCGGCCGCCGGTACCCCGTTCGCCGATGCCATCGACGACATCCCGGCCCAGCGCCAGGTACTGGACCTCCAGCACCGGATCGAGGCGAAAAGCCTGCTCGGCAAGCGTCAGCGCCCGCCAGGACAGCGCCGCGTTGAGGCGATTCTCGGCGCCGAACCGGACGCGCTCGCCGCTATCGTAGGTGTAGGGCTGGAAGCGGAAGGTCGACGCCTCCAGGCTGAGGGTCAGCGTCTGGCTGAGCATCTTGCTGGCGGTAACGCCGAGCGTCCACGCAGGCCGGCCGAAACCGAGCGACTTGCCGGGGTCGATCGAGCCGTCGCCGAGACGATGATTGGGAGCACCGGTCGGCAGCGTGGCCCCGGCGAAGACGCTGAAATGCCAGTCTTCGAGATCATCCAGGCTCTCGTTGGCCGGGGTCAGGCGCCAGCCATCCTGATCGAGCTTGAAGCCGACCTGGCCCATCAGCGAAGCGTCAGCCCAGCCGCGCGAATCGAGCCCGCCGGACTGCTCGACCTTGGTGTTGTGCGGCACGAACAGGTAGGCCGAGAACCATGGCGTGACGCCGTAGCCGAGACCGAGCATGGTGAAACGCGCGTAATCGGCATTCGGCTCGGCCCAGTCGTATTTCTTGAAGCGCGCCTGGTCGACCTTCAGGTAGGCGAGCATGCCGCCCTCCGGCAGCACCGACGAAGCCGCCGACTCGATTGGCGCCCCCGGCCCCTGCAGACCGACCGCACCGACGCCGGCGACGCCGTGGTGAGCCAGCGCCGGCGGCGCCAGAAAGGCCGTGAGCAAGGCGCCGGCACGCAAGATGGATGGGTTCATCGTCTTTTCCTCCCCAGATAAAGCTGCCACAGCCCGAACAGGCCGAAAATCGTTCCCAGTCCGCCGAGCCAGAGTGCCGCGCGCGGCGTTTCAGCGGCGGGGGCCGTCACCGCCAGCTCGCCGGAAATTGCCGAAACCGGCCGGTCAACGCCATGACCGTCGCCGGACCAGGCTTTCAGGCGCCATTCGGTACGACCATCGGCGACGAAGGCGATGCGGCCGGCCGCATCAGTACGGCCGACCTGGCCGGGCGTCTCGCTGCCGGCCGGATAGAGTTCGTAGGCTTCAAAGGCAAAGGGCTGGCCGTCTGCGTAACGCAGCGTGAGCACCGTTGCGGTCGTGCCGGCGGTATCGACCTGGACTTCGTGGGCCATCACCACGCCGGCGGCGAAGAGTCCTGCAGCAAGCAGGCGTTTCATCGGGCAATCTCGAACTGCAGCGTCGCGCTGCGCAACGAACGGTCGGCCTTGCCGTCGGCAAGCGGTGTCTCCAGGGTCGTCGTGATCAGCTGGACACCGGCATGGCGCAAACGGATCGCGATGCGCCCGTCGGCACCGCTGACACCGCGGGTGTCGTCACCGTAGGCCACCGGCACGCCGGCCACCGGCTTGCCGTCGTCGGTGACCAGCAGATTCAGCTTGTCGCCGCTGGCCAGCGTCAGCGGATCGCGCAGCGGCGTGATCTCCAGCCCCTGGCCGAGCGGCTGGCCGGCTGCCGGAATCCAGCGCCCGAGGCGCTTCACCGATTCGGCCGAATGCCAGCTGCGCAGCACGCCGCTGATCCCGGTCTTCGGTACATTCTTCGTGTCCCAGGCCGTCTTCGTCCAGTAACCAGAGACGTGATGCACCTGCAGCACCGCACAACCGCCGGCCAGGCGCACCGGCGATGTCAGCGGAATCGTCAGCGACCGCTGCCTGCCGTCGCCATCCAGACAGCGCGCCCCGACCACCCGCGCCGCGTCGTAGGCAACGGTCTCGGCACCTTCATGGGCCGAATGCCGGTGCCCCTGAAGGAGCAGGACGGCATCGCCGTCGGGCTCCAGCCAGAGGTCGTGGGAGAAGGCAGGGGGAGAGAGCAGGAGGGCGGCAAGCAACAGGTTGCAACGCATGGGTTCGGGCGGGCGTTATGAAGTAGTTAACAATCTTCATACAAAATCCATGCCCGGACAATAAGTCATTGTGCGTACGGGTATTACGCTTTGCCGCGATGCGCCAAGTGATCAGTTACTTTCCACCGGAAGTGCAAGAATGAATTCCGCTCCGCCTTCCGGACGGTTGTGTACCGACAGGCTGCCGCCATGGCGCTCGACGATGCCGTAGCTGATCGACAACCCCAGGCCGGTACCCTGACCAACCGGCTTGGTGGTGAAGAAGGGTTCGAACACATGTGCAAGATTGACCTCGGGGATACCCGGACCATTGTCGGCAAAACGCAGTCGGACCGAGCCATCGGCCAGCTGCCCCTGAATCAGCAATTTCGGGTTGGCCCTGTCCTTGGTGGCATCGCAGGCGTTCTGCACCAGATTCATCACCACCTGCTGCAGTTGCCCGGAAGAACCCCGGCAACGCAGGCGCTCCGGCAGCTCCAGATCGACGGCAAACTTGCCGGGAGCGCTCTGGGTGACCCAGCGGACCGAGCGCTCCAGCACCTCGTTGAGGTCGACCGCCTCGGGCGCGGCCTTGTCCACCGCGGAAAAGCGCTTCAGCGCATCGACGATGTCGCGTGTGCGCTCCGCGCCTTCGATCATGCCGTCGATCAGATGCGGCATGTCGGCGAGGATGCGGTCGATGCGCAGTTCCTGGCGCAGCGCCGGCAATCCGTCGCTGTGCCCGGCATGCACCGCATCCAGATAGTTGCCGAGGCGACCGGCGTAGCGCTTCAGCGACAGCACGTTGCCAAGCACGAAGCTGATCGGGTTGTTCAACTCATGGGCAACGCCGGCCACCAGGCGGCCGAGCGAAACCATCTTCTCGGCATGCAGCAGCTGGCTCTGCGTGCGCTTCAGATCGTCATGCGCCTGGCGCAGCGCCTGGTAGGCCTTGCGCAATTCGCCGACCGGCCGGCCGGTGACGACCATGCCCATCAGCTTGCCGGTCTGCGATACGCGCGGCGTGCAGTTCATCGAAACCGGCACCGTCGAACCGTCGCCGGCACGCAGGAAGAACTCGCAATCGTGCACACCGTCGCGGCCGAAGCGGGCGAACACGTCCCGGGCGCGGGCCCGTTCGACCTCGTCGGCGAACAGGCTGAACACCGGCGTATGTTCGAGTGCAGTGGCTTCCTTGCCGGCGAAGTGACAGAGCGAACTGTTGACCTCCTCGATCAGGCCGTTGCGGTCACAGACGATCAGGATGTCCGACATCGATGCGAGGACGCTCTCGATGAACTGATGCGACTCCTCGAGCGCAGCGTTCTTTTCCTCGAGGGCGACTTCGTATTGCAGGAGGTCGTTGTAGACCTCGTCCATCTTCTGGATCACTTCGATCCAGGCCTGTTCGCCGAGCGCCTCGGAGGCGCCGCCAGGCAGGTTGCTAGCGGGCCGGCCGGTAGTGGACATGGGCTTGGCCGTGTTCGTCGTGGGCATGGTGTCGCTCGGCTTCGAGGGCGATCATGTTGAGCTTGCCGTGACGGACGCCGCGCTCGGCGATCAGGGCCTCGGCAAACTGCCGCACCTGGGCGGTCGCCCCCTTGAGGATCACCGTTTCCAGACAGTTGTCGTGATCGAGGTGGGTGTGCATGGCCGCCACTGTCAGATCGTGATGGTCGTGCTGCAGGCCGGTCAAGCGTTCGGCCAGCTCACGCTCGTGGTGGTTGTAGATATAGGAGAGATTGGCAACGCAGTGACCGGACGGCGGATCACGCTGGCGGTCGCTCTCGATGGCGCCACGGATCAAGTCGCGCACCGCTTCCGATCGATTGACGTAACCGCGTGCGGCAATCAGCTCGTCGAACTGGTGGGCCAGCGACTCATCGAGTGAAATGGTGAAACGTTCCATCGTTCAAGCTCCAGGCAGACAGGCTTTCAACAATGCCGGCAATCGCGTCGGCATGCAACCTGCCGCAACCTTCAAACCAATTGACTGGCCGGCCGCAACGGGAACAGCTGCGTCAGTTCGCCGGGGCCCAGCAGCAAATCGGCCAGGGTGTAGCGGTCGAGCACGGCGAACATCGCCGCCAGCGCCTCGTCGAGGATGGGCGGCAACCGGCAGGCGGCATGGATCTGGCACTGGCTGCCAGTGGCGAAGCACTCGACCAGCGCGAAATCATTTTCCGTCTGGCGGATGACCTCGCCCAGCCGGATTTCGGCTGGTGCCCTGCCGAGGCGGATGCCACCGCCCTTGCCGCGGACGGTTTCGATATGACCGAGGCGACCGAGCAGGTTCACCACCTTGGTCAGGTGATTCAACGAAATATCGTAGGCGCCGGCGATTTCGCCGATGGTGGCGAGACGCTCGCCATGCACGCCGAGATACATCAGCACGCGCAGGCTGTAATCGGAAAAGCTGCTCAGTCGCATTGCACCTTCAAGCGGTTCGTTGTTAGGATAAGCTGCAAATATTATGCATGTTATAAACCCGGCAGCAGAGACCCTGGCAGCATCATGGTAAAACAATCTCCGAAACAGCGGGTCATCCCCATCCAGGCGGTGACCGATCCCAACGCCAAGGTCTATCCGCGCTCGATCAGCGGTCGCTTCCAGAACTGGCGCATCGCTTTCGTCTGGCTGACCCAGATCATCTTCTACGGTCTCTGCTGGCTGCCCTGGAACGGACGGCAGGCGCTGCTGTTCGATCTTGAGGAACGGCGCTTCTACATCTTCGACATGGTGCTCTACCCGCAGGACACCATCTACCTGACCTTCCTGCTCTTGCTGTCGGCACTGGCGCTGTTCCTGTTCACTGCCGTTGCCGGCCGACTGTGGTGCGGTTATGCCTGCCCGCAAACGGTCTATACCGAAATATTCCTGTGGATCGAGAAATGGATCGAGGGCGACCGGCCGCAGCGCATGAAGCTCGACGCCGGCCCGCGCACTCCGGAACGGCTGCGCAAGAAGACGCTGAAGCACGGCATCTGGCTGGCGATTTCGCTGTGGACCGGGCTGACCTTCGTCGGCTACTTCACGCCGATCCGCGAGTTGCTGGCCAGCATCGGGATGGGCAGCATCGGCGCCTGGGAGATCTTCTGGGTGCTGTTCTACGGCGCCGCCACCTACGGCATGGCCGGTTTCCTGCGCGAGCACATGTGCAAGTACATCTGCCCGTACGCCCAGTTCCAGTTCGTGATGTTCGACCGCGACACGCTGATCATCGCCTACGACGCCGAACGCGGTGAGCCGCGCGGCAGCCGTCCGAAGAAGACGGCCGATCCGCGCGCCATCGGCCTCGGCTCCTGCATCGACTGCGGTATCTGCGTCCAGGTCTGCCCGACCGGCATCGACATCCGCGACGGCCTGCAGCTCGAATGTATCGGCTGCGCTGCCTGCATTGACGCCTGCGATGGCGTCATGGACAAGATGAACTACCCGCGCGGCCTGATCCGCTACTCGACCGAGAATGCCGTCGAGCATCATTACAGCCGGCCGCAGATCATCCGCCGCGCCGCCCGCCTGCGTACCCTGCTCTATCTGCTCGCCTTCCTGGCCCTGAGCGGCGCCGTCGCCTGGTCGCTGGCCACCAAGGTGCCGCTCAAGGTCGGTATCCAGAAGGACCGGGCCGCGCTCTACCGCGAAAGCCACGACGGCGCCATCGAAAACACCTTCCAGGTCCACCTGACCAATGCCAGCGAACAGGACCGCCGCTTCCGCATCAGCGTGCACGGCCTGCCCGGCATCCGCCTGCAGGGCGAAGATACGGCCAGCGTGCCGGGCGCCGGCATGCTGGATCTGTCGGTCACCGTCGCCAACGAAGCGGGCAGCGTCGGCAGCGGCTCGCACCCGATCACCTTCACCATCGAAGACACCGCCAATCCGGACACCCGCGTCGAGCACAAGGCCACCTTCTGGATGCCGTGAGCGACCGCCCGTCCGGATTTCTGGAACGGCTGTTGCTTGGAATCTGTCGCAGCACTGTACTCAACCCTTTCGCCGACACCCCCACGAAGGGTGCCGGCGGCACAAGGAGGAAGTCATCATGGCAAGCCACGACATCCGCCTCTCGGTCGCCGAGGAGCGCACCATCTACCACGTCGCCGACATCGAACGGGCGATGGAAGAAGCCGCCGGCAACCGCAACGAAGCCCTGGCCAGCTACTACGAGAAGATGCGCCAGCGCGGCGGCGGCCGTTTCCTGGTCCGCCCCAACGGCGCCGACATGATCGACGACCTCTACGACTCCTGCCCCAATTTCGCCGACGTCATCGACGATCTGAAGAAGTACATCGCGCTGTCGATGGCCGGCAACGAACCGATGAGCTTCACGCCCATCCTGCTGCTCGGCGAACCGGGCATCGGCAAGACGCATTTCGCCCGCGAACTGGCGGCCCGTCTGGGTACCGGCCACGAATTCATCTCGATGAGCTCGCTGACTGCAGGCTGGGTACTGTCCGGCGCCTCGTCGCAGTGGAACAACGCCAAACCGGGCAAGGTGGCGCACACTTTGGTGCATGGCGACTTCGCCAACCCCATCGTGGTGCTCGACGAGGTGGACAAGGCCGGCGGCGACTCCCGCTACGACCCGATGGGCGCGCTGTACAGCCTGCTCGAGAAGGATACGGCGCGCGCCTTCAAGGACGAGTTCATCGACATCGACATCGATGCCTCGCACATTCTGTGGGTGACCACGGCCAATGACGAGCGCAGCATCCCCGAGCCCATCCTCAACCGGATGAACGTCTACGAAGTGCCGCGTCCGGACCACGATGCGGCGCTGCGCATCGCCGCCGCACTGTACCGCGAGACCATCCGCGAGCATGACTGGGGCTTCCCGCCGGAAGCACCGGAGGAGGTGCTCGAGTGCATCGGTTCGCTGCCGCCGCGCGACATGAAAAAACGCCTGCTCGCCGCCTTCGGCACGGCCAAGCTGGACGGTCGCAACGAACTGGAGACCGGCGACTTCGAGAACGCCCGCATGGGACGTAGTCGCAAGATCGGTTTCTGAACGGACGATATCCCGCGGCCGCGCCCGCCATCCGGGGGCGCGGCCGGGTTATGCTGGACGCCCCAGCTGCAATCCCGCCACCATGCGCAACCCGGTTCCCGTCATCGTTCTCGCCCAGCTGTTCGGCACTTCGCTGTGGTTCTCGGCCAACAGCGCCGCCGACGACCTGATCCGCCAATGGGGCATCGGCCCGGCCGACATCGGCACGCTGACCAATGCGGTACAGCTCGGCTTCATCGTCGGCACCCTGAGCTTCGCCATCAGCGGCCTGGCCGACCGCTATGCTGCCAGCCGCATCTTTGCCGTCTGCGCCGTACTCGGCGCGCTGGCCAACGCGATCTTCGCGCTGTTCGCCGACGGCATGGCGAGCGGCGTGCCGCTGCGCTTCGCCGTCGGTCTGTGCCTGGCCGGGGTCTATCCGCTGGGCATGAAGCTCGTCGTCAGCTGGGTGCCGGAACGCGCCGGCGCCGCACTGGCCCAGCTGGTCGGCATGTTGACGCTGGGCACCGCATTGCCGCACGGCATCCGCCTGGCCGGTACCGGCTGGTCGTGGTCGGCCACGATCCTGGTTTCCTCGGCCCTGGCCCTGCTTGCCGCCGCACTGATCCTGCGCCTCGGCGACGGACCGCATCTGAAGCGCCGGCACGATGCACCGCCACTACGTCTGGGCCGCGTCTTCCACACTTTCTCGATCCGCGAGTTCCGCGCCTCCGCCTTCGGGTACTTCGGCCACCAGTGGGAGCTCTACGCTTTCTGGACCCTGACCCCGGCGCTGATCGTCATCGGCGGTCTGGCGCTGCCGGGCAGTCCGGCCTTGTCGGCTTACGCCTTCACCGTCATCGGCATCGGCGCCCTCGGCTGCCAGATCGGCGGCTGGTGCAGCCAGCGCTTCGGCAGTGCCCGCGTAGCCGCCGCGGCACTGGCCGGCTCGGCGCTGTGCTGCGCACTTTTCCCGCTGGCCATCGGCTGGCCGGCCTGGGCACTGACGGGACTGCTGCTCTTCTGGGGGGCGACCGTGGTCGCCGATTCACCGCATTTCTCCGCCCTCTCGGCGCGGGCCTGTCCGCCGGAAATCGTCGGCAGTGCGCTGGCTTTTCAGAACGCCATCGGCTTTGCCATCACCATGCTGTCCATCCACCTGGCCAGCGCCCGGGTCGGCCAGTGGCACGATGCCATCGCCTGGTTGCTGCTGCCCGGGCCGGTGATCGGCCTGCTCGGTCTCTACCCGCTGTGGCGGGCCGGCAGCAACAAGCCGCCGGAAAAGTTGCGTTCCTAGGCGACCAGCGCCATCGGCCGTGCCGGTGCCTCGGACTTCACCTGGACACCCTGTTTTTCCAGCCGGCGCATCTCGGCATTCAGGGCAACCTGCTGACCCGCAGTCAGCATCCGGTGACCGGCGCGCCAGTCGCAGCGGGCGTCACCGGAATGAATGCCTGCAGCATGCAGGGCTCCAGCCATCTGGCGCAGATCCGCCTGATTGATGCGGCGACCATCGCTCAGTTCGGCGACAAATTCGTTCTTGCTCAGCAGTACGGTTGCTTCAATCGACATGACGACACCTCCATGGACTGCAGGTTAGCGAAATGACGATTGCACAGGCTGTGGCATATTCCACACTTCACCCGAGATTACAAAAGTGACATGACGCGCGAATTCCCGCTAATCGCCGTCGAGACGCTGCGCCGCCCCTGCCGCCCGCCCGGAAAAGCCCGGCGCCAGCAGCTCCGTCGCCTGATAGCCGCGATTTACATCCAGCCCGAGCAAGCGCCAATCATGGACAGGCAGGTTGGGCAGCGGCTTCTTCAGGCGCTCGTAATAGCGCGTTGCCCAAAGGACGCCAGCGACCCTCCGATGGTCGAAAAAATCGACCTCGGCCACCGCACCCCGGGTTGAAGCCAGGCCATCCAGCGTGAAGCGCACCCGGCGCAACCAGCGCTGCTCGCGGTCGATATAGAGCAGGAAGCGGTCTTCCGCCGAGAAACCCAGGCCGGGACTGCGTACCGCCAGGAGGACATCGCAGTGATGACCGTTCACGTAGACATCGTCGATTCTTTCAAGGTGACGATTGCCATCGAGAAAATAGAACGGGCCGCTGAGGAACAGGCGATAGCCATCGGCAACCAGGGCCGCCGCCATCCGCACTTCGTCGTCTTCCGTCGCCTGTCCGTTCAGGCTGACGGACACGGTATCGCCGGTACGCAGTACCTGTTTGCTCCCCCCCGGCCCCCGGTGAATCTGCGCGACGACAGGCGAACTGCCGAGCAGCAGGCGCTCCTCCGAGCCCTGGCGAAAATCCGCGTCGATCAAGGTCGGCTGCAGACGGCTGGCCACGCCGTACCACTCGCCGGCATAGGCGACGCTGACATCCTGCAACTCCCGCCAGGCCGCCAGACCGTGAGCCTCCGCCGAAGCCTGGAGGATGGCGCGCGCCGCGCCCGTCCCGTCGCCATTCAGCGGCTGAGGAATACCTCGCCCGGCACAGCCGACGAGCAGCGACGACAACAAACACAGAGCAGTGAGGCGCCACATGGACACGGCAGGTTTCCTTACGGAAAAGAGTGAATGCGGTGGATCATGACTCAGTGCACGGTACATACCATGCACGGATCGAAGGAGCGAACCACATGCTGCACTGTCGGCGGCGCGCCGTCGCCGGCGGGCAGGCCGATCAGGGCCTGCTCCAGCGGGCCGGGTGTGGCGTCGCGGTCGCGCGGCGAGAAGTTCCAGGTGGTCGGGGCGATGATCTGGTAGCGCTCGATACGCCCGCGCCGGATGCTGAGCCAGTGGCCGAGGCTGCCGCGGGCGGCTTCGACCAGGCCGATGCCCTCGCCTGACTCCGGTAGCGGCGCCGGCAAGCAGAAGGGCTCGCCGGGGACGATGGCGCGCACCCACTGTTCCATGGCCGGCAGCACGGTGGCCAGCTCGATCATCCGGGCGCTGACGCGGGCTGTGACGCTGCCGCCGTGGCGGGCGACCAGATCGCTGGCGAGCGCCTGGCCGGCGACCAGCTGGCGGGCCAGGGCGCCGGTCTCGACGACCTGGCCAGCGTAGCGCGGCGCCTTGCACCAGGTATAGGCATCCGCCTTCTCGGCATTGACCACGGTTTCTCCGGCCGCTGGCGGCAGTGGCTGGCCGTCGGCCAGCCAGGCGTGGCGGGTATCCTCGGTGATCCGCCCGGCGTCGAGCGTGGCGAGCCCTTGTTCCGGCCGCCACAGGCCGGCGGGAAACAGGCCGTAAGCGCCGTAAGACAGGAAGCGGTCAGTGGCCCGACCGAGGCGCTCCAGACCGAGATCGGTCGCTGCGCGCAGGAACAGCGGGAAATCGCCGGGCCGGCCGGCGGCCCAGGCCTGCATTTGCCCCCACGAATCGACGGCAGCAAAGGCCTCCAGGCTGTCGCCGAGCAGCGTCCCTTCGACGAAGGCGCGGAATTCGCGCAGTAGCGCCAGCACGCGGATGCGCTCGGCAGCGCTCAGCGCCTTGGTACTGCCGCCCGGCTGCAGGGCCAGCGTGTGCGGCCAGCGGCCGGCGAGGAAGCCGATCAGGTTGAAGAAGCGCGCCCGCGCCTGCAGCATCGGCCCGCCGGCCGTGCCGCGGGTGGCGGTGAAGCGCGCCGCCAGCTCGTCGTACCAGGGACGGCCGGCATAGGCCGGGCGGGCGAAGTCGGGCATGAAGAAGAGGTAGAAATGGGTCAGGTGATCGGCCAGGTTTTCCGTGGCCTGGATCAGCTGCCGCGCTAGCACGCCGTTGGGCGGCGGCGTGACGCCGGCCAGTTCGGCCAGAGCACTGGCAGCGGCGGCCGACTGGGCGACCGAACAGATGCCGCAGATACGCGGCACGATGGCCAGTGCGTCTTCCGCCAGGCGGCCGACGAGCACCTGCTCGAAGCCGCGGAACAGCGGCGAGTTGACGCGGGCGGCGGCGATCTGGCCGGCCTCGACGTCGAGGCTGACTTCGAGATCGCCCTCGACGCGATTGAACGGTCCGAGCTGGATGCGCGTCATTTGCCCTGCTTCCTGACCGCCGGACGGACCACCGGATGGTCGGCGACGGCGTTGTCGCGCACCCGTTTCGGCGTCGCCGACTTGGACAGCGCGGCCAGCGCGACGAACCAGGCCTTCGGCATGTCGGTCGGCAGGCCGATCGGGATGCCGGCCAGCTTGGGCGTTTCCTGGAAGGCATGGCCGGGCGACTCGAAGCCCGGCTCGGTGCAGGCGATGCAGGCGAATCCGCCCTTCAGGCAGGAACCGTTGCCGTTCCACGGCCGCAGGTTGCAGTCGGCGTGCGCCTGGGTGCCCTTGCAGCCGAGGTTTTCCATCAGGCAGCCGAGGTCGGAGTGCTTCTCGGCACTGGCCTTGAATTCGTAATACTCGTTGCGCGCGCAGCCGTGATGCACCAGCTGGTCGGCGTAGAGCAGCGGTCGTCCGACCTCGTCGAGATCGGCGGCGCTGAGTCCGTCGAGCGCCAGCTTTTCCAGCGTGTCGACGATCCAGCCCGGATGCGTCGGACAACCGGCGATATTGACCACCGGCAGCCCGCCGGCCGAGCGGAAGGCAGCGCCGAGCAGACCGCCCGGTGTGTCGCCGTCGTACTGCAGGCCGCAGGCTTCGAGTGGATTGCCCGGGGTGGTTGCCGACAGGCCCCCGTAGGCTGTACACGAGCCGATGGCGAAGACCCAGCGGGCGCGGGCAGCCAGGCGGGCGACCCAGTCGGTCAGCGGCCGGCCGTCGCCGGCCATCAGGTGGAACTTGCCGCTGCCGTTGGGGCCGCGCAGCATGGCACCCTCGATACACAGCACGTCGAAGGCCTGGCGGCCGTCGGCGCAGGCTTCGAGTATGCCCAGCGCCTCGTCGCCGCTTTCGACGGACAGCGCCGGATGCCACAGGAAATCGATCCCGGCATCGCGCAGTTCGTCGAACAGCGGGCGCGGTTCGGCGCACAGCAGCGACTGCGTGCAGCCGCCGCAGCCACCGCTCTGCAGCCACAGGACTTTCAGCATCGACGCGCGGCAGCGGTCACGCCTCCGCCCCTTCCAGCCCGTAGCGGTTCAGCTTGGCGCGCAGGCCGACGCGTGACAGGCCGAGTTCGCGGGCAGCCCGTGACTTGTTGCCACGATGCCGGCGCATGGCTTCGGCAATGACGCGCAGCTCAAGCTGCTCCATCCGTTCGCGCAGATTGCCGCTGAGGCCTTCGGTAGACGGCAAGGCTCCGGCCAGTACCTCGCTGCCGCCGTTATCGACGATGCGCGGCGACAGCAGGTCGGCGCCGAGCAGCGGCACATCGGCCAACGCCACCATGCGCAGTATCTCGTTCTGCAACTCGCGGACGTTACCCGGCCAGCGGTAGGCGGCCAGACCGGCCAGGGCCTCCCCATCAAGCCCATCGACCGGTTTGTCGAGCGCCCGGGCGGTGGTTTCCAGCAGGCGGCGGGCGAGCAGCGGCAGGTCCATCGGCCGCTCGCGCAGCGGCGGCACATGCAGCGGTATGGTCGCCAGCCGGTAGTACAGATCCTCGCGGAAGCGGCCCGTACGCACATCTTCCTCAAGATCGCGGTTGGTGGCGGCGATCACGCGCACATCGACGGTCACCGGCCGGGTGCTGCCGAGCGGGCGGAACTCGCCTTCCTGCAGCGCGCGCAGCAGCTTGACCTGGAACGCCGGGCTGGTCTCGCCGATCTCGTCGAGGAACAGCGTGCCGCCGTCGGCCTGCTGGAACAACCCGACGCGGTCCTCGACGGCGCCGGTGAAGGCGCCGCGCTTGTAGCCGAACAGTTCCGATTCGAGCAGGCTGTCGGGCAGCGCGCCGCAGTTTTCGGTGATGAACGGGCGGTCGGCGCGGCGGCTTTCGTAGTGGATGGCACGGGCGATCATTTCCTTGCCGGTGCCGGACTCGCCGGTGATCATCACCGCCAGGTCGTAGGGCGCGACGCGGCGGACCAGCGCGCAGACCGCTTCGAGCGGGCTGCCCGGAGC
The DNA here is from genome assembly GCA_008933675.1 of Dechloromonas sp. Taxonomy (GTDB): domain Bacteria; phylum Pseudomonadota; class Gammaproteobacteria; order Burkholderiales; family Rhodocyclaceae; genus Azonexus. Next base: position 32,944 of record WBUO01000020.1, read on the forward strand.
GCGGATCAGGCCGTCCAGGCCGAAGCGGCTTTTCGCCTTGTCCTGCTTGCTCTCCACCCGCTTCTTCAGCACCGGCTCGGCGGTGCGCAGGTCGAGCGACAGCCGCTGGTTCTCCTGCTGCAGGCGCCACACTTCGGCGGCGCGCTGCAGGGTCAGCAGCAACTGCTCGGGCTGCCAGGGCTTCAGCAGGTATTGCCAGATACCGGCTTCGTTGACGCCGCTGATGATGTCCTCGGCGTCGGTGTAGCCGGAGAGGATGATGCGCACCACGTCCGGCCAGCGGTGGCGGACGTCGCGCAGGAACTGCACGCCGGTGGTGCCGGGCATGCGTTGGTCGCAGAGCACGATGCGGATCGCCGCGGCCGCCTGCTCGCGCTCGAGGATGGCCATGCCCTCGTCGGCGCCGGACGCGCAGAAGACTTCGAAATCCTCTTCCAGCGTACGGCGCAGCGCCTCCTGCGAGCGCAGCTCGTCATCGACGACGAGGACGGCGGGCAGGCGGCGCAGGGCGGGTTGGCTCATCGGGGCACTTTCCAGTCGAGATCGCGGTGCCGGGCGAGATGGCGCGGCGTCCAGGAATGCGGCGAACGCGAGACGAAATGATAGCGCGCGACATGGTAGGACGGATCGAACCCGTAGAAATTGCGCCGCATCTCGGCGAGTTCGTCGGCCCGCCAGGCGGCCAGCGGCTTGGCCGCCTCGTCGGCGGCGCGGTTGGCGGCCTTGGCCGCCAGC
>WBUO01000320.1 GCA_008933675.1 Dechloromonas sp.
TGATTCCCCCGTTCCGTTTTCGATCCACAAGCTGTGGTTTGAACTACACAGGCGTGAGAATTCGACCGTCATTCCCAAACCTGGAGGGGCGGCAGATGAGGTCGAGCCGGCTTACGTTATTGATCCAGCCACCAACGCTCCTGTTCAAATCGGCGACGCTATGGCGGTCGTGTCGCCTAGATACAGGACAGTGAAAACGACCGGGCCCGCACCGGAACGTGTGAACTACGGCAAGGACGGCCTTGGCATTAGGCAACCCGTTGCCTCGTTAGCCTCACGACTGCGTGACCCGCGCTTTGCGTTTCTTTTTAGGCCCGGAGATTGGCTGCCAGACATTGAGGGGAAGACGAACAAGGATCTCGACGCTTTGCTTGAAGATTGGGTCGGCGGTGCGAGTCCGATCACAATCCTCGATCTGTCGGGCGCTCCGTCCTCAGTCTTGAATGACCTCATCGGGGCGCTTCTTCGGGTGCTTTACGACGCGCTGTTCTGGGCACGAAAGCTGCCCGACGGTGGCCGAGAACGTCCACTGCTGGTTGTGCTGGAAGAGGCTCATGCCTATCTCAACAAGGAAATCGCCGGCACCGCCGCTCGGGCCGTAAAGCGAATCGCCAAGGAAGGACGAAAGTATGGCGTGGGCATGATGGTCGTGAGCCAACGCCCGGCCGAAATCGATCCCACCATTCTTTCCCAGTGCGGGACGATTTTCGCCATGCGGCTGACGAACGATTCAGATCGCGGACATGTTACGAGTGCAGCTTCCGACAATCTCAAGGGACTGTTTGAAATGCTTCCGATCTTGCGCACAGGCGAAGCGATAATTGTCGGGGAGGCTGTCAGTCTGCCCGTCCGCACATTGGTCGATCCGCCCGCTAAGGACAGGCGACCAGACAGCGTCGATCCCAAAGTTGCCGTTCGCGGCAACGCGCAGAAAGATGGGTTTGAAGGCCCTGGCGGATGGAATCAGATTCGAGATAAATCGGACTACGCTGCCGTTGTCCGCCAATGGCGTAAGCAGAGCCCGAAATATGAGCATAAGAATCCCCGAGCACAAACCCTAGGAGACAAAGTCATGGAATGGATCAACACACCCGAATCTTCAAACATCGCTGGCTTCGGCTACAACGAGGGCAACCGTGTATTGACTGTCGAATTCAAGAACGGCGGTCGTTACGAATACTTTGATGTTCCTTCTGCGGTTTTCGACGCGATGAAAGCGGCTGATTCCAAGGGGCAATTCCTCGCACAAAGCATCAAAGGGCAGTATCGCTACGCACGTATCTAATCGCCTTCAACGAAGCACAATCTGTGGCACAGAAAACAAAACTCGAACTCACTTGGATCGGGAAAGAAAACCGACCGAAGCTTGAGCCGCGCGTTCTGCTCGAGGACCCGGAAAAATCGTATCACGCCGCGCATCGCGTTACTGAGAACGACCTTTTCGACAATCGCCTGATCTTTGGTGATAATCTCCTCGCGCTTAAGGCCCTGGAGCAGGAGTTCACCGGCAGGATCAAGTGCATCTACATCGATCCGCCATACAATACGGGTAGTGCATTCGAGCACTATGATGATGGGATCGAGCACTCGATTTGGCTGTCCATGATGCGAGACCGGTTGGAGATACTAGCAAAATTGTTGGCCCCCGATGGCGCAATTTTCGTCCAGGTAGATGACAACGAGGGGCAATATCTCCGTGTGATGATGGATGAAGTGCTCGGTCGGCAGAATTTCGTCGCAACCTTTGTCTGGAGAAAAGTCGACAGCCCGAATGACAACAAGGTCTTTATCACGCCCGATCACGAATACATCTTTTGCTTCGCTAAGGATATCACACGAGTCTCCTTCAATCGGAAGATCGATCCGACTCTCTTGGAGGCATACGGGCAAAGAGACGAAACGGGCCGCCTCTACCGTGATCGGCTGCTCAAGAAGAATGGTAAAAACAGCATGCGCGAAGACCGGCCTTCGATGTTCTTCTCGCTTCGAGCCCCAAACGGTGACGAGGTCTTCCCGATCCACGACGATGGCAAGGAAGCGTGCTGGGCAATGGGCAAGGACTCCATTGAAGCGCTAGCAGCAGCTGGCGACCTCATTTGGAAGAATCGCGGCACATCCTCGGCACCGAAGTGGATTCCCTATTCACGTGAATATGCGCCGGCTTCACCTGAGCGGCCATATCCGACCATTTGGGAGGATCTTCACACCTCACGTCAGGCGAAGGCGCATCAGAAGGAAGTGCTGGCGGGAGTGCCTTTGTTCGATACGCCAAAGCCAGAGCCACTAATCGAACGTATTTTGCGCCTTTCGACGAATCCTGGCGACTGGGTTCTAGATTCTTTCGGTGGCTCCGGCACCACAGGTGCCGTTTCTCACAAGATGGGCAGGCGATGGCTCATGGTCGAACTAGGCGAGCATTGCCACACACACATTCTTCCACGGCTCAAAAAGGTGGTCGATGGAGCCGATCTCGGAGGAGTCACGGAGGCGGTAGGCTGGAAGGGTGGTGGTGGCTTCCGATATTTCCGTTTAGCCCCGTCACTATTGACGCAGGACAAGTGGGGGCAGTGGGTCATTTCTAAGGAATACAATGCTCCGATGCTGGCTGAGGCAGTCTGTAAGCTGGAAGGTTTTACCTATGCGCCGAGCGACTCGGTTTATTGGCAACACGGCAAGTCCACTGAGCGGGATTTCCTCTATGTCACTACTGCGAATCTGAGCCACGACCAGCTCCAGCAGTTGAGCGACGAAGTAGGGTCAGAGCGCTCATTGCTCGTGGTCTGTTCCGCGTTTCGCGGACGCAAGGAGGGCTATCCGAATCTTACAGTGAAGAAGATCCCGAAGGCGGTCCTCAGCCGCTGCGAATGGGGGCATGACGATTACAGCCTGAAGGTAGAAAACCTGCCCAAGGCACCACCTGCTCCTCCCAAGGTAGACAAGCAGGGGCAGCAATCGCTGTTTGGCGAGGAGGTCGGCCAATGAATCGCCACGTGAACGCCATCGCCGGGCGCTTGAGCCTCCGCGCTCCGCAGCGTCGCTCCCTGGAAATCCTCGACCGCATCACAGAGATCGTTCCGGTGAAGAAAGGCGCAGATCTCGCCGCCGCGTTGGCGACGATCAAGTCAGAGTTCCCTTCGGTCACCGACTTTGAGGATCGAGAGTTTGCGTCCCTGTGCTTCGCGCTGGCAACCGGCGTTGGCAAGACGCGCCTCATGGGTGCGTTCATCGCCTATCTTCACCTCGCACACGGCGTCAATAACTTCTTCGTCATGGCGCCCAACCTGACGATCTACAACAAGCTGATCACTGACTTTACCCCGAACACTTCGAAGTATGTGTTCAAGGGCATCGCGGAGTTTGCGCAGGAGGCCCCCGAAATCATCACGGGCGACAACTACGAGGCGAAGGCCGGCACGCTTTTCGACCAGGTGCTCCGCTGCAAGGTAAACATCTTTAACATCTCGAAGATCAACTCCGAGGTGCGCGGCGGGAAGTCCCCGCGCATCAAACGCCTGTCGGAATACATCGGCGAAAGCTACTTTGAGTATCTGGCGGGTCTGCCCGACCTCGTGCTCATCATGGACGAGTCGCATCGCTATCGCGCCAGCGCGGGCGTACGCGCCATTAACGAACTCAAGCCAGTGCTTGGCTTGGAACTCACCGCAACGCCGTTTGTCGAGGGCCCGAAGGGAGCTGTGCCGTTCAAAAACGTTATCTACGACTACCCGCTGGCGAAGGCAATGCAGGACGGCTTCGTCAAGGAGCCGGCGGTTGCAACGCAGAAGAATTTCGACGCGGGCCGATTCTCCGCGCCTGAAATCGAGAAGATCAAGCTGGAGGATGGTATCCGGCTACATGAGGACGTGAAGGTGCGACTGGAGACCTACGCCCGTGAAACCAGCCAGCCTATCGTGAAGCCGTTCGTTCTTGTGATCGCACGCGACACGACGCACGCGGGAGAGTTGCTCAAGCTCATCCAATCGGATGGATTTTTCGAAGGGCGCTACAAGAGCAAGGTCATCCAGGTCGATTCGAGCAAGACCGGCGCCGAGGAGGAAGAGATGATCGAGCGTTTGCTCAAAGTTGAGCACACCGACGAGCCGACCGAGATCGTTATCCACGTCAACATGCTCAAGGAGGGCTGGGACGTTTCGAACCTCTATACTATCGTCCCGCTGCGCGCTGCGAATGCCCGCGTCCTCATTGAGCAATCCATCGGTCGTGGCCTACGGTTGCCCTATGGCAAGCGCACGGGAGTCACGGCAGTGGACCGCCTTAGCATCGTAGCGCACGATCGGTTCCAGGAGATCGTGGACGAGGCGAACAAGCCGGACTCGGCGATTCGGCTGGAGAAGATCATCCTGGATGCGCCCAGCGAGCACCAGAAGCTCGTCACGGTGGTTTGCCAGCCTGCGGTCGTC
>WBUO01000321.1 GCA_008933675.1 Dechloromonas sp.
CCTTCCAGAAGCGCAGCACCTCCTTGTAGAGCAGGGTCAGGAAACCGTCCATCAGGTCTCCCGCCGGGCCGCCCCTAGGGAGGCCTGCGCCCCCTCGGGGGGCAGCGAACGAAGTGAGCGTGGGGGGTCCATATCTCCTCCGGGGCAGGCAAAGAGTTCGACCGGTTCATTCTCCGCGTCGCCGACCAGTTCGGCAAGCCCTACAAGATCAGGCAGCTCAATGTTCAGCAGCAGGGCAGCCACCCGCCGCCGATGCCGATGTTCCGCGCCGCCAAGTCGATGATGGTGGCAGAAGCCGCGCCGATGCCGATCGAGGCCGGCGAGAGCCAGGTGACGACCAGCGTCAGCGGCCAGATTGAACTGGCCGACTGAGCGAACCGGTTACCCGCCCCCACGCCGCCACCGGAGTCGGGTCGCGGGGCATTGGGCCGGCGTGACGACTGACGGGGGCCGGACGGCCCGCTTTGCTTCTCCGCAAGCAGTGCCCTGCCGCTCTGCAGCACCGGCCGCTATCGCCGCTGGCGCGCCCGCCGCTTCAGCGGTTCTCCAGGCGGTTGTAATCCAGTATCCCGGCTTCGATCGGTGCCAGACGCGCGTAGGCATCGTGCAGCTCGTCGCTGAGCTTCCAGAAATCGGGCGCCGTGCGGCGCACGGCAAAGCGGTCGGCCAGGCGCCGGTAGTCCGCCTCCGAGGCCAGGCCGGCAATGGCCTCGCCCAGCGCCGGCAGTTCGTGGGCACGCAAGCGGTAAAAGGCGTTGGGGTAGGCGCCGACGATGCCGGGTACGACGGAAAGCGTGTTGTCCTCCGGCGCCAGGCGTCCTTCCTCGTTGAAGATCTGCGACACGTTGAGGTGCCCCGTGTTGCGCAGCAGGCTGATGAACAGCGGCGGGTCGTCGGGCCGGGCGATGCGCAGCACCGCGTTCTCCGGCAGCCAGGACAGCGACGGACCGCTGAGGCCGGCCAGCCGCTCCAGATCGCGGCGCAGTACCGGGTCGCGGATCGTGGACATTGAATGCCGCTCGCCGGTCGCCGGCGTCAGGCGCGCCTTGAGCAGATCGAACAGCTCCCGGTAGGGGTCATTCGTCCGGTAGGGCACATGCGTTTCGTGGGCCAGCCAGGCCTTCCTGCCGTAGACGAAGTTCTTCTCGCTTTCCGAAGCCTGCCGGTACCAGAAGTTGCGCACCTTCTCCCGCTGCTCCCTGGGCAGGTAGGCGAGCGTGTTGAACTCCGCCTCCATGCGCAGGAAATCCATGTACAGGCGGCTTTCGATCTGGTGGCCGAGCGTGCCGAAGACATCGAAGTTGGCGGCCAGCAGGTAGTGCACGCGCTCGAGCAGCGGATAGGTCAGCACCCAGGCGGTCTTCGGCCGGCCGCCGGCCAGGCCCTGCAGCACCGTCGCGCTGTCGAGATGGCGGAAGACGGTGAGGGCGGCGTTGGGGTTGCGCTGCTCGCCGTCCCAGATCAGGTTCAGATCGAGCTTGAGCGGCCCGTCGAGCACCGCGTCGAGATAGCGCGAACGGGCTTCCAGATAGCGCGTCTCGGCCCGGCTGTAGGCCAGCCAGTTGAACAGCAGCGGCCGCTGGTTCGTCCAGCCGGCCGGCAGCGCCAGGTTCTCCGCCTGCGTCGAGAGGAAGCGGTCCACATCCGGTGTGCGTCCGCTGTTCTCGGGGTCGGCAAAGAATACCCAGAAATGGTCGTTGATCACGTTGAGCGCCACCTGTCCCCGGCACACCGGGCCCTTGATGAAGCCCATGATGGTGAATGCCGCCTCGTCGAGCATGAAGCGGTAGCGGCTGGCCACCGGAATCGCCGCGAAGGTCAGGAACGGGTTGGCGATCTCGGCGGCGGAATAGCCCGGCAAGGCATCGACCGTGTAATCCGCCGCCAGGAACAGTTCGCGCCAGCGTGCCATGCGTGCCGCATCCAGCCGGTAGGGCAGGTGGGTCTTGGCGACCACCACCTCGTCGTCCGGCACGATGCGGTACCAGACGCGCGGCACGCCGGGATCGTCATGCGGCCGCCGGGTGGCGATGCGGCGTACCGGCTGGCCCGGCGGCGTCGCCGAACGGACCAGCCGGAAGAAGCGGAGCGGGCGGCTATCGCCGAAATGCAGGTGGCCGAGGAACAGGTGCTCGTAGATGTAGCGGCTCATCAGCCGCGCCTTGGCGCTGTCGCCGTTGAGGAAGGCTTCCCACGACGCGATGCGGGCGCGCTCGGCGGCGCCCGGTGGCGGCCGCGCCTCGCCCGGCGCTCCCTGGTCCAGCCACTGCAGCAGCAGTGTCCGCTCCGCCGGCGCCAGCTCCGGCAGACCGTAAGGCATGCCCCATTCCGGATGATTCGCGGCATAGCCGGAGAACTCCGTCGACGAGGGACAACTCATCGAGCGGTTGATGTCGAAGTCGAAGCGCTCGGCCGGCAGCGTGCCGGCGACCGGCCCCGGCTGCCGCATCTTCAGCGCCAGCAGGCGCGCCAGGAGGCCGTTGTTCAGCTCGCCGGCACGCGTCGCCGGCGTCGCGCCGAGCACATCGTGAAAGCCCAGCGAACGCCATTCGACGGTGTCTGCGGCATCCTCGAAAAGCCGTGTCGGGGTCGTTTCCAGCAAGCGCGAGACACCATAGACCTGGTCCTTCGAAGCACCCCGGTCTACTCCTTCCCAGGCCGTCAGCTTGAGCTGGCAAGGCGCGTCGTAGCAGGCGTGGCAGCTCACGCAGCGGCGCGCCAGCAGCGGCTGGATTTCGCGTTGATAGGAAACCGGCTCCCCCCTTGCCGGTCGGGGCGGCTGCTCGACGGGCGGTGGATTCTGGGGCGGTCTGGCCAGCCAGCCGCAGCCGGCAAGCAACAGCACGAGGGCGCTCAGCGCCGCCTGGCGCAGCAGGTGACGGGGTGAAGAAGACATCGCGGATATGACGGCAGGAAGGGGCGACAGGATAGCAGCGAACGGGCGCTGTCGCGCGCCCGGGGCTCAACTCCGGGCGTTCAGCGCGCGGTCGGTCAGCGACAGGTGCCGGCTGAAATGCGGGCGCAAGCGGTAGAACTGGGCCGGGCGATGGGCCTTGCCGGTTTCCATGGCGCCGCTGACCGGTTCCAGCATGTCCAGTTCATCGATCTTGCGGCGGAAGCTGACCTTGTTGATCGGTTCGCCGAGAATGGCCTCATAAACGCCCTGCAGCTGCGGCAGCGTGAAACTGTCGCCGCACAGGTAAACCGGCAGCGACGAATAGCTGCTCTTGTTGCGCACCCGCTCCACCGCTGCGGCGATGATGCGTTCGTGGTCGAAGGGCAGGTCGCGCGCCCGGTCGACCGGCAGCAGCGTCACCTCCGGATGGCCGGCGCGTTCGATCAGTTCATGCGGCACCAGCGCGTAATAGGCCACCGACAGCGACCAGCCGCGCGGATCGCGCGCCCGCCCGGAAAAGGTCGCCAGCTGTTCCAGGTAAGGACTGTCGATACCCGTCTTCTCCCGCAGCATGCGTGCCGCCGCCGCCTGCGTATCGCCATCCTCGGCCGCCCGGATGTAGCCGCCCGGCAGTGCCGGCAAGCCGGCAAACGGCGCATGGTCGCGCTTCAGCAGCGCCACGTGCAGGCGGCTGTCCTTCAGCGTCATCAACACGACGTCGACGGTGCAGATGATGTCGTTCATGGAGTCGGAAAGTGGGCGGGATGCCGATGTTAGCGCGAAAGACGGGCAGTACGTTCGCGGAGGCCGCAAAGAAAACGCCTGGAGAGCAGCACGAAATTACCCGGCCGATTTCAACCGTCGTCGATTCACCGGCAAGCCTCGCACCTCAGCGCCGCATCAGCGCGAACACGCCCCAGCCCAGGTATTCGCGGGTGTAGGTGGCATAGCGCACCGGTTCGGCGGTCAGCTGGGCGCGCACCTCGCCGGCCAGTTCGTCGTCCGGGTTGGCCGCCAGCCAGCGGCGCATGGTCAGCCACTTGGCTGCCTCGTAACGGTCCCAGCCGTCCTGGTCGGCCAGCACCATTTCGACCACGTCGTAACCCAGGTCGCCGAAGGAAGCGAGCAGTTGCGGCAGGGTGAGGAAGTCGGCAACCGAATGCGCCAGACAGCCCTGGGCCACCGCTTCCGTCGGCGGCAACTGCCGCCAGTACGGCTCGCCGATCAGGAAAAGGCCGCCCGGCCGCAGGCTGCGCGTCAGTAGTTCCAGCGTGCCGGCCACACCACCGCCGATCCAGGTGGCGCCGACACAGGCAGCAACACCGACCGGCGCATCGGCGACAAAACCCGCCGCGTCGCCGTGGATGAAGCGGACGCGGTCGGCAACGCCAAGCTCCGCCGCCCGACACCTGGCCTGCTCGGTAAACAACTGACTGAGATCGACGCCGGTGCCGACGACGCCATGATCGCGCGCCCAGGTGCACAGCATCTCCCCCGAACCGCTGCCCAG
>WBUO01000021.1 GCA_008933675.1 Dechloromonas sp.
GAAGTGGCCAAGCGCATCCTGTCGGTGGCGGTTTACAACCATTACAAGCGTCTGCGCCACACAGCCAAGAATGCCGACGATGTCGAACTGTCAAAGAGCAACATCCTGCTCATCGGCCCGACCGGCACCGGCAAGACCCTGCTCGCCCAGACGCTGGCCCGTCTGCTCAACGTCCCCTTCGTGATGGCCGATGCCACCACGCTGACCGAAGCCGGCTATGTCGGCGAGGACGTCGAGAACATCATCCAGAAACTGCTGCAGAAGTGCGACTACGACGTCGAGAAGGCCCAGCAGGGCATCGTCTACATCGACGAAATCGACAAGATTTCGCGCAAGTCCGACAACCCGTCGATCACCCGCGACGTATCCGGTGAAGGCGTGCAGCAGGCCCTGCTCAAGCTGATCGAAGGCACCACCGCGTCGATTCCGCCGCAGGGTGGGCGCAAGCATCCGAACCAGGACTTCGTCCAGGTCGATACCACCAACATCCTGTTTATCTGCGGCGGCGCCTTTGCCGGCCTGGAAAAGGTCATCCAGAACCGCTCCGAGAAGGGCGGCATCGGTTTTGCGGCCGAGGTCAAGAGCAAGGACGACGGCAAAGCCGTTGGCAAGATCTTGCTCGATGCCGAACCGGAAGACCTGATCAAATTCGGTCTTATCCCCGAACTGATCGGCCGCCTGCCGGTGGTAGCAACGCTGCAGGAACTGGAGGAATCGGCCCTGGTGCAGATTCTCACCGAGCCGAAGAACGCACTCATCAAGCAGTACCAGAAACTGTTCGGCATGGAAGATGTCGAACTGGAAGTGCGCCCCGGCGCCCTCTCGGCGATCGCCAAAAAAGCACTGGAGCGCAAGACCGGCGCCCGCGGCCTGCGCTCCATTCTCGAACACGCCCTGCTCGACACGATGTACGAACTTCCCGGCATGGAGAATGTCGAAAAGGTCGTCATCGACGAGAACATGATCGCCGGCGATACACCGCCCCTGCTCATTTACGCCGATCAGCCGAAGGTCTCCGGCTCCAACTGAGCCGGGCTTGAATTGCGGTTCCCTGCCCCCATCTAGGGGGCTCATACCTATTTCAAAGGCTTCGTAATGTCGAACCCCAACACCCTTCCGGAAACCGTCGAACTGCCGCTGCTGCCGTTGCGCGATGTCGTCGTCTTCCCGCACATGGTCATCCCGCTGTTCGTCGGTCGCCCGAAGTCGATCAAGGCCCTCGAGATGGCCATGGAGGCCGGCAAAAACATCCTGCTGGTAGCTCAAAAATCAGCCGCCAAGGACGAACCGGAGCCGGAAGACCTGTACCGCATCGGCTGCATGGCCAACATACTGCAGATGCTCAAGCTGCCCGACGGCACCGTCAAGGTGCTGGTGGAGGGCACACAGCGCGCCCGTGTTGAGGCTGTCGAGGTGCAATCCTCGGTATTCATGGCCACCGCCGTGCCGTTGCCGCAGGCTGGTATCGAAGACCACGAGATCGAGGCCATGCGCCGCGCCGTGGTCGCCCAGTTCGACCAGTTCGTCAAGCTGAACAAGAAGATTCCGCCGGAGGTGCTGTCCTCCATCGCCGGCATCGAGGATGCCGGCCGCTTGGCTGACACCATTGCCGCCCATCTGCCGCTCAAGCTCGAGCAGAAGCAGGAAGTGCTGGAGATGGAAAGCATCCGCGACCGTATCGACCGCCTGCTGTCGCAGCTCGAATCGGAAATCGACATCCTGCAGGTCGAGAAGCGCATCCGTGGCCGCGTCAAGCGGCAGATGGAGAAGAGCCAGCGCGAGTATTACCTCAACGAGCAGGTCAAGGCCATCCAGAAGGAACTCGGCGAAGGCGAGGACGGCGCCGACCTGGAAGAACTGGACAAGAAGATCAAGGCCGCCGGCATGAGCAAGGAAGGTCTGGCCAAGGCCCAGGGCGAGCTGAAAAAGCTGCGCCTGATGTCGCCGATGTCGGCAGAAGCCACCGTCGTGCGCAATTTCATCGAGACGCTGATCGGCCTGCCCTGGCGCAAGAAGACACGCATCAGCAAGGATCTGCGCGAAGCCGAGAAGATCCTCGACGCCGACCATTTCGGCCTCGACAAGGTCAAGGAACGCATCCTCGAGTACCTCGCCGTGCAACAACGCGTCGAGAAGGTCAAGGCACCGATCCTGTGCCTGGTCGGCCCCCCGGGTGTCGGCAAGACCTCACTCGGCCAATCGATCGCCAAGGCGACCAATCGCAAGTTCGTACGCATGGCCTTGGGCGGCGTCCGTGACGAAGCCGAAATCCGAGGCCACCGCCGGACTTACATCGGTTCGATGCCGGGCAAGATCCTGCAAAGCCTGACCAAAGTCGGCGTGCGCAACCCGCTGTTCCTGCTCGACGAAGTGGACAAGCTCGGCCAGGATTTCCGTGGTGACCCCTCCTCAGCGCTTCTCGAGGTGCTCGATCCGGAACAGAACAACACCTTCCAGGATCACTACGTCGAAGTCGACTTCGACCTGTCCGACGTGATGTTCGTGGCCACTGCCAACACGATGAACATCCCGGCACCGCTACTCGACCGCATGGAAGTCATCCGCCTGTCCGGCTATACGGAAGATGAGAAGGTCAACATTGCGATGCGCTATCTGCTGCCCAAGCAGATGAAGAACAACGGCGTCAAGAAGACCGAACTGACGGTTGTCGACAGCGCCGTCCGCGATATCGTCCGCTACTACACCCGCGAAGCCGGCGTCCGCGCCCTCGAACGGGAGATTTCCAAAATCTGCCGCAAGGTAGTCAAGACGCTGCTGCTGAAGAAGCGTGACAGCAAGGTCATCGTCAATGCCAAGAACCTCGACAAATTCCTCGGCGTGCGCCGCTACAGCTTCGGCATGGCCGAAAAGGAAAACCAGGTCGGTCAGGTCACCGGCCTGGCCTGGACCGAGGTCGGCGGCGAGTTGTTGACCATCGAGTGCGCCAACATGCCGGGCAAGGGCAACATCCTGCGCACCGGTTCGCTGGGGGACGTCATGAAGGAATCGGTCGAGGCCGCCCGCTCGGTGGTCCGCGCCCGCGCTCAGCGCCTCGGGATCAAGGCTGACGCCTTCGAGAAGACCGACATCCACATCCACGTTCCGGAAGGCGCCACGCCGAAGGACGGCCCATCGGCCGGCATTGCCATGACCACCGCCCTGGTCTCCTCCTATACCGGCATCCCTGTCCGTTGTGAGGTCTGCATGACCGGCGAGATCACACTGCGCGGCGAAGTGCTGGCCATTGGCGGCCTCAAGGAAAAGTTGCTGGCTGCCGTGCGCGGCGGCCTGAAGACGGCGCTGATTCCGGAAGAGAACGTCAAGGATCTGACCGAGATCCCCGACAACATCAAGAACAAGATCGAAATCGTCCCGGTGAAGTGGATCGACCAGGTTCTTGAGCGTGCGCTCGAACGCTTGCCGGAAGCGCTGCCGGAGCAATCCGAGCAGAATTCCGAGGTCAAGGCGACAAGTGAAGCCAGCGCAGCCTCTACCGTGCTTACCCATTGATTTAGAAGGAAAGGATGCCGGCGGCTTGCCGCCGGCATTGCCAGACGCCTCCCGGCACCCTGCCGATCCCGCCAGAATCCGCTTGACACAAGGATTTCGGGAGAGATATAAATCCGTCCGCGCAAAATTTTTCCTTTCCCAAACATCCATCCAGGGGACTTAAATGAACAAAACTGAACTGATTGATCAAATCGCTGCTTCCGCAGAAATTTCCAAGGCCGCTGCCGGCCGCGCACTCGATGCGACCGTTGCCGCAGTCAAGGAAGCGCTGAAGAATGGCGACTCGGTCAGCCTGATCGGTTTCGGCACCTTCTACGTCGGCGAACGCGCCGCCCGCACCGGCCGCAACCCGCGCACCGGCAAGACCCTGGAAATCAAGGCTGCCAAGTCGCCGAAGTTCCGCGCCGGCAAGGGCCTGAAGGACGCCATCAACTAAGAGTTTTACCGGGTGCTTAGCTCAGTCGGTAGAGCGTCGCCCTTACAAGGCGAATGTCGGCGGTTCGACCCCGTCAGCACCCACCAAAATGCCATACTTGGCACACAAACCCCGCTCCTGTAGCGGGGTTTGTTTTGAAGAGGCCCTTGATGACTGACAACGCCATTCGCGACGATCCGGACAAAAAGGGTGATGCGCTGAAAGCACAGCGCTTCCACATGCTCGAGGACATCGCCAAGGAGTTGTCCGGCGAGGTAGTGTTTCCCACTTATTTCGATGCCGTACTCCGCCTGCGCAAGATACTGCAGGACCCGGAGCAAAGCATGGCAGCGATTGCCGCCGCGATCGCCATCGAACCGCTGATCAGCGCCAAACTGCTGCATCTGGCAAATTCCGTGGCGTTCAATCCGGAAGGTCGGGAGGTCGTCGATCTCAAGTCGGCAATCATGCGCCTCGGGCTCAATACCCTGCGTTCAGCTGCGCTCTCGATCGTCCTGAGCCAGTTGCTGAGGGCTCGCGGCATGGCTGACTACGCCAGCCTGACCCAGGGGCTCTGGGAACACTCCATCAAAACCTCGGCAGCCGCACGCGTCATCGCCAGAACCGTCCCCCGGCAGAACGCCGATGAAGCCATGCTGGCCGGCTTGATTCACGACCTTGGCGCCTTCTACATGCTCTACCGGGCAACACAGTACGATGAACTGCGCCACCGACCCGACAGCATCAAGTACCTGATTGTCCAGTGGCACGAAAGCATCGGGGTCTCGCTGCTGAACGCGCTGGGAATCCCCGAGGAAATCGTTGATGCAACCATCGATCACGACCGCCTCCGCCCGCCACCCGTCATCCGCAACCTGCAGGACACCATCTACGTCGCCAACATGCTGGCCGGCGGACACTTCGAATGGTTGATGCAGGACCAAGGGGATGACAGCACCGGATATCTGACTGCCCTGGAAGAAAAATACGGTCATCTGCGCCCGGAAATCGATACGATGACGGCCGAGATGCGCGCCGCCTTTTCCTGACGGCTATCCGGCTTCAGCGATCCGGCCTGCGCCGGTTCATCCCCGGTGGCCGTGCCCCGTACCGTTCTGGGTCGCGGAAAGAACGCCTCGCAGGATGTTAACCTCATCCCTCTCCAGCCTCGCCCTGCCGAACAAACGTCGCAACTTGGGCATCAATCGCCCGGGCTGAGCAGGATTGAGGAATCCGGTCGCACGCATCACCGACTCCAGATGACGGAAAAAACCCTCAACCTCGTCAGCTGTCGCCGCGGGAGAAGTAAAAGGCGTCACGCCTTGTGCTGGCACCGGCGGTCGCTCGGCGAACACCGTCATTCGACATTCGTAGCACATCAGCTGTACCGCCGCCCCGAGGTTCAGCGAACTGAACGATGGATCGGTGGGGATACAGACAGCTGCCTGGCAACGCAATACCTCCTCATTGCTCAGACCGACCGTCTCGTTCCCGAAAACCAGCGCCACCGCGCCCTGCTCCGCCTCGCTCAGCAGCCGTGAAACGGTTTCCCTGGGCTGCCCGACCGGCGGCCCCAGATCGCGCTGGCGGGCTGACATCCCGACGGCAAAGACACAGCCGGCAAGCGCCTCATCCAGCGAGGCAACCACCCTCGCCTGCTGCAGCAGATCCACCGCACCCGTCGCACGCACATCGGCTTCCGGATCGGGGAAACGCTTGGGTTCGACCAGATACAGGTCGGCCAGCCCCATTGTCTTCATCGCCCGTGCCGCCGCACCGATATTGCCGGGATGGCTTGGGCGGCAAAGTACCACCCTGATGCGCGACAGCAGGAGTTCCGGGTTCATGGTGTAAAATTCGACCTTTCCAAATACGAATCGGGTGGCCTTGGCCGCCCGATCGCTCTTTAAGCCATGCATCCAGCCCTTAACATCGCCATCAAGGCGGCGCGTCGCGCCGGCCAGATCATCAATCGCGCCTCGAACGACCTCGATCTGCTGAAGGTTTCCGCAAAACGGCCAAACGACTTCGTCACCGAAGTCGACAAGGCAGCCGAAGCCGCGATCATTGAAACGCTGCTGGAGGCTTATCCGACGTACGGCATTCTAGCAGAGGAGTCCGGGCAGCAAGCCGGCAAGGGCGACGAAGAGTACCAGTGGATCATCGATCCGCTCGACGGTACTACCAATTTCATCCACGGCCTGCCGCAATACGCCATTTCGATCGCCTTGGCCAAAGGCAACAGCATTGAGCAGGCCGTCGTCTTCGACCCCAATCGCAACGAACTGTTCACAGCCAGCAAGGGAGCTGGCGCCTTCCTCAACGAGCGCCGCATCCGTGTCTCGCGCCGGACAAAACTGCAGGAATCCCTGATCGGTACCGGCTTTCCCTACCGGATGTTCGAGCACGTGGATCTCTATCTCGCCATCTTCAAGGAACTGGCCCAGAAGACCGCTGGCCAGCGTCGCCCCGGCGCTGCCTCGCTCGACCTTGCCTACGTTGCCTGCGGCCGCTATGACGGTTTCTGGGAATTCGGTCTCTCTCCCTGGGATGTCGCTGCCGGCGCCCTGCTCATCTCCGAAGCGGGCGGCCTGATCAGCGACCTGCGTGGCGAAGCGAATTATCTTGATACCGGCAATGTTGTCGCCGGCACCCCCAAGGTCTTCGCCCCGCTGCTCAAGCTGATCGAGGAAAAGCTGCCTGAATCGATGCGTGGCTGATTCGAGCGCCTGCGGACCCCCCTGCCTTAACAAGATGCCGGCACATCGATCAACGCTGCAACTTGAGCCAAAGCGGGGAATCCCGGGACGACAGGCTTGCCGGATCAGCTTGAACGCAGTGCTCCGCAAGACAACTTATCGGGAAAGCGAATGACCCATCAGCAGATTCGCAATGCCATCCTGAATGGCTGGCCTTTTTTTGGCAGCACCCCGGAGGGAGATATCCTTGCCCGCTACGTGATGTACGGTCCGGTTTTTCGCTGGCGTCGCAATCAGATGATCCCGATGCCCCTGCAAGGCGGCGACCTGCTCTGGTGGCTACAGGTCGCCTCGGAGGAAGGAAACAGCTCAGAAAGCGAAGAGTGAAGAACACAGCACAAAATGTACGCCAGCAATAAAAAAAGCGCCTGCCTGGCGCTTTTTTTATTGCTGGCGGAGAGGGCGGGATTCGAACCCGCGGTGGGCTATTAACCCACACACGCTTTCCAGGCGTGCGACTTAAACCGCTCATCCACCTCTCCGGAAGGCGCGCATTGTAGCAGGTTAAGGGGATTGGTCAAACAAAAGTTCTGGCCAGCGCAAGGCCGATCCAGAGGACGAAGAGAAGCAGAAACAGGATCATGCTTGCCAACCATCCGGGCGCATTTTTCGGCAGCAGGATGGCGACGGCACGCCTGGGAAAATGTGTCACCAAGGCAAACAGGCGGTAGATCGGATTGCCGTCACGTCGCCGACCGGCCAACAGATAGAGCGTCGCCTGAGCCAACAGGCAAAGCCCCAGCATCTCGATGATGGCACGCAGGGCGGCGATGGCGAAAAGCATTGGTGGCTAGTGTTGCTCTTCGTCTTCGATGCCGTACGCTTCGTCAAGGCTACGCATGCGCCGGTTATAGAACCAGATGATCAGCAGATAGATGACCAGGGTTCCCTGGGCGCCCATGTAGAAACCGAACGGAAAACCGAAAATCGCCAGCTCGTTGAGTTCGCGGGCGAACCAGTTGAGAACGAAGGTGACCAGCACCCAGACCAGGAAGAGTCCGGCAGTCAGGTTACGCGTCTGACGCCAGTAGGTGGCGCGATCGGATTTGCTCATCGCTCGCCCCCCTCGTGTCCGTGGCGGATACCGTCGAGGAACTGCTGGGCCCCCGGATAGGGCTTGGTGATCAGGCTGACTAGAATGATGGTGACGAATCCGGCGACGATACCGAAGACACCGGCTGAAGTGGATTGCACATGGAACCAAGGATCCATTTTCAGATTATGTATGCCCAGCCAGGCTATGCCGTCGAACTCGACCCGGATGATGTAATAGACCGTCAGCAGCACGCCGACCAGCATGCCGGCGAGTGCCCCTGTACGGGTGGCGCGGTTCCAGAAAATGCCGAGCACGAGCGCCGGGAAAAAGGCCGAGCCGGCAATCGAGAAGGCCCAGGCCACCATCGACAGGATGGTTCCCGGCTTTTCGGCAGCCACGGTTGCAGCCAGGACGGCAACCAGCAGGAGCAGTGATTTGGATATCACCAGACGGAACTGGGTCGATGCGTTGGGACGCATGATGCGGTAATAGACGTCGTGCGACAGGGCGCTGGTAATGGTCAGCAACAGACCGTCGGCGGTCGATAGCGCAGCGGCCAGCGCACCGGCGGCAACGAGGCCGGAGATGACATAGGGCATGCCGGCAATTTCCGGCGTGGCCAGCACGATCACGTCGGGGTTCAGCGAAAGCTCGGCGAGCTGCAGGATTCCGTCGCGATTGATGTCCTCGATGCTGACCAGGCCCACCTTGGTCCATGCGGCAACCCAGCCGGGCAGCTTGGCGATGGGAATCTCGGCCAGATGCTTGAGCACTTCAAACTTGGCGAATACCGCGTACGCCGGAGCGGTGATGTAGAGAATCAGAATGAAGAGCAGCGACCAGAATACCGACTCGCGCGCCTGGCGGACCGTCGGCGTCGTATAGAAACGAATCAGGACGTGCGGCAGCGCGGCGGTACCAACGGTCAGGCAGAAGATCAGGGCGAGGAAGTTGATTTTCTGCGAATACTGGACCTCCGGTGTCTCTCCCGGGAAGGCTTCGGCATGATGACTGGGCGGCTGGCTACGCTCGACCGCAGCAAACATTTCCTTTTCCCAACGGACACGCGCCTGCTCGGCATCCTGCGGCAGTTCGCGGCGCTGCCGTTCAAGGACGACGATGTCACGCATCTGCGCGTCGCTGGCCTTCAGGCGGTTGATCTCGTTGGACAGGTACTCGCGCTCGTGATTGAGCGAGTCGGGTAACTGCATGATCTTCTGCGCGTAAGTATCCGCCCGCTCGAGAAACAGCTGGCGCACCTCCTGTTCGGCCGGCGTGTGGAACAGCCTTTCCTCCAGTTGCGTGACTTCCTGCAGGACCTTGCCGTAGACCAGTTGCGGCACGGCGACACCGGTGACGTTGTAGGAAAGGATGGCCACGGGGGCGACGTAAGCGACGATGAGGATCACGTACTGTGCCACCTGCGTCCACGTCACCGCCCGCATCCCGCCCAGGAAGGAGCAGACGAGAATGCCGGCCAGGCCGACGAAGACGCCGATCTCGAACTGCAGACTGACGAAGCGGCTGGTGATGACCCCGACACCGTAGATCTGGGCGACGACATAAACGAAGGAGGCGAGAATGGCAGCCGCAACGGCGACCAGACGTATGGCATTGCCGCCGTAGCGGGCGCCGAGAAAGTCGGGAATGGTGTACTGGCCGAAACGTCGCAGATAGGGGGCCAGCAACAACGCCACCAGGACGAAGCCGCCAGTCCAGCCAATGATGTAGGCAAGGCCCTGGAATCCCGTCAGATAGAGGGTACCGGCCAGGCCCATGAAGGAGGCGGCGCTCATCCAGTCGGCACCGGTAGCCATGCCGTTGAAGAAGGCCGGCACGCGGCGGCCGGCAATGTAGTACTCGGAAACGTCCGAGGTGCGGCTGGCGATGCCGATCGCCGCGTACATGGTGATGGTGAAGAACAGGAAGGCGTAGCCGATCCAGCGCGGCGGCATGCCCTGGCGTTCGAAGAAGGCCAGGGCCAGCACGAACAGCAGGAAACTGCCCGTGTAGTACAGGTAGTAGCGCTGCAGCCGTGTCAGGGGGCCACGCATCCGGCCGGTCTTAGTGAATCCGCCGCAGGAAGCTGCTAGCGCGGGACTCCCCGATCAGCTTTGCCGCCGTGTCGATACCCTTGCCGTTGGCGCGGACCAGCAGCATCTGGAACAGACGGGCGAGCAAAAGCGAATTCTCCATGGCATTGCGGCGCCCGCTGCCGACATCGAGGCCGAAAGCTTCCAGCCAGTGATCGAGCGGCATCACCTTGTTGCCCTTGTCCGGGAACATCGAAGGCAGCAACCAGGCAAGGTCGATCCATGACGGCTGGAAATCGACACCGAGGCGTTCCTTGCAGGCTCGCTGCAGAAAACCACCAACATAGGGCACGTGATAGGTAACCAGCGGCCCTTTGTCGACGAGTTGCAGAAAGGCGAGCAAACGCCGCTCGATCGCGCCGCCCTCTTCGCCCCCCGCCGGGAAATCGACATACAGGGTATCCCCGGGAACAATCGAGGCCTGAAAGACCGACGAGGTGGCAATCCCCTGCAACTGATCGTTCTCCGGATCAGTACCGGTGGTCGCGACATCGATCACCCGATAGCGGGTATGGAAATGCAGCCCGTCCAGTGCCGGCGCGGCACTTTCCCGCCAGGCCTCGAGTGCGCTTCGCACGTCGCCCGGCAGATTTTCCGGAGTGCCGCCCTTGAACAGGAATTTCTTGATCCCGAACATGATCATTGCACCTGATAATCGAGCTTGAGGCGCGACTGTATCTTGCGGGCCTGACGGAAGGATTCCTTGAGGATCCGGCGATCAAGCTCATTGAGTTTTTCAGGATCGATCAGGTTATCGCCCTGGCGACCCGGCTCGCCTTCCAGGTACTGGTGCTGCAGGCGCAACAACTGAATGAAATTGAGGCCGTCAAGTACCGCGTTGATCTCTTCCGGCTTGGTGGACAGACGTTGCGAAGCCAGACGCAGGCGCTGGATTGAATTGGTGTTGTGCACGCCAGTGGCCAGCGCATAAATGCGGGCAACGTCGACGAAGATGCGCGAGCCATATTTCTTGAGGTCGATCTTGCCGGGATGCTCCGGCTCGAGATCGGTGACGAAATCGCGGATCTTGCCGAGTGGCGGTCCGACCTCCAGTGCGTTGCGCGCCATGGCCTGCAGGAAGACCGGCGTCGCCGAGGCCTGCGACAGCAGATGGCGGCGCATGCTGTCGGCCAGTTCGCTCTTGCCGAACAATGGCCGGAAATCGAAGAAGATGGTGGCATTGAGCAGGGCCTTCGGTTCCGGCGTGCGGATCCATTTGCTGAACTGCCCCTTCCACTCCTCCAGCGTCATGCACCACTGCGGATTGCTGGCCATGATGTTGCCTTTGCACAGCGGGAAACCAACGGCATCCAGATCCTTGTTGGTATCGAGCGCAAAGGCCAGGAAGCGCTGCTTGAGTGCATCCTTCTCCATCCCTTCGGGAACCGTGAAGACGATGCCGTTATCCTGGTCGGTACTGAAGGTCTGCTCGTCGCGCCCTTCCGAACCGAAAGCCAGCCAGGCCCAGTCGATGCCCTCGAAACTGTGCCTTTCCAGATTGAGCTGGATGACCCGACGGGTCAGCGCATCGTTCAGGGCCGAGATGAATTGCGTCAATTGCTCCGAACCAATGCCCTGGGCCAGCATGTTGAAGGATAGCTGACGGACATCAGCCGCCGATTGCTTGAGGGCTTCGACATTGGGCGCCGATTCGATGGTCTGGCGAATCTGGCGGAGGCCGATACGCTGCAGGGCGAACAGATCGCGTTCGGAAACGACCCCGGTCAGGGCACCGGCATGATTGGTGACCAGCACATGGCGAATGCCGTGCGTGGCCATGGCCAGCATCGCATCGTAGGCAGTGGCATGCTCCTCCAGCGTCAGCGGCGTAGCCGACATGGCCTGGCTGATCGGCGCGCTGAGCGGCAGATCGGCGAGCACCACACGATCAAGCAGGTCGCTGCGGGTGAAGATACCAACCGGCTTCTTCTCGGTATCGGTGACCACCATCGAGCCGATGCCGACCCGCGACATGGTTTCCAGGGCTTCGCGCAATGGCGTATCGGGCGTGACGGAAAGCGGATTGCGGGCACCGATGCCTTCCAGCGGCGAGTTGAGCGTCTGCTGTTCGCTGGCCTTCTGGGCAAACTGCTGCTGCAACTGACGACGCGACTGATCGAGCAGGCTGGCGATGTACTGGGTGCAGAAGAGATTGAACTCGGGGCTGCTGGCCATCAGCGCCAGATAGTCCTCAGCCGGCAGCTGGTAGCAGAAGGTATCCTCGACCGCGGTATAGATGTTGGTCGACGGACGCCCGGCTGTCACCGCGCCGATCGGAAAGCTTTCGCCCGCCCCCAGGCTGAGGATGGAATATTCGGTGACGGTAACCTCACCGGCCTGACGCGCCTGGACCTTGCCGGATTCGATCAGGTAGAAAAAACGGACGATGCCGGCGTCCGGTCCGATGATTTCGCTGCCAGCCGGGTAGAAGACGATTTGCGCCTTCTCGCCGAAGGTCTGCAGGGCCGCTGCCGACATCTTGTTGAAGGGTGCATGTTTTTTCAGGAAGGCCTGCGTGTTGCCAGCCATCCGGCGCCGGCCATCATCGCGCAATTCGGCCCCGATCGCAGCAAGCGATTCGTCCCCCGGCCCGCCAGACATGTTCTCGGACATGGTTGTGTCACCCCCTGTTTTCAAAGTGCATAGTTTAACTTGAGACGCTGTTGAAGACGCCGCGCCTGGCGCAGCGATTCGAGCAGGATCGCGCTATCGACCTCATGCAGCGCCGATGGTTTGAAGCCCTGACTGATCACTTCATCGCCGCTGCGATCACGCAACTGCTGCGCGAGGCGCAGGCGCAGGACATGCGAAAAAGCCGCTTCGGCTGCCGCAATCTCGCCAGGCGTCATGCCGGCTTCCCGGCCAGCCAGACGCAGGCGCTCGCCCGTATTGACGGCCGCAACGCCAGTAGCCAGCGCAAGGATGCGGGCTGCATCAACGAAGATGCGGCTACCCGACTTCTTCAAGTCGAGACCGCCCTCCTCATCGGCCGCCAGGACGCCGCGGAAGTTGAGCGGCACGCCGGCCTGCAAGGCGTTTGCCGCCAGCAGATGCTGAAAGACCGGAGTATCTGTGGTCAGTGCCAGAATCAGCGTGCGCAGACGCTCGGCCAGGGACTGCTGCCCGAAGAGCGGGCGCAGATCGAAGAAGATCGTCGCATTGAGCAGGGCCGTCGGTTCCGGCCGGCGGACCCAGTCGATGAAGCGCTCGCGCCACTCGTCGAAGGACAGGCACCAGTCAGGATTGCCGGCCATGATCTGGCCGCTGCACAAGGCGAAGCCGCAGTCGGCAAGACGCTGGTTGACCTCGCGGGCAAAGGGCAGGAAGAGTTCGCGCAGCGCATCCGCCTCACGACCATCGCTGGCATTGAAGACCAGTCCATTGTCCTGGTCCGTGACAAAGGTCTGCTCGTAGCGCCCCTCGGAGCCCATGGCCAGCCAACACCAGTCGACCGAGGGGAGACGGTGTTTGCGGCTGACGAGAATGATCAGCCGTTGGCTCAGGCGGTCGTTGCATGCCGAAACCAGGCGCGTCATCGCCTGTCCGTCCAGACCACGACCGGCCATCGCGAACAGGAAATGCCGCAGGCGCGCGGCCAGCTCCGGTGCGGCATCGAGCGCTTCAAGCCCGGCCAGTTCGGCGAGCAGACGATCCTGCTCGCCGGCCGGCAGGAAGGCGTCGCTTTCGTCCATCGGTCTAGTACTTGATGCGCGCGAAATAGGTTTTCTCGGCGGCTTCCAGCGCCTGGCGGACCGTCACGATGCCCTTTTCCTCAAGCATCGGCAGCAGCTTGAGGAAGACTTCGCCGGTAGCGACGGCATCCTCCAGTGCGTTGTGGCGGGTATCGATATTGATGCCCAGGCGCTCGAGAATGGCATCGAGCTTGTGCGACTCCTGATTGGGATGCACAACGGCCGAGAGCAGTAGCGTATCGAGCACCGGCTGCGAGAAACGCAACCCGGTACGCTCTTCCTTGAGTTGCAGGAAACGCATGTCGAAGGCCGCATTGTGGGCAATCAGCACCGTGTCTTCACAGAACTCGTGGAAAGCCGGCAGGACGACGTCAATGTTGGGCTTGCCACGCACCATGTCCTCGGTGATCCCGTGAATGGGAATGGACTCGGGTTTGAGCGGAATTTCGGGATCGACGATCTGGTCGAAAATCTCCTGCTTGAGCAAGCGGTTATTGACGATGCGGGCGGCACCGATCTGGATGATCTCGTCGCCCTTCGACGGTTCGAGACCGGTTGTCTCGGTATCGAACACCGTGTAGGTCAATTCGGAGAGCTTGCGATCGAGGTCGATCGACTTGTCGGCGAAGTTGAACAGGTCGAAATCGTAGTACTCCGGCCGGCCGCTCCCCCGCTTGCGATCCTCGGCTTCGGCCTCGATCTCCGGCGTCGCCACCGGCAGCACGAAACGGAAATAGGCACGATGCGCCGCCTTTTCACGCTGATACCATATCTCACCGCCATGCCGGTCGATGACGTCGCGCAGGGACAGCGGACTGGCCTCGCTACCGATCTGCATGGCATCCATTTCCCAAGTGTAGAAGGTCTCCGACGACATCGCCGGCCCGGCCCAGATGAGGTCGAGATAGGCGAGCTTGCCCTCGGAAGTCAGGCGGAAGCGCAATTCGCGCGGCTCGTAGTGATCCTGCAGCTTGCCGGCCAGGAAAACCAGCGCAAAGACCAGCGAGAAACTGTCGGCCTTGATCCACAGGGCATCGTCCAGCTCTTCGGTCTTCGTCGGCAGTTTCAGCTTGTCGTCGATGCGCCGCTGGGCGGCGGCAATCAGGTCGATGCCGAGTACGTCTTCGAGCGGCCAGCGCGTCTTCATCGAATCGGAGAAGTCGACCATGGTCTGGTCGAGCCGCTGACTCATCTTCGCCGCCTCATCGGCGACGACACTGACGAAACGTTCGCGCAGCTCGGCTTCCATGTCGGGATAGTCGATCAGATTGCCGACCGCCGCACGGATGTTGCCGAGGGCTGCACGGCTGCCTTCGGTAAGCGAATGCAGCACCTGGTCGCGCCGTGCCTCCTGCTCGATGCTGCGCGTGATGTTTTCCACAGTCAGCACGTAGCCGGACATTGCGGCATCGCCATCGGCTCCCGGCGCGAGGACCGGCACCATCTGCACGCGCAGCAGCTGGCCGCCGCGCGTCGTCGTGATGAAGTTGGAGATCGCCGACTTGCCGGCGCTCAGACGCTGACGGATGACCTCCTGGGCGTGTTCGACCTGGCTCTTTTCAAGAATGGAGTGGATGGATCGGCCAAGGCCGATCAGCGCCCCGCCGGAGACCGAGGTCGGCCCCTGCGCCAGAGCCTTGAACTGCAGACGGGCGCGGTTGTTGTACAGGAGGATGCGGCCATCGAGATTGCAGACGACGACGGCCTGGGCCAGTTCCGACATCAGCGCGGCGAGACGGTTCTTCTCCTCCTCGACCGAGGCCTTGGCCCGGGCGATCTGCGAATCGACATCGTCCATCAGCACATCGCGCTGCTGCGCCAGATCGTTGGCCGCACTCGCCAGTTGCTGGACCTCCGGCGGCCCCTCGAGGCTGACGCGGAAGTTGCGGTTGGCACTGAGCATCAGGCGTAACGTTTCGGCCATGCGCAGCAGGCCTTCGACATACTGCTTGAACAGCTTGTGCAGCACGGCGACGCCAATGGCGAAGCCGAACATGGTCATCATCGTGCCGACCGGCAGACGCGACATGAGCAGTTCGGTCAACATGAGGCGTTCAGCCTCCTTCATGTCGACCCAGACGAGAAAGGACGTCACGACGAACGGCCCGGTCATCAGCAATCCGAGGACGCAGACGGCGAGCAGGAAACGGTATTTTGCCTTCATGGCATTCATCCCAATCTAGATTGGGCGGCGACGCAACCCGCCTGGCGGGCCGGCATTCGCCGCCATCGCGCCATCAGGCGACGCCGAGCATGTCCTTGACCTTGGCCACCAGTTCCTTGGTCGAGAAGGGCTTGGTGACGTAGGCGTCGGCACCGATGGCCAGACCTTTGGCCACTTCCGTGTCGCGCCCCTTGGCGGTCAGCATCAGGATCAGCAAGCCGGCGCGCGACGGGTCGGCACGCAGGGCCTCGCAGACCTCGAAGCCGGATTTCTTCGGCATCATCACGTCGAGCAGCAGCAGATCGGGATTGAAGGCGGCCACCTTGGCCAGCGCTTCCTCACCGTCGTTGGCGACGGCGACCTCGAACCCCTCTTTCTTCATGAGGAATTCGAGAGAAATGACGATGTTGGGTTCGTCATCGACGATCAGAATCTTGTGAGCCATGAGTTGAGTCTCCCTTGTTATTTTTCAGGTGCCGGCAAGGGCACCGTGAATATGAAACAGGCCCCCTCACCGGGCCGGCTTTCTGCCCAGAGGTTACCACCAAAATACTCGACGATCTGCCGGCTGATCGGCAGACCCAGTCCCGTTCCCTTCGGCTTGTCGGTCAGCGTGTTGCCGCCCTGGCGGAACTTCTCGAAGATGACGCTGCATTCCTCGGCGGTCAGGCCAGGTCCGTTGTCGGAAACGACCACACGTACCAGGCCACCTTGACAACCAACGTCGACGCGAACACGCCCGCCATCGCCGGGGACGAACTTCACTGCGTTCGACAGCAGGTTGATCATCACCTGCATCAGCCGATCGCGGTCGGCCTGAACCACGGGACCGTGTTCAGGAAAATCGCCGGCCAGCAGCACGCCCTTTTCACGGAACAGCTGACCGAGCGAATCCATGGATTCGCGAACCACCTCGCCGATATCGACATCACCGGTCGTCCATTCGGCACGCCCGGATTCCAGCTTGGCCATGTCGAGTATCTGGTTGATCAGGCGGGTCAGGCGCTCGGCCTCGTTGACGATGATGCCGAGGAAACGCTTGCGGTCGGTCAGTTCGGTACGCGGGTCTTCGTGCAGCATCTCGGACAATGCGCGGATAGAGGTTAGCGGCGTGCGCAACTCATGCGTCACGGTCGAGATGAAGTCATCCTTCATGCGGTCCAGTTCACGCAGCCGCTCGTTGGCGGCACGCAACTCGGCCGTTGCCGCTTCCAGTTCGCGCTGCTTGGCTTCCAGCTCACGACTGTAGGCGCGTACCTGGGTCGCTTCGTCGAGGATGTCGAGAACCTCCTCGAGACCGAGATCCTCTTCCTGAACGACGGACGAAACCATTACCCGGGCGCTCGCCGAACCAATGGCGCCGGCCAGCTCGGTCTCGGCAAAATGCACGAACTCGGCATCGGCCGGCAAGGTCTGCCAGTCGGCATAACCCCGCCCCGCCGCATAGATGGCAAGCTGCTGGTGCGCACGGTTGGCGCCGAGAAAGCGCTCGAGCAGTTCGACGACGGCACCGAGCGAGGTCTTGCCGCGCCACAGTCGGGCATCCGCATCGCGCCTGCCATGACGCAGGATGTCCACAAAGCGCTCGGCCTGGCTTGCCTCCATCGCATCCGGTGTCGAATTGAGCGAGACGACAACATAGCAGGCAATGTTGGCCAGCATGCTCCACCACAGGCAATGCGATATCTCGTCCATGCCGCTCAGGCCGAACAGTGCCTGGGCCCGCAACCATTCGATGCCGAACAGACCTTGCTCGACGAAACCGCTGCCGATCCACCCC
Source organism: Dechloromonas sp. (assembly GCA_008933675.1). Lineage (GTDB taxonomy): Bacteria > Pseudomonadota > Gammaproteobacteria > Burkholderiales > Rhodocyclaceae > Azonexus. The sequence goes on from WBUO01000021.1 coordinate 17,450, forward strand.
GACTTGGCAAATGACGGCAGCAACAGGGTATACAGCCAGACGGCGAAGCCCGCCAACAAACCGGCCGTCGCACCGGCATGCGTCGCCTGCTTCCAGTACATGCCGCCGAACAATACCGGAGCGAACTGGGCGACCGCAGAGAAGGAGATCAGGCCGATACCGACCAGCGCATAGGCCTCGCCGGCGGCCCGGAAGTAGATATAGCCGAGGAGCAGGATGAGTACGATGGCGGCTCGCCGGATACCGATCAGCAAACCGGACAGGTCCTGGCGCCGGGCAGCCTGCAGCCAGCGCGAGCGCAACAGCAGGGGCATGGCAAGATCGTTGCAGACCATGGTCGACAGGGCGATGGTTTCGACGATGACCATGCCGGTCGCCGCCGACAGCCCGCCGATGAAGGCAAGAAGCGCCAGCGCCTCGGCCCCCCGGGCAAGCGGCAAGGTGAGCACGAAGGTATCCGGATTGACCCCCTGCCCGGAGAAGTGCAGCAAGCCGCCAATGGCCAGCGGCAGGACAAAGATATTGATCAGCAGCAGGTAGAGGGGAAACATCCAGACTGCCCGCTTGAGGTGCGATTCATCGACGTTCTCGACAACGATGATCTGGAACTGGCGCGGCAGCAAGATGATGGCCAGGCCGGAGAGGACAATCAGCGATGTCCACGTTCCCGCCCTTGCCTGATCGTGCTGCAGCAAACGGCCAAGCTCCGGACTGGCCATCGCCTTGCCGAACAGGTCCGACAGCCCGCCAAACATGCCGTAAGTGACAAACAGCCCGACAGCCATGAAGGCGACCAGCTTGACGACCGATTCGAAGGCGACGGCGGCGACCATGCCCTCATGGCGCTCCGTCGCATCAAGGTGACGTGTTCCGAAAAGAATGGTGAACAGCGCCAGGACAAGGGCAATCAGAAAGGTCGAATCGAGCCCCCAGAAGAACACGGCATGGCCCGACTGCTCGAACAGCACATCCAGGCTGGCGGCGACTGCCTTCAATTGCAGCGCGATATAGGGCACGACGCCGATCACTGCAATGACGGTCACCATGCCGGCGAGCAACTGGCTCTTGCCGTAGCGTGAGGCAATGAAGTCGGCGATCGAGGTAATGCGATAGGCCTTGCTGATGCGGATCATCTTGACGATGACCGTCACGCACAACAGCATCAGGGTCGGCCCGAGATAGATGGTCAGGAAGGAGAGACCGCCGGATGTTGCCCGGCCGACGCTGCCGAAGAAGGTCCAGGAAGTGCAATAGACCGCCAGCGACAAGGCATAGACATTCGCCGAGATGATCGAGCGTCCACCATCCGCCCGCGCATCGCCAAAGCGCGCCACGGCAAACAGCAAAGCCAGATAGGCGGCAGACAGCAGCGCGACGAACCAGCCGGCAAGCATCTACTTCCCCTTGCGTTCGGCAACCAGCGCGGCCAGAGCGATCAAGCCGGCCCAGACGCCGAAGAGATAGACATAGCTCGCCGGAATCCCGAGCAACGTTCCCTCCGGCAAGGCAATCAGCGGATAGGTCAGCAACGGGATGCCAAGCAGGCCGAGCGCCGCCAGCCGCTGGCGGGTCGGACTCGCACGCTTCATGAAGCCCTCCGGAAAATGGAAAACGGCTGGCACGCGAGCGTGCCAGCCGTCGTTGGCATGCAGTCTGGTGCGACCACACGGGAGGCCACCTTGTGGGCGACCATTGTCTCCTCCTTGCCCTTATATGTTCGGAGGCGGCGTGGCAAGCGCACCGCTCCCTGATCTGTGCCGGGAACCTTGTTCCCGCCCGGCATTCTGTTACCCGGATACCGGCCTGGCCGACATCCGGGATTCCGGCTTAGCCCTTCAGCTGTTCCAGGATCGCCGGGTTTTGCCTTGCGGCGAAACCCGGTGCGACCCTTTAGCCCTTGAGCTGCTCCAGGATCGCCGGGTTTTCCAGCGTCGAGGTGTCCTGCGTCAGCTCCTCGCCCTTGGCCAGGCCGCGCAACAGACGACGCATGATCTTGCCGGAACGGGTCTTCGGCAGGTTGTCGCCGAAGCGGATGTCCTTCGGCTTGGCGATCGGACCGATCTCCTTGCCCACCCAGTCCTGCAGTTCCTTGACCATCTTCTTGGTGGCTTCCGGATCGCTCGGGCGCTGACCCTTGAGCACGACGAAGGCAACGATGGCTTCACCGGTCAGGTCGTCCGGACGGCCAACCACGGCAGCCTCGGCAACCAGCGGGTTGGCGACCAGCGCCGATTCGATTTCCATGGTGCCCATACGGTGACCGGAAACGTTCAGCACATCGTCGATACGGCCGGTGATGGTGAAGTAGCCGGTGTCCTTGTCGCGGATCGCGCCGTCGCCAGCCAGGTAGTACTTGCCCTGGAAGTCCTGCGGGTAGTACGACTTGACGAAGCGCTCGTCGTCGTTCCAGATCGTGCGGATCATCGACGGCCACGGCTTCTTGCAGACCAGGATACCGCCTTGGCCCCACGGCAGGTCGGCACCGGTCTCATCGACCACGGCGAACTGGATGCCCGGGAACGGCAGGGTGCAGGAACCCGGCACCAGCGGGGTGGCGCCCGGCAGCGGAGTGATCATGTGGCCACCGGTTTCGGTCTGCCAGAAGGTGTCGACGATCGGGCAGCGGCCGCCGCCGACGTTGGCGTGGTACCACTCCCAGGCAGCCGGGTTGATCGGCTCGCCGACCGAACCGAGGATGCGTAGCGAAGACAGGTTGTAGCTCTTCGGATGCACGGCGGCATTGGTGTCGGAAGCCTTGATCAGCGAGCGGATCGCGGTCGGGGCGGTGTAGAAGATGGTGGCCTTGTGATCCTGGATCATCTTCCAGAAACGGCCGGCATCCGGGTAGGTCGGGACGCCTTCGAAAACGATTTCGGTCGCGCCGCAGGCCAGCGGGCCGTAGGCGATGTAGGTATGACCGGTCACCCAGCCGATGTCGGCGGTACACCAGAAGACATCGGAATCCTTGATGTCGAAGGTCCACTTCATGGTCAGGATGGCATGCAGCAGGTAGCCGCCGGTGGAGTGCTGGACGCCCTTCGGCTTGCCGGTCGAACCCGAGGTGTAGAGCAGGAACAGCGGGTGTTCGGCGCCGACCCACTCCGGCTCGCAGGTTTCCGGCTGGCCGGCCAGACCATCATGCAGCCACTCGTCGCGGCCGGCAACCATGGTGACGTCCATGCCGGTACGCTTGAAGACAATGACGCCCTTCAGGGAATCGCAGCCACCCAGCGAAATGGCTTCGTCGGCGATGGACTTGAGCGGCAGCGCCTTGCCGCCACGGAACTGGCCATCGGAGGTGATCAGCAGCACGGCACCAGCGTCGTTGATGCGGTCGCGCAAGGCCTGGGCGGAGAAGCCGCCGAAAACGATGGAGTGGGTCGCGCCGATACGGGCACAGGCCTGCATGGCGACAACACCTTCGATGGTCATCGGCATGTAGATGACGACGCGGTCGCCCTTCTTGACGCCCTTGGCACGCAGCAGGTTGGCCATCTTGCAGGTGCGGACCAGCAGTTCCTTGTAGGTGACCTTGGTCACTTCGCCGTTATCGGCTTCAAAGATGATGGCGACCTTGTCGCCCTTGCCGGCTTCGACCTGACGATCGAGGCAGTTGTAGGAAACGTTGAGCTTGCCGTCGGCAAACCACTTGAAAAACGGAGCGTTGGACTCATCCAGCACCTGGGAAAACGGTTCCTTCCAGGTGATCAGTTCGCGGGCACGCTTGGCCCAGAACCCCTCGTAGTCGGCTTCAGCTTCCGCGCACAGCGCCTTGTAGGCGTCCATCCCGGAAACCGCAGCATTCTTGACGATTTCGTCAGACGGATAATAAAACTGCACGGACTCATTCGACATATTCTTCTCCTCTGCGGTACTTCGCAATTATGTTGAAACAACCGATCGGATCTCGGGACCATGCCCGGGATGTATAAAGCCGTACACACTGGGTTGCGGAGCACTTTCCACCCCCGGCGCCGAAGCAGCATTACACGGTGATATTCTTACAAAGGCCTTACGAAATCACGCTGCGGCGCAACAATCCGGCCGTGCACGGCTTCCCCGCCACCCCGTGCTAAACTTTCTGCCCCCGTCAGCACAGAAAAATACAAGCATGTCCCCAATCAAGTTGCTCCCCTCCTTCATCTTTGCCAGTCGCTGGATTCAGGCGCCGCTCTACATCGGCCTGATCATTGCCCAGATCGTCTATGTCTGGCTTTTCATGGTCGAATTGAGCCACCTCGTGCATGGCATGTTCGGCGACCAGAAAATGAGCGAAGCAGACGTCATGCTGATCGTTCTCGGACTAATCGACGTCGTCATGGTTGCCAACCTGCTGATCATGGTCATCGTCGGCGGCTACGAAACCTTCGTCTCGCGCCTGCACCTCGATGAGCACCCTGACCAGCCGGAATGGCTCAATCACGTCAATGCCGGCGTGCTCAAGATCAAGCTGTCGACTGCCATCATCGGCATCTCGTCGATCCACCTGCTGAAGAGCTTCATCAACGCCGGCGCCCTTCCCGAGCACACGCTGCACTGGCAGGTCGTCATTCACATGGTGTTCATCATCTCCGCCCTGGCCATGGCCTGGGTGGACAAGATCATGACCCAGACCCTGATCCTTCAACACCAACAACACTGACCCGGAGTTGCGCATGACCGCCATCAAGCAGGAAGACCTGATCCAGTCCATCGCCGATGCCTTCCAGTACATCAGCTACTACCACCCGCTGGATTACATCAAGGCATTGGGCGAAGCCTACGAGCGCGAGGAAAACCCCGCCGCCAAGGATGCCATCGCCCAGATCCTGACCAACTCCCGCATGGCCGCAGAAGGCCATCGTCCGATCTGCCAGGACACCGGCATCGGCATGGTCTTCATCAAGGTCGGCATGCAGGTCACCTGGCCGGATGCGACGATGAGCATCCAGGAAATGATCAATGAAGGCGTGCGCCGCGCCTACGCCAACCCCGACAACCCGTTGCGCGCTTCCGTGCTGGCCGACCCGGCCGGCACGCGCAAGAACACCAAGGACAACACCCCGGCCGTGGTGCACTTCGAGATCGTCGAAGGCCACCACGTCGAGGTCATCTGTGCGGCCAAGGGCGGCGGCTCCGAAGCGAAATCCAAGTTCGCCATGCTCAACCCGTCCGACGACCTCGTCGACTGGGTCCTGCACAAGATTCCGGAAATGGGCGCCGGCTGGTGTCCGCCCGGCATCATCGGCATCGGCATCGGCGGCACGCCGGAAAAAGCCATGCTGCTGGCCAAGGAATCGATCATGGCGCCGGTCGACATCCACGAACTGAAGGCCAAGGCGGCCACGGGCGCCAGGCTGACCCGTCCGGAAGAACTGCGCCTCGAGCTGATGGAAAAAATCAACGCACTCGGTGTCGGCGCTCAGGGCCTCGGCGGCCTGACCACCGTGCTTGACGTCAAGGTGCTCGATTACCCCTGCCATGCAGCCAATCTGCCGGTCGCGCTGGTGCCGAACTGCGCCGCCACCCGTCACTGCCATTTCCACCTCGACGGCTCCGGCCCGGCAAGGCTCGAACCACCGAAGCTGGAGGACTGGCCAGCCGTCACGTGGACGCCTGACCTCAAGGCTGCGACCCAGGTCAACCTGAATACCCTGACCAAGGAAGAAGTCGCCTCCTGGAAACCGGGCCAGAAGCTGCTCCTCAACGGCAAGATGCTGACCGGCCGCGACGCCGCCCACAAGCGCATCGCCGATATGCTGGCCAAGGGCGAGAAGCTGCCGGTGGACTTCACCAACCGCGTCATCTACTACGTCGGCCCGGTCGATCCGGTGCGCGACGAGGTGGTCGGCCCGGCCGGCCCGACCACGGCCACCCGCATGGACAAGTTCACCCGCATGATGCTGGAACAAACCGGCCTGATCTCCATGGTCGGCAAGTCCGAACGCGGCCCAACCGCCATCGAGGCGATCAAGGACAACAAGTCAGCCTACCTGATGGCCGTCGGCGGCGCCGCCTACTTGGTTGCCAAGGCGATCAAGTCGGCCAAGGTCGTCGGCTTTGCCGACCTCGGCATGGAAGCCATCTACGAGTTCGATGTCGAAAACATGCCGGTAACGGTTGCCGTCGACTCGGCCGGCACCAGCGTCCACAACACCGGCCCGAAGGAATGGCAGATCAAGATCGGCAAGATCCCGGTTTCTGCCTGATCGTTGCGCCACCCGCACCCCGCCAGCACGCGGTGCGGGTGGTGGCAAAACGCAATTCAGTCAGTGCTTGGTAGCCTGACGCCCACCGCAGAGTCCGTCTGACAAGCCCGCAGAGCACGGGGGGGGATCACCCTCCGGCCGGGTATCGCGACAGGCAATACAGATCGAACGCAACCAGCTCTTGCACGACATCGTGGCAACCGGCGGCGAGTTGGCAAGTAGCGTTTTCAAGCGCCCGACGAATTCATCCTGGCTCAGCTTGCCAGTACCGACACTGGAAAAAACCACCTGATTGCCACCGGCTTCCTGCGCGGCATCGAGACGATGGGTGGCGAGATAAAGCAATTCCTCCGCACCAAGGGCTTCGCCATCCTGGGGTACGGCAGAGATTCCTGCACTGACCGTCGCACTGATCTGACGCCCACCCAGCCCGATGCTAGCTGACGCCAGCGCCTTGCAAACCCTGCGCGCGAAAGAGGCACACTGTTCACGCGTGACGTTGGCCGAGACGATGCCGATACGGCCTTCGGCCAGATGCAGGACATTTTCCTTTTCCTGAATCTTGCCGGCGAGCAGGGCAGAGAACTTGCTGACCACCTTTTCGGCCATCTGCCGGCCAAACTGCTCACACAAATCGGCATAGCCATCAATGCCGAATATCAGCACGCTGGCCATCCGTTTATCCGCCCCTTGCGCCAGATGCTGCTCGACGCAGTGCTGCGCTGTCTTCTCGGCAAGGCGTCTTTCGTACTCCCCGTCATCCTTGGTCACCGCTGAACCCATGTCCAGACCGGCAAGCCGCCCGATGCGCGAGGTGAAATCGCTGAGACCGATACTGCTGGTCATGCTTTCCACATCACCATCAGCGTCAGGCATGTCATTGCCAACCGGGGCTTTCGGCGCACCACCTGGCACGAACAATCGATGCAGGACAGGACCGGGCGAAGCCTTCGGAATGAAATCGCTGACCCCGAGAAAAATGGCCCGCTGCCGCTGGGCTTCGGGCATGCTGTCGGAAGCCAGCAGATAGAAGGGCATGCCGTTCAGACGAGCCAGCTTGCTCGCCCGCATGCGTTCGATCAGGCCGGCGCCGTCGAGACTGCCGATGTCGAGTCCGGAGATCACGGCAATGATCGAAGCATCGAGAACGAGGCTCTGCCAAGCCGACTCACCATCGCCCTCCTCGCAGACGACATGCGTCTTGTGCAAGCGCCGGGCGAGCGAGGCGCGGACGACGCGCGACGAATCGACGATGAGTATCTTTTGCGACTTGACCGTATCGTTGCCGTGCATGATCAGATCTTTCTGGCGAGCACCCAAATGCCGTGACGAATTACGCAGTTTAATCCAGATGACAAGCCATATTCAACAAATAACGCGATTTATCAAAAACTTACAATCAATTCTGAAATTATCGTCATTTTTGACAAATAGTTTTTCTGCTTGCCTTCTTTCGAATATCAGGCGATATTGTTCGCCCGTTTCAATTCTGCTCATCCGACCGACCATGTCCATCCGCAACCTCCGCTCCGTGGCCCTCATCGCCCAGCCGGTCGTTGTACGCGTCGTCGTAGTAGGCGTCGTTACGCACGCGCCGTCGCGGATCGGATAAGCAAGCAGCAAGCAGATTTCCCAACCCCCACCGGCGCCAGTCGGCGGGGGTTTTTCATTGAGACTCCGCCGGCGGTGCCGAACCACCCTCGAAGGAGCTTTCCATGACAGAGACACTGACCGGCGCGCAGCTCACCGTGCGCCTGCTCGAACGCCAGGGCATCACCACCGTCGCCGGCATCCCCGGCGGCGCCATCCTGCCGATCTACGACGCACTCGGCCAATCGACCGCCATCCACCACGTGCTGGCCCGCCACGAACAGGGCGCCGGCTTCATGGCCCAGGGCATGGCCCGCGCCACCGGCAAGCCGGCGGTCTGCCTGGCCTCCTCCGGACCCGGCGCAACCAACCTGCTGACGGCCATCGCCGATGCCAAGCTCGACTCGATCCCGCTGGTCGCCATCACCGGCCAGGTGCCGCAGGCGATGATCGGCACCGACGCCTTCCAGGAGGTGGACACCTACGGCCTGTCGATCCCGATCACCAAGCACAACTTCCTGGTCTCCTCAGCCGAGGAACTGCTCGACGTGATTCCGGCCGCCTTCCGTATCGCCGCTTCCGGCCGTCCCGGCCCGGTGCTGGTGGACATACCCAAGGATGTCCAGACGCAGGCCATCGAAATCGCCGAGTGGCCGGATCCCGGTTGCGCGCTGCCGGTCGCACCGGCCAACGCCGCCGCGATCACCGAAGCGGCGGCGATGATCAATGGCGCCGCCCGTCCCCTGCTTTATCTCGGCGGCGGCGTCGTCCACTCCGGGGCTGCCGCCGCTGCCGTCGCGCTGGCCGAGAAAGCCGGCCTGCCGACAGTGATGACACTGATGGCGCTCGGCGCGATGCCGGTCGATCATCCGCTGTCGCTGGGCATGCTCGGCATGCACGGCGCCCGGGCGACCAATCTGGCGCTCGACGAATGCGACCTGCTGATCGCCGTCGGCGCCCGCTTCGACGACCGCGCCACCGGCAAGGTGGCGCAGTTCTGCCGGCACGCCAAAATCATCCACATCGACATCGACCACGCCGAGCTGGACAAGATCAAGACCGCGCACATCGGCATCACCGCCGACGTCGGCGAGGCGCTCGGCCAGTTGCTGCCGCAGGTCGCGGCCAGCCCGCGCACGGCCTGGCGCGAGCGCATCGGCGAATTGCAGCGACAGTTTCCGGTCGTCGTCGATGGCGGCGACGACCCGCTGTCGCATTTCGGCCTGATCCGCACCGTCGCCGCCTGCCTCGACGACGATGCGATCATCGCCACCGACGTCGGCCAGCATCAGATGTGGGTCGCCCAGTACTACCCCTTGCGCCGCGCCCGCCAGTGGCTGACCTCCGGTGGCCTGGGCACGATGGGTTTCGGCGTGCCGGCAGCGATCGGTGCGGCCCTGGCCGAACCCGGCCGCACCGTGGTCTGCTTTACCGGCGACGGCTCGATCCTGATGAACATCCAGGAACTGGTCACCGCCGCCGAGGAGAACGCCAACGTCAAGATCGTGCTGATGAACAACGCCGCGCTCGGCCTGGTCCATCAGCAGCAGACGCTGTTCTACGGCGAGCGGCTGTTCGCCTCGCAGTTCAAGGCGATGCCTGATTTCGTCGCGGTCGCCCGCGGTTTCGGCATCCAGGCGGTCGATCTCGACCGCGCCACCAACCCCTGTGCCGCCCTGCTCGACGCCATCGCCCGCCCCGGCCCGTGCCTGATCCACGTCAGCATCGACGCCGGGCAGAAGGTCTACCCGATGGTGCCGCCGGGTGCCGCCAACCACGAAATGATTGGACACTGACATGAACGCCAGCAATCGCCACGAACAACAAGCCCTTTCCCGGGCCATCCTCGAAATCGACGTCAACAACCATCCCGGCGTGATGTCACACGTCGTCGGCCTGTTTTCCCGCCGCGCCTGCAACGTCGAGGGCATCCTTTGCCTGCCGGTCGGCGACGGCCGGCAAAGCCGCATCTGGCTGCTGGTCAACGACGACCTGCGCCTGCCGCAGATGATCCGTCAGGTCGAGAAACTGGAAGACGTCACCGCCGTTCGCCGGCATCCGCCGGAACATGCGGTATTCGGCAATCTGGAAGCCTTCTTCCGCGCCTGATGATGCAAACGGTCAGGATGGCTGCCGGTTTTCGGCGGCCGTCCTGGCGCGGCACTGGACCTCGAAGGCGCGGATGATCGCCAACTGCTCGTCGCTGATCGACTCGAAACGCAGGCCGACCAGATGCTGCTGGCCGACACGGCGGATACGCATGACGCTGACGTAGGCCTCGACCGGCTCGGACAAGTCCGGCGACTCGATGGTGCACACGCCAACCTCACCACCCGGTTTGGCACCCAGTACGGCGACGTCGAGCAGAATGCCGACGCCAGTGACCGAGAGATCGGCCGAGGGAAATTCAAAACGATTCCCCCCCAGATCAAGACAGACCTTGCCGCGCAGGTTGAAGCGGCTGGAACGGCGGCGTTCTCTCACAATAGTGTCTCTCGGGCTTGAGCGGAACGTCATTCTCACATGCCATGCCACTCCCGGCAAAACGCCTTGCCGGCCACGACACACCTCAAATCACCGGGCTCGGCCAACAGCTATACTTGGCCTCCCGCCAACAAACCGTAATCCATGACCATGACCACGCCGGCCTGGCAGAAGCAGCACGACTATTCCGACATTCTCTACGACACCGCCGAGGGCATCGCCCGCATCACCATCAACCGGCCGGCCCGGCGCAACGCCTTCCGTCCCGAAACAGTCAGCCAGCTGATCGACGCCTTCCACCGTGCCCACCACGACAACGGAGTCGGCGTCATCATCCTCACCGGCGCCGGCGGCGAAGCCTTCTGCTCCGGCGGCGACCAGACGGTGCGCGGCGCCGAGGGTTACATCGACGAAGGCGGCACCCCGCACCTGAACGTTCTCGACCTGCAGATGCAGATCCGCCGTCTGCCCAAGCCGGTGGTCGCCATGGTCGCCGGCTATGCCATCGGCGGCGGTCATGTGCTGCATCTGGTGTGCGACCTGTCGATCGCGGCCGACAACGCACGCTTCGGCCAGACCGGCCCGCGCGTCGGCAGCTTCGACGCCGGCCTCGGCGCCGGACTGCTGGCACGCACCATCGGCCTGAAGCGGGCCAAGGAAATCTGGCTGCTCTGTCGCCAGTACGACGCCGCCACCGCGCTCGACTGGGGCCTGGTCAATGCCGTCGTGCCGCTCGACCAACTGGAGACGGAAACCGTCGCCTGGTGCCGCGAGATGCTGCAACTGTCGCCGATGGCGCTGCGCATGATCAAGGCCGGCTTCAACGCCGACACCGACGGTCTGGCCGGCATCCAGGAACTGGCCGGCAACGCCACCGGCCTGTTCTACATGTCGGCGGAGGGCCAGGAAGGCCGCAATGCCTGGCTGGAAAAGCGCCCGCCCGATTTTGCCAGCTTCCGCAAACGACCGTGAGCGAAGCCGACTGGCTGCCCTACGCCCTGCCATTGCAGCAGCCGTGGCAGACCAGTCGCGGCACGACGACACTACGCCGCGGTCGCTTGCTGCGCCTGCGCAGTACCGACGGACGGACCGGCTGGGGCGACTGCGCGCCACTACCGGAATTCGGCGTCGACGAGAAGCTGGCCATCGCCTTCGCCGAGGAATGCGCCCAGCTCGACCTCGCCGCCCAGCGTGCCAGCCTGCCCCTCGATGCCTGGCTGGGCGGTAATCCGCCGCGCACCGACATTGCCGTCAATGCCCACCTAGGCAGCCTTCTGGCAGTCAGCCCGGAGACACTGCTGGCATGTTGTGCCGCCGGTTTCACGGTGATCAAGCTGAAGGTCGGCATCGGTACGCCGGTTACCGAGATGGAGCGCCTGCAGGAGCTCGCCGAAGCCCTGCCCGCCGGTTGTCGCTTGCGCCTCGATGCGAATGCAGCATGGTCCCCGGCACAGGCCACCACCTTCCTCGCGGCCTGCCGCGACCTGCCGGTCGAAGCCTGCGAGGAACCGTTGTGCGAACCGGATCTGCGGGTACTGGCTCAATTGCAGGATGCCGTGCCCTTTGCCATCGCCATCGACGAATCGCTGGCCCGGCTTGGCAAGGCGCTACTGCACCATCCTCCGGTCCACCGCCTGATCATCAAACCGGCCCGTCAGGGCGGTCTGCTGGCCAGCATGGAGCTCGCCCTGCGTGCGCGGGCCGCCGGTCTGCAAACGATCGTCAGTAGCGCCCTGGAAAGCAGTTGCGGCCTGCTCGCCTGCGCTCACCTGGCGGCGGCAGTCGCCCCCGGGGCGGTACACGGGCTGGCGACCGGCGCATGGTTCTCGTGCGATACGGGAGAGGCTGCGCCGATTGAACGGGGACGCCTGGCGCTGCCGGGGACGGAGGGTATCGGCTTCCGCTGGGCCGGCGCTGCCGCTCCGGCCTTCGCTCCCTGAGGAGCGGAAAAGGCTACAGGCTTACTTGCCGGACTTGTCGTCCTGCTCGGCGTGATAACCGGTGAACATGTTTCGCGTCTGGCTTTGCAGCTGATCCTGCATCGACTGGAACATCTTCTTCGACTGATCCATGTAGGCCGTCATCATGCTCTGCATGGCGGGCTGCTGGAAGTTCAGGAACTGCGTCCAGAAATCGGCCTGCAGATGACTGTGATCACCGGCTCCGTAGACCGAGCGCGACTGGTCCTGCAGCTTTGTCTGGAAATCGACGAAGGTCTTCATGTTGTTTTCCAGGTACTTGCCGAGCATGCCCTGCATGGCGCTGCCGTAGAAACGGATGAAGCCGGAAAGCAGTTCGCAGGAGAACAGCGGCACGCCGCCGGACTCTTCCTCGAGAATGATCTGCAGCAGGATGCTGCGCGTCAGGTCTTCATCCGTCTTGGCGTCGAGCACCTTGAAGACTTCAAACTTGAGGACCAGATCCTTGACGTCGCTCAACGTGATGTAGGCGCTCGTCTTGGTATCGTAAAGACGACGGTTGGGGTATTTCTTGATCAGACGTACCGTTTCCGACATGCTGCGATCCTCAATACAGGTTTGTGTGCAGTGCAGCATTATAGCGTAGAAAGAGGAGGGCCGGCCTCTCCCTTTTCTGGTGCGGCGCAAAATGCCGCAAAGCATCCAGACCGGACGGAGAAATCATACTGACTGCCGTGCCACCCGCAAACCCGCCAGGATTTTCGTTGTCGGCGTTGGCGTTCCCCGGCGACCACAGCAAGGCCAGGCCGGCAGATCGCCCGGCGGGAGCTGCACGATGCGCCTGCTAGCTTGCACCGGCCTGGCCGCAGCCGCCCTGGCTGGCGGCATCGCCTGGTATCTGGCACCACTGACGCCGAACGTCCTGCAGCTTCAGTTTGCCGTCACGCCGCGCGCCTTTGGCGACATCATCCATTACTGGTCGGCAGAACAACTGCAACGCTTCCGCGCCCATCTTCCGGCGGACTGCCTGCTGCTGCTGTGCTACGGCCTGTTCGGCCATCTGCTGGCGACGCGCAGCAGCCTGTTCGCCGCCAGTCGGGGCTTCTTGCGCCATTGGGCGCGCTGGGCCCTACCCCTTGCCGCGCTCTGCGACGCCGCCGAAAATGCCCTCCACTGGTGGCTGACCGAAGTGCCGCGCTTCGCAACCGTGTGGCCCTATTTCTGCGCCACGGCATGCGCTTCGGCAAAATGGCTGCTGCTGCTCGCTTACGGCATTACGGTCGCCATCGTCGCGATCAATCACCATTGGCCCGACGATTGATCGCCGGCAGACCTGCGCCCCGAACGTTTCCTCATGACACGACTGCTTGCCTGCCTCACCCTCCTGTTCTGCGCCCTCTTCGCCCGTGCCGAAGACGCCGCCATTGGCGAAGTGTTCACTGCCACCGGGGCCAGGGGAACGCTGGTGATCGAGGCGCTCGGTAGCCGGCAGCGCTTTGTGCACGATCAACGGCGTGCCCGGCAGGCCTATGCCGCTGCCTCGACCTTCAAGGTACTGCATAGCCTGATCGCCCTCGAGGAACAGGCCATCGGCGACGAGCACGAAGTCATCGCCTGGGATGGCAAGCAGCATGAGATCGCCGACTGGAACCAGGACCAGACGCTGGCCAGCGCATTCCGGGTCAGCTGTGTCTGGTGTTATCAGGAACTGGCCCGGCGCATCGGCGCCAGCCGCTATCCGCAACACATCCGTGCGGCCGGCTTCGGGCAACTGAGTGACGGCTTCGCAGCAAGGACATTCTGGCTCGATGGCGCACTGACCATCAGTGCCGAACAGCAGATTGTCTTCCTGCGCCGGCTGGTGGAGCGACGGCTACCCTATCGGGCAAGCAGTTTCGCCATCCTGCGGACGATCATGCTCGCCGAAAGCGGCCCCACCCACCGCCTGTATGCCAAGACAGGCTGGGCAACGCGCAGTACGCCCGGTATCGGCTGGTATGTCGGTTATCTGGAAAATGCCGGCGAAACCTGGCTGTTCGCCCTCAATCTGGACATCCAAGATGCGGCCGAACTCCCTTTGCGCCGGCAGATCATGCTGGCTGCCTTGCGGGCAAAAGGCATCCTGCCCACACCGTGAGGCGTCGGCATTCCGCCCTTTGCCGCCGCACTCGCGCCCGCCATCGCCAGCCATCGCCCGCCACCGCTTTCGGGCCGCACTACCCGTCGGTCGCCGGCAATGGCGAACGGCCAGCCGCAGAACGCTCAGCGATAGCCGTCACCGACCAGCGTGAACGGCGCCCAGAAGGCCGGATGGGCATATAGTCCGCGCTCGCTCCGCATGACTTCGCGCATCGCCTGACGCAGCGCCTCGGCCCGCATCAGGCCGGCCGCCTCGGCCTGACGGCGGAAGATGGCGGTGGTCAGCAGACGGGCGGATACCGTATCGACCGCCCAGTTCGAAACCAGCAGGCTACGCGCTCCGGCGAAGAAGAAGCCGCGCCCCAGTCCGGACAGCGCTTCATTCTGCAGACCATCGGCCGAACCGGTATTGCAGGCCGACAGCACAACCCAGTCGGCATCCAGACGCAGGCCGAGGACCTCGTCGAGGGTCAGCAAACCGTCGTTCGCCGTATCGCCGCTGAGCGCGGGATTGGCCAGGGCCAGCGCCGGCTGGTCGAGGCCGCTGATTTCACCGGGGACAAGACCGTGCGTGGCGAATGCGACGATGCGATAGCTGGCCAGCGGTGCCTGTTTGGCATTGGCCTCGCTGGCGCGGATGCCGAGATAAAGATTGCCCTCGGCCGCCCCCAGGGTCCGGGCAATCTCCTGGAGTTCGAGCTGGGTGTCGGGCAGCGGTGCCAGCCGGCTGAACGGATCGGCGGCCGTGGCAGGCCCGGAAGCACCGCTGTCGTCCGGCAACATGACCAGACGCAGGCTGCGCACAGCCCCCGGCGTGACGGCCCGCTCGCCGAACAGGGGATCGCCGAAACCGACGAAGCGTTCGCTGGCAGCCGAGGAACTGCCATGCCGGCGCAGCGACAGGAAACTGCTGGCCGACGGCTGCTGCGCCAGGGCGACCCGGCCGATCAACCAGTCCGCATTCTCCAGGCCGGCACGGGGTGGCAGCGCCGCCGTCAGCAGGACGGCAAAGGGCAGCTGCCCGAGGGCAGCGTGGGGAATCACGTTGACCACGGCCGCCTGCCGCCAGATCGCTTCGTCCGGTGCCAGCAGGCTACGGTAAAGCGCATGGGCGACAGCCGTATCGAATTTGCCGGGACGCCCTTCGCCGAGATCGAGTCCGGCGCGCAGGCGGGCGACGTCGACGGCGACCCGGCTGCGCGCCAGTGGCAGCACGCGGAAGGCCATCCGGTCGGCATTCAGCGTCCACACATAACCTTGCTCGCGGGCAAGATAGATGACAACGGCCGCTTCGTCGGCACGCAGCATCGCCTGCAACTCGCCGGGGCGCGGCGGCTGCGGATCGATCAGACCGAGATAGTCCGGATAACGCGTCGCCAGCTCGCCACGCAGGCGCTGTTGTGCGGCGGCCAGGCCGGCAATGTCGCGCTGCAGGTCGCGGATGATCTGACCGGGCTCGCCGCCGGCCGACGCGAGACGGGCCAGGAGGCGGGTCAGGGCGGCGCGGCGCTGACCCGCATCCTGCTCCTGGCGGGCCAGACTGGCCAGGGCCGGATCGGGCAGGCTGGCCCGTGCCGAACTGGCCAGCACCGCCTGCTGCACTGCCGAACCG
>WBUO01000322.1 GCA_008933675.1 Dechloromonas sp.
TTGCCGCCGCCGGCGTAGGCGGTGTCGCGGCCGCTGCCGAGTTCGATGCGGTCGGCGCCGCCTTCCGGGTTGCTGGCGCTGGCGGCGCCGTCGCCATGGACGACGTCGCTGTTGGCACCGGGAAGGAACTTTTCGGGGTCGATGGTGCCGATGAAGACGTCGAAACGCTCGGCTTCGACGATCAGCGGCCGGCCGTCCTGGCCGTCGGCGCGCAGGGTGTTGCCGCGACTGTCGGGGATGGACTGGATGCCCGGCTGTTCCGGGTTGGCGTCGATGTCTTGCGTGTCGCCAATATAGGTGCGCACGGTCTCGGTCGGCCGCGTCAGCGGGTCGAGCAGGCGCAGGCCGTGGCTGCCGGCGCCGGTGGTGGCAACCCATTGCCCTTCGCCGGTCTGGTAGGCGTGCATCCGAAGGTGCTCGATGGTCCAATGTGGATCAAGTTGGCTCACGGATGTTCTTCCTCGACGAGGCCGATGGTGCGCGGCTGGCTGCCCAGCTCAATGACCTCATCCACCATCAGCCCGCGCGGTATCTGGTGGGTAATGAAGAGCATCGTCACGCTGCCCTTGAGCTTGTTGATGGTCCGGGCGAAGTGCTCGGCGGTGTGCTGGTCGAGGTTGGAGACGGCTTCGTCGAAGATCAGGATCTTCGGGCGCTTGAGCAGTGCCCGGGCGATGGCGATGCGTTGGCGCTGGCCGCCGGATAGCCCGGTGCCGCGCTCGCCGATTTCGGTCTGGTAGCCGTCGGGCAGTTGCTCGATGACCTCATGAATCTCCGCTGCCTTGCAGGCCACGATGACGTCCTCGAAGCTGGCATGCGGGTGGGCCATGACCAGGTTGTCGTAGAGGGTGCCGGCGAAGAGCACGGTTTCCTGCGGGACGACGCCGAAGGTGGTGCGGAGTTCGTTGGCGGCGAGGTGGCGGATGTCCTTGCCGTCGAGATTGATCTGGCCTTCGTTGGGCTGGTAGAAGCCGAGCAGTAGCTTGGCCAGGGTGCTCTTGCCGCAACCGCTGGGGCCCATGAGCACGGTCAGGTGGCCGGGTTTGAGGGTCAGGCTGAGGTTGCGGTACAGCCAGGGGTGGTGGTCGGAATAGCGGAAGGCGAGTTGCTGCAGGTCGATGCGGCCGTTGCCCTGGTTTTCGCGGCTGGGGGTCAGCGCATGCGGTTCCTGCGGCATGTCGAGGATATCGCCGAGGCGTTTTACGGCGATGCTGGCCTGCTGGAACTCCTGCCACAGGCCGACGAGCCGCAGCAGCGGCTGGCTCATGCGGCCGGCGAACATCTGGAAGGCAACCAGCATGCCGACCGTGAAGCCGTCGTTCTGCATGACGATCAGCGCGCCGACGATGAGGATGCTGAGGGTCATGATCTGTTCCAGACCATTGCTGACGACGTTGTAGGTGTTGCCGACCTGCTTGGTGGAGAAACCGGCGGCGAGGTACTGGGCGAGGTAGTCGCCGTACTTGCGGTCGATGTCGGCTTCCATCTGCAGGGATTTGACGGTGGCCATGCCGGCAAGGTATTCGGTGAGGAAGGCCTGGTTTCTGGCGCCGAGCATGAACTGGCGGTTGAGCTTGTCGCGGAAGACGGGGGCGACGAAGAAGCTGATGACGGCGATGGCGCCCAGGAGACCGACGGCGATCAGCGACAGTTGCCAGCTGTAGGCGAACATCACGGCCAGGAAGATGAGCAGGAAGGGGAAGTCGAGGATCAGCGTGACGGCGGCGCCGGAGACGAATTCGCGGATGGTCTCGACACCCTGCAGGCGGGCGACCAGGGTGCCGGTGGGGCGCTGCTCGAAGTAGCCCAGCGGCAGGCGCAGCAGGTGGCGGAATACCTGGCTGCCAAGCACGGCGTCGATGCGGTTGCCGGTGTGCAGCACCAGGTATTGGCGCAGCCAGCTCATGCCGCTGGTAAACAGCATGAACATGACGAGGGCGACGCCGAGCGCCAGCAAGGTGCTGTGCGTCTGGTGCACGATAACCTTGTCGATGATGACCTGGGTGAACAACGGGGTGGCCAGGCCGACCAGCTGGATGGCCAGGCTGGCGAGGAGCACATCGCGCCAGATGGCCTTGTGCTTGAGCAGTTCGGGGATGAACCATTTGAAGCCGAAACCGGTTTTCTCGCTTTCAAAGCCGGGGATGGGCTCATCCTTGCCGGCCGCCTCGCGGGCGACGAGGATCAGGCCGGGTTCGAACTGTAGCCGGGCTTCCTCGACGCTCAGGGTTTCCGGGGTTTGCGAACCGGCACGGAAGTAGAGAAGCTTGTTGCCGTCCGTTTTGAGGATCAGGACGGGGATGGCGGCGACGTCGGCCTGGGCGTGCGCTTCGGGAATGGCCCGGAGAAAGGCGATGGCCGGTAACGGGAGTTTTTGCCAGTCATTGGGCTGGGCGGTGTCGCCGGTCTTGAAGCCGAGGCGGCGGGCGGCTTCGTGGAGGGTGGCAAGGCGATACGGCGGAGGGAAGTCCTGCGCGACCAGCTTGGGGTCGAAGGGAATGCGGTAAAGGCTGCACAGGCTGCCGAGCAGCCACAGCAGTGCTTCAGATTGGAACATCCCCCCGGATGGTTGCACGATCTGGTATTCGCATCAAAAGTAGTCGGCGGATTCTGCTGTTCGTCATATCACAAGTAAATATGACCAAGGTGGTATTCATGAATCGCCCGTTCGTCTTCCGTCGGGCTTGCCCCCCAACTTGAAATGGCGATAACCGCCGCCATATGCAGGCGATCCCATCCTGTCGAGCGAGCCATGTCCGAAAACCTGCACGTCGTCTGCCCCCACTGCGCCGCCGTCAACCGCCTGCCCGGCGCACGCCTGGGCCAGCAGCCGAATTGCGGCCAGTGCAAGCAGCCGCTGTTCACCGGCGAGCCGGTCGAGTTGAACGCCGGCACCTTCGACCGCCACATCGGGCGCAGCGATCTGCCGGTGGTCGTCGATTTCTGGGCGCCGTGGTGCGGCCCCTGCCGGACGATGGCGCCGAACTTCCATCAGGCGGCGATCGATCTCGAGCCGCATGTCCGCCTGGCCAAGGTCAACACCGAGGAAGAACAGCAACTGGCCGCCCGTTTCAATATTCGCAGCATTCCGACCCTGGCCATTTTTTCGGGTGGTCGCGAAATCGCCCGCCACAGCGGCGCAGTCGATCTCGGCACGCTGAAACGCTGGATAGGCGGGCATCTGCAAAAGCCTTAACTATGCAGGCTGGCGGCCGTTAACAAGGCGTCGAAACGTGATTTGCCGAGGCCGCCATGAAAATCGCCAGCGCCAACCTGCAACTGGCTTCCAGCCATGTCAGTCTGCAACAGCATCAAGTCAGCGAATCGCTGAACGCCTGGGTGGGCGAGCGCCGCCCCGGCCAGGCCGGAAACCAGTCGTCCGGCGGACAACCGGCACTCGAGCTTGTCAGCCTCTCCGAGGCCGGCAAGGCGGCCCAGACGAGCGATGCCGGGAGCGCCGAGGCAACTGCCGAAATCGACGGCGATCCGCGCCTGATCCTCATCCGGCAGATGCTTGAACTCTGGCTCGGCCGCGCCATCAAGGTATTCGACGGCAGGGATCTGCAGGAGCAGGTTGCGCCGACGGGCAATGCGGGCAACGCCGGCAATCAGGCGGCTGCGGAGCAGCCCCCCGGGGAAGCGCCATCTGCCGGCTTTGGTGTCGAATACGAGCGCCGGGAAAGCTATCGCGAGATCGAGCAGACCCGCTTTTCGGCCAGCGGCACGGTCAAGACGGCCGACGGCCGCGAAATTGCCTTCCAGCTCGATCTGGCGATGAAGCGCAGCTACTACGAGGAAAGCAGCACCAGCATCCGCCTGGGCGATGCGGCGCGCAAGACCGATCCGCTGGTCCTCAACTTTTCCGGCAGTGCCGCGCAGTTGACCGACCAGCGCTTTGCCTTCGACCTGGATAACGATGGCACGGCGGAACAGATCAACTTTGTCGCCCCCGGCAGCGGCTTTCTTGTCTTCGACCGCAATCAGGATGGCCGGATCAACAATGGCAGCGAACTGTTCGGGCCAAGCAGCAATGACGGCTTTGCCGAACTGGCCGCACTGGATGACGACCGGAACGGCTGGATCGACGAGAACGATGCGGCTTTTGCCCAGCTGCAGATCTGGAGTCGCGACGGCACTGGCCAGGATCAGCTGCGTTCGCTCGCCGCCAGCGGTGTCGGCGCGATCTCGCTGGGCAACATCGCCACCCCCTTCGACCTGAAAAACAATGCCAACGGGCTTCTCGGTCAGATTCGCAGCACCGGGATATTTTTGCAGGAAGATGGCGCGGCTGGCACAATTCAACAAATAGACCTGACCGTCTGACCCGGACGGGGGCTGAAACATAAAGGGGGGACAATGCCGCGTATCGCCGATCTGAAAATCTGGGTGCGTCTGAC
>WBUO01000022.1 GCA_008933675.1 Dechloromonas sp.
CACCTACGGCGGGGCCGCCCCGCACGGCGGCGGCGCCTTCTCCGGCAAGGATCCGTCCAAGGTCGACCGCTCGGCCGCCTACGCCACCCGCTACGTCGCCAAGAACATCGTCGCCGCCGGCCTCGCCTCGCGCTGCCTGGTGCAGGTCTCCTACGCCATCGGCGTCGCCGAACCGACCTCGATCATGGTCGAGACCTACGGTACCGGCAAGGTCAGCAACGAGACGTTGACGGCCCTGGTCCGCAAACACTTCGACCTGCGCCCGAAGGGCATCGTCAACATGCTCGACCTGCTGCGCCCGATCTACCAGAAGACCGCCGCCTACGGTCACTTCGGCCGCGACGAACCGGAATTCACCTGGGAAAGTACCGATCGCGCCGCCCTTCTCAAGGGCGACGCTGGACTGTAAGCGCAGCGCACAGTCCAACCACGCAGCGGGATCGGTACTTCGGCGCTGGCTAACCTGGCCGCAACGCGGCCAGATTAAGGCCCGACGGGCCGGTCGAAGCCAACTCGACGGATCGCGCAGCGGTGCTGCGCAACGACGCAGGGCTGTAAGCTGCAGTTTGCGGCCCCGGCAAAGCCGCCGCGATCCTGCGGCGGCTGAGGCTGAGCTGACCGTTCACCGGCTCAGGCCGAAGCCAAAGTGCCGACCGGCTGACCCCGCGACGCCGGCCTGCAAGCAGAAGCGCACGACCTGGTTTGCTGCCGGGACGCCAGCGAGCGGACGGCTTGACCGGCATACCGGATGAATGGAGCGAAGGGAGCCGCAACGGCTCGCTTTTCATTAGAATTGCCGGATATGCTCAAAAAAATCCCCATCGACCAACTGCGTCTCGGCATGCATTTGCAGGCTTTCTGCGGCGCCTGGCTGGATCACCCGTTCTGGCGCACCAGATTCGTTCTTCAGGACCCGGCAGACATCACCCTGATCCGGGAGAGCAGCATCCGCGAAGTATGGATCGACGTCAGCAAGGGACTGGACATCGAATCACCGGAGAGCACGCCGGTGGAAACCGTGGAAACGGCTGAAGCCATCCCCGAGGAGGCCCCGGTCATCCAGGAGAAGGCCAGCTTCAACGACGAATTCAAGCGCGCCCAGAAGATCGTCAGCCGCGGCAAGGAAGCGGTCGTCTCGATGTTCCAGGAAGCGCGCATGGGCAAGGCCATCGAGGCGGAAGCCGCGGCCCCGTTGGTCGAGGAAATCTCCAATTCGGTACTGCGCAATCCCGGCGCGCTGATCAGCCTGGCCCGTCTGAAGACGGCCGACGACTACACCTTCATGCACTCGGTCGCCGTCTGCGCGCTGATGATTGCACTGGCCCGTCAGCTCGGCCTGGATGAACAGCAGGTTCGCGAAGCCGGCATGGCCGGATTGCTGCACGATCTCGGCAAGGCGATGATCCCGCTGGAAGTCCTCAACAAACCCGGCAAGCTGACCGACGCCGAGTTCGATCTGGTCAAGACACATCCGGAAGAAGGCTACAAGCTGCTGCTCGAAGGCAGCGGCGTCAGCGAAATCACCAAGGATGTCTGCCTGCACCATCACGAAAAGGTCGACGGCAGCGGCTACCCGAAAAAGCTGAATGGCGAGTCGATGAGCCTCTACGCCAAGATGGGCGCCGTCTGCGACGTTTACGATGCCGTCACCTCCAACCGTCCGTACAAGGCGGGCTGGGATCCTGCCGAATCGATCAAGCGCATGTCGGAATGGACAGGGCATTTCGATCCGACGGTCTTCCAGGCCTTCGTCAAGAGTCTGGGTATCTATCCGGTCGGCTCGCTGGTCCGCCTGGCCTCGGGCAAGCTCGGCGTGGTCATCGAGCAGGGCGAACAGTCACTGCTCAAGCCCAAGGTAAAGGTCTTCTTCTCGACCAAGTCGCAGGCCTACATCAAACCGGAAACCATCGATCTCGCCCGCAGCCCGGAGAAAATCGCCGGTCGCGAGGATGCCGCCAAGTGGGGCATCAAGGATATCGATCGCTACTGGGCCAGCGACAAAGTCTGAAACGGGTTTATAATCCGCGACCTACCGAGGGGCGCTGCAGGAGCGCGGTGATTACATCGCTCCCAGGCTCGGTTTAAAACGGCGCTCACTGATCAACCCTGCCGGGCGCAGGGGGCCGCCGGTGAGCAACAACGCCGTTATTCCCCTCCCCGTCACAGTTATTGAGGAGCTTACTGTGGCCAATACCCAAGATTACGTCATTGCCGACATCAACCTTGCCGACTGGGGTCGCAAGGAAATCCGCATCGCCGAGACCGAAATGCCAGGCCTGATGGCCATTCGCGAGGAATTCGCGAAGACCCAGCCGCTCAAGGGCGCGCGCATCACCGGCTCGCTGCACATGACCATCCAGACCGCCGTGCTGATCGAGACGCTGACCGCGCTCGGTGCCGAAGTCCGCTGGGCCTCGTGCAACATCTTCTCGACCCAGGATCACGCCGCCGCCGCCATCGCCGCCGCCGGCATCCCGGTCTTTGCCGTCAAGGGCGAAACCCTGACCGATTACTGGGACTACACCCACCGCATCTTCGAATGGACCGACGGCGGTTACTCGAACATGATCCTGGACGACGGCGGCGACGCCACGCTGCTGCTGCACCTCGGCGCCAAGGCCGAGAAGGATCTTTCCGTGCTGGCCAAGCCGGGTTCGGAAGAAGAAACCATCCTGTTCGCCGCGATCAAGGCCAAGCTGGCCGTCGATCCGACCTGGTACTCGGTGCGCCTGGCGCAGATCAAGGGCGTGACCGAAGAAACCACCACCGGCGTCCATCGCCTGTACCAGATGCACCAGCGTGGCGACCTCAAGTTCCCGGCGATCAACGTCAACGACTCGGTCACCAAGTCCAAGTTCGACAACCTGTACGGCTGCCGCGAATCGCTGGTCGACGGCATCAAGCGCGCCACCGACGTCATGGTCGCCGGCAAGATCGCCGTGATCTGCGGCTACGGCGACGTGGGCAAGGGTTCGGCGCAAGCCATGCGTGCCCTGTCGGCGCAAGTCTGGGTCACCGAAATCGACCCGATCTGCGCGCTGCAGGCAGCCATGGAAGGCTACCGCGTGGTGACCATGGAATACGCCGCCGACAAGGCCGACATCTTCGTCACCACGACCGGCAACTTCCACGTCATCACCCATGACCACATGGTCAAGATGAAGAACAACGCCATCGTCTGCAACATCGGCCACTTCGACAACGAAATCGACGTCGCCTCGCTGGAAAAGTACCAGTGGGAAGAGATCAAGCCGCAGGTCGACCACGTCATCTTCCCGGACGGCAAGCGCATCATCCTGCTCGCCAAGGGCCGCCTGGTGAACCTCGGTTGCGGCACCGGCCATCCGTCCTACGTGATGTCCTCCTCCTTCGCCAACCAGACCATCGCCCAGATCGAGCTGTTCACCAAGACTGCCGACTACCCGGTGGGTGTCTATACGCTGCCCAAGCACCTCGACGAAAAGGTCGCCCGCCTGCAGTTGAAGACGCTCAACGTGCAACTGTCGACGCTGACGCAGCAACAGGCCGACTACATCGGCGTACCGGTGGAAGGCCCGTACAAGGCCGACCACTACCGCTACTGATCGTCCGCAACTGCCACCGAGGCCGCCCCGATGAGCATGAACTCCTTCCATGCCCGCCAGGGCGGTCGGCAACGTGAGGAAAAACCGGTCAAGACGCCGGTCGATCGTCACGGCCTGCTGCGTGCCGACGCCCTGCTGGTCCAGCGCGGACTGGCAGCGTCACGCACGCAGGCGCAGCGGCTGATCGGCGAAGGCCGGGTACTCGCCGACGGCAAGGCGATCGCCAAGCCGTCGCTGGAACTGCCGGCCGACGCCACCCTGACCGTTGTCGAAGACGAAAGCGACCGCTACGTCTCGCGCGGCGGCCTCAAGCTGGCCGGCGCCCTGGCGCACACCGGTCTGGCTGTCACCGGCAGGATCTGCCTCGATGTCGGGCAATCCACCGGCGGCTTCACCGACTGCCTGCTACAGGCCGGCGCCGCGCAAGTGGTCGGCGTCGATGTCGGGCATGGTCAACTGCACGCCAAGCTGAAATACGACGGGCGCGTCAGCGCACTGGAAGGCATCAACTGCCGCGCGCTGACCGCCGCCGATCTCGGCGACGCCATGCCGGCCGGCGGTTTCGACCTGATCGTCGGCGACGTCTCCTTCATCTCGATGACCCTGGTGCTGCCGCAACTGCCGGCGCTGCTCGCCGCCGACGGCGACCTGCTGCTGCTCATCAAGCCGCAGTTCGAGGTCGGTCCGCACAACATCGGCAAGGGCGGCATCGTCCGTGACCCGTCGCTGTACCGCGAGGTCGAAGGACGCTTCCTGGAAATTGCCAAAAAACTCGGGTTGACCGCAAAAGCCTGGCTGGACAGTCCCATCACCGGTGGCGACGGCAACCGCGAATTCTTTATCTGGCTGAAAAAATGAACACCAATATCTCGATCGAATTCTTCCCGCCGCAGACGCCCGAAGGCGTCGAAAAGCTGCGCGCCACCCGGGCCGAACTGGCCAAGCTGAAACCCGAGTTCTTCTCGGTCACCTACGGCGCCGGCGGCTCGACCCGCGAGCGCACCTTCGCCATCGTCCGCGAAATCGCCAGCGAAGGCTTCGACGCCGCGCCGCACCTGTCATGCATCGGCTCGACGCGTGAGTCGATCCGCGAAATCCTGGCCGAATTCAAGGCCGCCGGCATCCGCCGCATCGTCGCCCTGCGCGGCGACCTGCCCTCGGGCATGGCCGAGGCCGGCGAATTCCGCTACGCCAACGAACTGGTCGAATTCATCCGCGCCGAGACCGGCAGCCACTTCAGCATCGAAGTCGCCGCCTACCCGGAATGGCACCCGCAGGCACGCAGCCCGAAGGACGACCTCGACGCCTTCGCGCGCAAGGTCAAGGCCGGTGCCAATTCGGCGATCACGCAGTATTTCTACAACGCCGACGCCTACTTTCATTTCGTCGACGAAGCGCGCGCACTCGGTGTCGACATCCCCATCGTGCCCGGCATCATGCCCATCGTCGGCTTCACCAAGCTGGCCCGCTTCTCGGACGCCTGCGGCGCCGACCTGCCGCGCTGGATGCGCAAGAAGTTCGAGAGCTTCGGCGACGACAGCGAGTCGATCCGTACCTTCGGCCTCGACCTGGTCACCGAGCTGTGCGAGCGCCTGCTCAAGGGCGGCGCACCGGGGCTGCACTTCTACAGCATGAACCAGTCGGCGCTGACCACCGAAATCTGCCGCCGCCTCGGTTGACGCAACTTCAACCGCAAACCTGCGCAAGACGAGAGCCGGCCCCCGGAAAGCCGGCAACGCTTCCGGCCTGATCTCCGGAAGAGGCCGACCTACCGCTTCCGGATCAGGAAGCTGCCGAGACGCAGTGCCAGATGACCAACGGCAACCCCCAACGCATCGGCCAGCAAATCGCCCCACTCGGCATAGCGATGCGGGGTCATCGCCTGCAGCACTTCGATCAGGGCGCCATAGGCAAGCAGTCCGGCAAGCACGGGCAAGGTCTGCCGGGGATAGGCCAGGCCGCCCAGGAAGGCCAGCACGCCGAAGCCGAGCAGATGATTGCTCTTGTCCCAGCCGGTCGAGGGCAGCTGCTCCGGAACGGGCAGCAACGACAGGACAAGCACGCCTGCAACGCAGGCCCAGAACAGTTTGGCGTAGGGTATTTTCATCGAACCGAAGATTGCTCAGCAGGCAGCGAAAAGTCCTGCTAGCCTCAAGCCTATCGCAACCTCGCGTTGTACAAATTCACCAGACGGGAGAAATTCGCCATGTGGAAGGTATTCGACATCGAACGCCTGAAAGCCAAGGTCGCAGGCTCGGAACCGAGCTTCTTCGAGTTCCTGAGGAGTTCGCAGATGTCGTGCGCCGTCTACCGGTTGCCCGCCGGCTCCCGGGACATGCAGGCACCGCACCTTGAAGACGAGCTTTACATGGTCCTGGAAGGCAAGGCCAGGGTCCGCGTCGACAACGAAGTCCAGGAAGTCGGTCCCGGCACCCTGCTCTTCATCCGGGCCACAACGGAACACTCCTTCTTCGACATCGAAAGCGACCTGACCCTGCTGGCGACTTTCGGTCCAACCGCAGAATGAAACCGGCGGCCGCCGTCGCCCGACGGCCACGACCGTAGCCGGCTGCTCAGGCGCGTTTCCGTGCCGGATCAACGTCGCTCGTGACCGCTTCCAGCTGCCCGGCAGGCGATGCCGCGACACTGCCCGGTACGGCAGTCGGTGCGCTGGCGGAAGGCTCGTCGTCGTCGAGTCCGAAGCTCCTTTTGGTCTTCGCCAGCTCGGCCTCCCGGGCCGCTTCGAAGCGCTGGCGGGCCTCCTCGGCACGCCGCTCACGGGCCTCGCGCTCGCGCTCCCGACGCTGCCGCTCTTCGTCCCAGGCAAGCTTCCTGGCGTAGATGAATTCACCGAACAGGGCGAAGCAGCCGATGACTACCAGGGCCACCAGCATCGCCTCGAACGGTTTGTCGAGAACGGCATGCAAAGCCAGGGCAACAAGTATTCCGCGCCAGAGCAGTAGGAGCGGGAAGTAGGGATGCCTGACTGGATCAAGGTCTTTCATGGGGAGGCTGGAGCGGAAATCAGACGGCGATTCTAGCGTCAGCAGCAAAATTTTCCAGAATCCTCTACTTGCCCATGCCGGATGCAAGATCGCCAGGCTGTCGAACGAATCGTCATCGCCGGCAACCTGGCCCGCTTCCGATTTCAACACCGGAGGCCAAGCTTCCTTCCCGTCCCGCGGCTCAACCAATACAAGCCGCCCGGCATTCTCAGGCAGCTTCGGAGGCGGGTCGTTGGCGGAATTCAACATGCAGCGCCTCCCGGCCGCCACGCCCACCATGTGCCTGGAAACAGCTCCCGGGCCCGACACCCCGCACTGCATCGACGGTCTCGAGAACGCACGGCTCACCGCTACCGAGCAAACCGGGCGTTTCGCGGCAAGCATCGATGTTCGCCATCAGAATCCGGCACGCGACTGGCTCGGCGTCACTCCGAAGGCACGCCGGTAGGCGGTAGCGAAATTGGCCGAGCTGGTGTAGCCGGCAATTCCTGCGGCCTCGACGATGGAACGTCCTTCGCACTCCAGTGCCTGGCGCGCACGCAACAGACGAGCACGCCGCAGGTACTCGAAAACGCTCACGCCACAGAGCGCGCGAAACTGCTTCTGCAGCGTGCTGACATTGGTGCCGGCGTGTCGCGCAATGTCATCGAGCGACATGTCGTCCGCCGCGCCGCTGTCCAGGAGCTCACGCACATCGGCGGCACGCCGGCGTTCGCGCGGCAGCAGGGTTGGCGGAGGGGCGACGTTGGTCATCTGGCGCAGCGCTTCCACCACCAGCTCGATCACCCGGCTTTCCTGATGGAGCTTGCGCAACAGTGGCGGATCGTCCGACGGGCGGATCAACTGCTCGGCCAGCGCCACGGCGCGTGGCGTCGGCGTCCAGCGTTCGACGGCAAGATGGCTGTTGAAAAGGGCGAGGTACCCGGCATCACCTTCCGGACAGCTCGCGGCCAGCCATTCGCGGCTGAAACCAATGCTCACCTTGCGTTCGCGCTTGCCGCGCCAGGCGCGCCGCACGAAAAGCTCCGGCTCCAGAAGCTGGATGAAAGCGGCCTGCGGCCGACGCCCATGCCCCCCGGCGCTGAGGCGGAGGCAGCCCGGGCCGAACGACACATCGACGTCGCCATCGAGTATCAGCGCGAGATGCAGACTTTCACCCTGCTCCGCACTCTGAATGTTCAGATCGTGCAAATCGAGGACGTCGGCGCAATGAAGCATCAGGCCTGGGCGCAGGCGCTCGCCGTAGCACCGGCCGAGCATGACGGGAGCGTCCGGCGCGAGTCCGGAGTCGATGCGGACAGTACCAGCACCGGTAGAAGTGGGGGGATACAGATCGCTGCACCGGATGATCTGCTGACTGCCATCCGAGGGTTTGAACACCGTCATTCCTTTCTGCGCCGGTCGATAGCGGGGCGCAAACAACTTTCTTTTTTGCACAAAAGCCTGCACCCGAAACGGGTGCAATAATACGCAGCCTTTTCGCAAACGACAATTGTTCTCATTACACAGGAAGCAACATGCGCCCCCCTTTCATCCATCGACAACTAAGCTCCCGGGCCATCGCCATCGCCGCCCTGACTGCCGGCGCCATGTCAGCACAGGCTCAGGAAGCGCCCACACCCCTGGCTCCCGTACAAGTGATCGGCGAAAAAATGGGGCGCAGCGAGCAGGATTCGGTAACAGCCGTTTCGGTCTTCACGGCCCAGGAAATTGCCGACAAAGACAGGAAGACCGTGCTGGACCTCGTCGCCGAAGTACCCAACGTGACCATCGGCGAGTTCGGCGGCGTGGCCAACATCCGCGGCAGCAATGGCGCCGGCCCGGGCTTTTCCTCGCTGGCCTGGAAGGGGGCAACGCGCGCCCGCACGGCTACCGTCATTGATGGCGTCAGCCAGGTGTGGACCGGCGGCAACCTGCTGAGCAATGACCTCTGGGACGTGGAGCAGATGGAAGTGCTGCGTGGCCCGCAATCGACCATGCAGGGGCGTTCGGCCATCGGTGGCGCCATCGTGCTCAAGACAAAGGATCCCAGCTTCAAGCAGGAAGGCGCCGTGCGTCTCGGCCTGCAGCAGGCCAACGGCCAGTTGCTCGGCCAGGCAGCCGGCGTGGTCTCCGGCCCGCTGTCGGACAGTCTGGCCTACCGGCTGAGCGCCGATGTCACGCGCGGCGATCACTGGATCGATTATGTGGACAACAACACCCGCACAGGCATGGATTATTCGTCGGACCCGAACAAAGTGGTGCGCAACGACATCAAGGCCAAGCTGCTTTGGGCACCGAAGAGCAACCCGGAGCTGATCAGCCGGCTGGATCTGCAGCACAAGTCGCAAAAGGGCCCCTACCTGAATCAGGTGAACGTCGGCGATGACGACGATTACCGCGCATCCATGGACAAGGTGAACCACCGCATCGGCGACACCACCATGAACGCAGTCATCTGGAACACCACCTATCAGTTCGATGCCAACCGCTCGGTGGACGTTCTGCTGTCGGCTTCCGAGCTGGACGCGAGATTCACGCATAACGACACGAATGGCTCGGGAGTTCCCCGTACGAACACCAACACCTACTTCAACGCGAATTCGAAACAGGACAGTCTGGGCTTTGAAACGCGCCTGAACCTGAACTCGGCGACCTCCGGCCTCAAGTCCATGGTGGGGATCTCTCATTTCGAGGACGACCTGACGGTGCTGGCCAGGACCTACATCGGGGCGATCCGCTATTCGGGCGACACCAAGACTGTCGCCACCGCGCTCTTCGGCGAAGTGGACTATCCGCTGAGCGAGCGCTGGGCGCTGATCGCCGGTGGCCGCATCGAGCGTGAATCACAGGACCGTACCATCACAAACGGCGTACTGACGCAGTCGCGTGAGGCCACCAAGACCTACGTGCTGCCCCGTCTGGCTGTCCGCTACACACTCGATCCGCAGACGGTATTCGGCCTCGATGTCCGCAAGGGCTACAACCCGGCTGGCTTTGCCATGGACACCGATGCCAGCAAGGTCTCCACCTACGAGGTCGAGTACGTCACGGCTGTCGAGGCGAGCGTGAAGCAGCGCTTCAACGGCGGCAAGGGCCACTGGTCGATCAACCTGTTCAACAACGCCTTCAAGGACTACCAGGTCAGAAACGGTACGCTGATTTCCAACGTCGACGAAGCCACCATCCGTGGCATCGAGTTCGAGCTGGGCACCGATCTGGGCAGTGCCACCCATGTCTACGCCAACGCCAGCCTGCAGACTTCCAAGGTCGACGCCTTCGCGGCCAACCGGACCTATGTCGGCAACAAGCTGCCGTATGCCGCACCGCGCACCTTTGGCGCCGGCGTGACGTACAAGCTGATGCCGGAGCTCACGCTCGGCGCCAACGCCAAATATGTAGCGTCCTACTACGTGGACATCTCCAATGCCGCCGGCACGATTGCTGGCCAGAAAGCCCAGGCTGGCGACTACACCCTGGTGGACATCAGTGCCAGCTACGCCATCGACACGCGCACACGGGTTCGTGCCTACGTGAACAACCTGTTCGACGAATACGTGGTCAACACCTACTTCCAGGGCACCCTCAGCCAGGACGTGCTGGCGCCGCGCACCGTGGGCCTGCAACTGGACTACCGGTTCTGACGGAGCATCGCGACTTGAACTGGATCATCGCCCTCGGCCTGCTGCTGGCCACCGCCGGCAGCGCCAGCATCTATCTGGCCTCGCCGAACCAGCGCTGGCTGGTGGCCCCCTGGCCGGCGCGGCCAGCCCGCGCTGCCGGCACGCTTTTGCTGGCGGCCGCCCTGATCGTGCTCTTGCAGGTTCTGCAGCCGGCAGCGGGCTGCTTTGTTTTCCTCCATTGGCTGATGCTGTTGTTCGTTCTTTTCCCTTATCTCGGCGCACTGCGCAGCGCGCGCCGGAGAACCGTCGCATGAATACCGGCAAACCCAAGAGCATTGCGCACGACTGGCTTGCCAAAACCCTTGCCGGCACATTGCTTGGCTTCTCCCTGGCAATCGGCTGCGCGGGTCTGTTCAACGGGCTGGCAGCAGACATGCCGCTGTCCATCCGCGGCCAGCTCAGCATGTGGCTGACGGCACCGGTCTGGCTGGGGACGCTCTCGGGCGTCTACTTCTTCCGCAACGGCCTGCGTGCCTGGGTCTGGCTGGGTACTGCCAACCTGCTGGCTTACGGCATTCTGGCCGGACTCCGTCTCAGCTGATCTTCCGGGTTTCATCCACCTTCGCATGCGTTCCGACTTCATCCGCATTTACAAATCCGTCCATACCTGGACGGGCATCGTTGCCGGCATGGCCTTGTTCATTGCTTTTTATGCTGGCGCGATCACCATCTTCAAAGAGCCACTGGTACGCTGGGCGACACCACCGTCTGCAACCCACGGTCAAGCCATCGCACTGGATCAGGCGCCGCTCCTGATCGCCCAGACCCTGCGCGACCATCCGGCGGCAGCCAGGGATTTCCGGCTCCCGCTGCAGTCCGCCGAACACCTGCCCGGCGGACTTTCCTGGGCGGTACGCGAGAATGAAGCCGACGACCACGACCATTCGTCCGCCCGCCACTACTTCGCCATTCCGGAAGATGGCGGAACGGTACGCGTCGAGGAAAACCACCCCTCGGAACTGGCTGAGTTCATCGACGTATTGCATCGCGTGGCAGGCCTGCCCTTTGATACCGATCCGAACCGCTGGGTCATGGGCATCATTGCCGCCCTTTACACCCTTGCGCTGGTTTCCGGCGTGATCGTGCTGCTCCCCTCGCTGGTGAAAGATTTTTTCGCCCTGCGCGTGGGCAAAAACATCAAACGCATGTGGCTCGATGCCCATAACGTGGTCGGCATCATCAGCCTGCCTTTCCATGTGGTCATGGCACTCACCGCCGTGGTCTTCGCCTATCACGACGGCTTCTATTTCATTCAGGACAAACTGATCCACGACGGCAAGTGGGCCACGGCCTTCTCCCGTGGCGGGCCTCCCACTTCAGCCGCACCACGCGATCCGGCAGCGATGCGCTCGCCAGCCGAATTGCTGGCCAATGTGCGAGCTCTCTCGCCAGGCTTCGAGCCGACCTCCCTGCAATACCTGAATGCCACCGGGCCGCGCGCGACGGTACGTGTCTGGGGGCACGACCCCTCGGCACATTCTCCGCGTTTCCTTGGCGGATTCGTTGCCCTGGATCCTTATAGCGGCAAGGTCATCAACGCCGATTTCCTGCCGGGCCAGCAGAGTCTGCCCAATGCCGTCGTTGGCAGCTTCTTTGCCCTGCACTTCGGCACCTATGGCGGCACGCCGGTACAGTGGATGTATTTCCTGCTCGGCCTGGCGGGTGCCTGGCTATTCTATGGCGGCAACCTGCTCTGGCTGGAAACCCGGCGGATCAAAGCTGCGAAACGTGATGACGGCAGCGGCGTGCCGCCCGAACAGCGACGCGATGTTCGCTGGATGGCTGCCGGCACCGTCGGTGTCTGTCTCGGCGCCGTCTGCGGGATTTCACTCACCATCGTTGCCGCCAAATGGCTGCAAGGCCGGGTTGACGACCTCAACACCTGGCATCTGGGCCTTTACTACACGGTATTTTTCGGCGCACTGGCCTGGGCCTTCCGTTGCGGAGCAGCCCGCTCCGCCATCCATCTCCTGTGGCTGGCAGCCGCGTTCACCATCGCCATTCCGCTCACCAGCCTGCTCGCCTGGTTGCTACCCTCTCTGGGCATGTGGGCCCACGGCAGTAGCGCAACGCTCGGGGTCGATGCAACGGCTCTGGCCGGTGGGCTCTGTTTTGTCTGGCTGGCGCGCGCCACGCATCGACGTGCGATGGAGGGCCCTGTCGACAGCGTCTGGTCTTTACGCCGGGGAAAGGCATGACGGCTAGCGATGGCGCCTGACCGTCTGGCCTACTGCCTGCCCGGCGCCTACTTTCTCAGCTTCGCCTTCATTGGCGTCTTCGCTCCCTACTTTTCCCTTTACCTGCATGACGCTGGATTGGCTGCACAGGACATCGCAACCCTGATCGTCGCCATGCAGTCGATGCGACTGCTCGCCCCCGCTCTGTGGGGCATTTTGGCCGATCGCCGGGGAATGCGCGGTTCAGCCATCGGACTGTCCGTTCTGGGCAGTTTGTGCGGACTGTCCGCGTTCATGGCAACTGACAGCTTCCGCGGCATGTTTCTGGCCATGGTCGTGCTGTCGTTTTTCTGGAGTGCTACCCCACCCTTGCTGGAAACCGCGACATTCGCCCATCTCGGCGATCGCCTGCCACGCTATGCAGCGATCCGCCTATGGGGATCGCTGGGAACACTCGCAGCGGCACTGGCGGTCGGGCAGCTGCTCAACACCTACCCGGTTGGCATCGTACCCTGGGCCTGCTGGCTGATTCTGCTGGCCCTGCTACCCGTATCCTTCATGCTGCCCGCCGCAACCCCCGGCCGACAGTCACGCGGGGACACCTGGTCGCAGTTCAGACAGGCACTAGCCCAGCCTGCAGTGGTCGCAATCCTGAGCGCCGGCTTTTTCATGGCCGCTGCCCATGGCGCACTCACCGTTTTCTACTCGATTCACCTGTCGCAGCATGGCTACCAGGCATCCACCATCGGCCTCTTGTGGACGCTGGGGGTTGCCAGCGAAATCGCGTTTTTCATGCTGATGCCGCGCCTGAATCCCCGACTCGCTTCGAATCTCCTGTGGATGCTCTGCTTCGCCGCTGCGGCACTGCGCTTCAGCCTGATCGGCTGGTGGGTGGAGTGGATTGCCGTGGCGGTTTTCGCCCAACTGCTCCATGCTTTGAGTTTCGCTGCCCACCACGCGCTATCCGTATCTTTGATCAACCGATCATTCCCGGAAAAGCACGCGGCACGGGGCCAGGCCATTTACGCGACAGGTCAAGGAGCGGGGGCTCTGGCTGGCGGATTGACCAGCGGCTTCCTGTGGGGAATGGTCGGAGGTTCCTGGACCTTCACGGCAAGCGCGACTCTTGCCTTTGCCGGCATGTTGATAGCCGGATTCAGCGCTGCCAATGCCATTGGCGGCAGCCGGAAACGCTCATGAAACCGGGAATACGGGGCGGGATACCCCGTTCCCGTTTCGGCTGCAGCCACCCGCTTCGCCTATGGTCAGGGAAAAAAGCACCCGGCCGCGGCAAGGATCGTCGCCGTAGAGAATCCGCCTCCGATCTGCTGCACGGTGCGACGATGGAAAACAGGCCAGGAATTTCTCCGGAGACGTTGACGGTGACCAGGGGCGTGGCTATAATGCGCGGCTCTTGCAGGTCGGGTCGGTAGCTCAGTCGGTAGAGCAGCGGACTTTTAATCCGTTGGTCCCGAGTTCGAATCTCGGCCGACCCACCAAGAATCCCGAATCCGGGGCGTTAGCTCAGTTGGTAGAGCAGCGGACTCTTAATCCGTAGGTCCACAGTTCGAATCTGTGACGCCCCACCAAATTCCAAAAGGCTTGTGCTTGGGCACAGGCCTTTTTCATTTGCCCCCGGGAAATCGCCAGACATCCCGACAGCAGACCTGACCTGCGGCGGGTGCAGCGGACCGCGCGGGCAATCCGGCCGACAGGCCTCCGACAATGGCGCACATGTTGCTTTGATTCCGGCTTCCGCAGCCGGACTGCCCACGCCTTGTGCCATCGATGAAGACGCCCCCTACCGATCCCGCCAATGTTCGCGAAGAACTGGTCGAACAGGAACAACTGCTGATCCGCGAGAGCATCCGCCTGCTCAGTCGCGGCCTGGAACCCGACAAGGCCATCCGCGAAATGCTGCATCTGCTGTCCGAATTGCTCGGCCTCAACCGCGGCCGGGTCGTCCTGCGCGACGGGCAGACGGACGAGCTGGCCATTCGTGTCGCCTACGGCCTGACCCGGGATGAAATGGCGCGCGGCCGTTACCGGATGGGCGAAGGCATCACCGGCCGCGTGATGCAGTCGGGCGAAGTGCTGATCGTCCAGGACATCGACGCCGAACCCGCCTATCTGGCACGCGCCGTGGACCGGAACAGCCTGCCGGAGGGCACGGTTTCTTTCATTGCCATGCCGATTCTCGTCGACCAGGTGATCTCCGGCGTGCTTGGCGTGCACCGCCTGCGCTCGCGGCAGCGCTCGCTCGGCGCCGATCTGCAGATCCTGCACACGATCGCCGAGCTGATGGGGCAGATATTCAAGATCCATCAGTTGATCGAAAGGCGTACCGCGCTGCTCAAGGAGGAAAATCACTCGCTGCGGGCGGCCCTGCAGCAAAGAACCCGCGGCAAGACCAACTGGGGCATCGTCGGCGAGGCGCCGCAGCTGCTGACAGCCCTCGATCAGCTGGAGCAGGTCGCCGGCACCGAGGCGACGGTCATGCTGCTCGGCGAATCAGGCACCGGCAAGGAGCTGTTCGCCCGGGCGCTGCACCTGCAGAGCCCGCGCCGCGAGAAGCCGTTCGTCAAGGTGAACTGCGCCGCGATCCCGGAAACGCTGTTCGAGGCCGAGCTGTTCGGCCATGAAAAGGGCGCCTTCACCGGCGCCGCCCAGCAACGCATCGGCCGCTTCGAGCAGGCCAACGGCGGCACCCTCTTCCTCGACGAAATCGGCGATCTGCCGCTGCCGGTGCAGGTCAAGCTGCTGCGCGTCCTGCAGGAGAAGATCGTCGAGCGCCTGGGCGGGCGCGGCGAAATCCCGGTGGACGTACGCATTGTCGCCGCCACCCATCAGGACATGATGGCACTGGTGCGCGCCGGACGCTTCCGGCTCGATCTCTATTACCGCCTCAACGTCATCCCGATCCGCCTGCCGGCGCTGCGCGAGCGCCCGGGTGACATCAAGCTGCTCGTCCGCCACTTCGTCTCGCAACTCAACCAGCATCACCAGCGCAACATCCTGATCACCCCGCAAGCCATGTCCAGCCTGGTTTCCTACCCCTGGCCGGGCAACATCCGGCAGCTGTACAACGTCTGCGAGCGCATCGTGCTGCTGTCGCGGACCGATGAAATCGACGAAGGCACTGTCGATTACGTGCTGGTCACCGAAGCCCAGGGACAGCCCGTCGAGGTGCTGCCCGGCACGACACCGGCAAGCCCGCTGGTCGCCGGTGGCGCCCATTCGCTGATCCGCCCCTACCAGAACGTCGAAGCGGGCGAACGCGAACAGATCGCCGCTGCCCTGGCCGCTCACGGCGGCAACAAATCGCGCACGGCCAAGGCACTCAACCTGACCCTGCGCCAACTGAACTACCGCATCCAGATACTGGCCATTCCCCTGCCCATCAGAAGCAAATTGTGAACAATTTGTACACTGATTGTGCACACGCACAATTCGGAAGATAAATACAACCATATGATTTAACTGAATAAATACAACTGGCACGGCAGTTGCCATAGTCAGGACAAGTTCATCCTTCCGGCGCAAGCCTTTCAGATCAGGAGATTGTCCATGTCCACTGTCACCCTCGACGCTCCGGCCGCCACCGGCAGCACCGCGCTCACCGCGAGCAGCCCGAACGACGACGGCCTTGCCGCCATTCACGGCGTCATCGCCAAGCTGCTGACGCCCAAGGTCCTCGATGTGGACCTCAAGGCCGAATATCCCGAAGACTTTCTGCGCGCCCTCGGCCAGGCCGGTGGTTACCGCGGCGCCGTCGCCCCGGAATTCGGCGGCAACGGTCTGGGCATGAAGCACGTCGTTCAGGTCATGGAGACGGTGGCCAAGGAATGCCTGTCCAGCGCCTTTCTCGTCTGGTGCCAGACCGCCTGCGCCCGCTACATCCAGATGTCCGGCAACGACTGGCTGAAGCAGCAGTTCCTGCCGCGCATCGTCAGCGGCGAGCAACTGGCCGGTACCGGCCTGTCGAACACCGTCAAATCCTGCGACACCATCGAGGACTTCCGTCTCGCCGCCCGGCGCGTCGACGGCGGCTACGTCATCAACGGCGTCCTGCCCTGGGTTTCCAACCTCGGTCCCGGCCACGTCTTCACCACCGGCTGCCCGGTGGTCGGCGAGGACAACAAGCTGGTCTTCGTGATGGTCGATTGCAGCCAGGCCGGCTTCAAGCTGGTCGACTGCGCCCACTTCATCGGCATCGACGGCACCCGCACGCTGGCCTGCCACTTCAAGGAAGCCTTCGTGCCGGACAGCATGGTGCTCGCCCACCCGAGCGAATCCGAAGCCTACGTCAAGCGCATCAAGCCGGGCATGATCCACGCCCAGATGGGCATGGGCCTCGGCCTGATCGACGCCTGCTGCAAGATGATGCACCAGTCGAACCGCACCCACGCCCACGTCAACCAGTACCTCGACGACCAGGTCGAGGACATCGAGAGCATTCTCACCGGCGCCCGCATGGCGGTCTATGACATCGCCGACGAGCTCTCCGACGGGCCGGGCAGCGAACGGACGCTGGAAATCCTGAAACTGCGCCTGGCCGGCGGCGAACTGTGCCTGCGGGCGGCCAATGCCGCCATGCTCTACCAGGGCGCCAAGGGCTATCTGGTGCGCAATCCGGCCCAGCGCCGCCTGCGCGAGGCCTACTTCGTCGCCATCGTCACGCCGGCCACCAAGCACCTGCGCCGCGAGATCGCCCGCATCGAGGGTGGTCACAGCTGCGACGGCATGTGAGCGGGAGGAAGCCATGAGCGCAACCGTGCAAACGACCCAGTGGATCTGCAAGGTCTGCAACTGGATCTATGACGAGGCCGCCGGCGATCCGGAGCACGGCCTCGCCCCCGGCACCGCCTTCGCCGACATCCCGGACGACTGGTACTGCCCGGAATGCGGCGTCACCAAGGCCGATTTTGAGGCACTGGAGTTCTGAAAGGAGAAATCAACGCACCACATCTGTGCATCGACAGGACCGGGATCAGCGCCTCAGCCACAAACAGACAGAAAAACAGCGAATTACCCGTCACCAGTAAAACGGGAACGAATGCTGCATTGCAACAACGAAACTCAAAACCCCAAGGAGCTCATCATGTCACTGAATAACCCCTTCGACCCGAACAGCACCCTGCACACCTGCAGTTGCCGCCAGCACGCCTCGCAAGCCGAACACGACCTGGCGGAAGTCGATGCGCTGAACCAGCGCGTCATCCAGTCGACCGTGATGCGGGCGCTGTTCCCGCAGGATGCCGAGCGGCGCAACTTCCTGCGCTCGGTGGGTGCGTCGACGGCCTGGGCGGCGATTTCCTCGCTGATTCCCTTTGGCGCGCTGGAAGCGATGGCCCAGGAAAAGGGCAGCCTGGAAAAGAAGGACCTGAAGGTGGGCTTCATCCCCATCACCTGCGCCAGCCCGCTGATCATGGCCGACCCGCTGGGCTTCTACAAGAAGGAAGGCCTCAACGTCACGATGATGAAGACGGCCGGCTGGGCGCTGATCCGCGACAAGGTGCTGAACAAGGAATACGACGCGGCCCACATGCTGGCGCCGATGCCGCTGGCCATCTCGATGGGTGTCGGCTCGAACGCCGCGCCGACCGACGTGATGACCATCCAGAACATCAACGGTCAGGCCATCGTGCTGGCCAACAAGCACAAGAACAATCGCGATCCGAAGAACTGGAAGGGCTTCAAGTTCGCCATCCCCTTCGAGTTCTCGATCCACAACCTGCTGCTGCGCTATTACCTGGCCGAGCACGGCATCAATCCGGATACCGACGTCCAGCTGCGCGTCGTCGCCCCGCCGGAAATGGTGGCCAACCTGCGCGCCGGCAACATCGACGGCTTCCTTGGTCCCGATCCGGTGAACCAGCGTGCCGTCTATGACGAACTCGGTTTCATCCACATCCTCTCGCGGGAAATCTGGGACGGCCATCCGTGCTGCTCCTTCGCCATCCCGACCGAGTTCATCCAGCAGAACCCGAACAGCTTCGCCGCGCTTTACCGTGCCATCCTCAAGGCCTCGGCCATGGCCCGCGATCCGAAGAACCGGCCGATCATGGCCGAGGTTCTGGCACCGGCCAATTACCTGAACCAGCCCAAGGCGGTGCTCGAACAGGTGCTCACCGGCAAGTTCGCCGACGGCCTGGGCAATGTCCGCAACGTGCCGGAACGCGTCGATTACGACCCCTTCCCGTGGTACTCGATGGCCTACTGGATCCTGTCGCAGATGAAACGCTGGGGCTACGTCAAGGGCGACATCCGCTACAAGGACATCGCCGAGAAGGTCTATCGCCTGACCGACGCGCGCAAGCACATGACGGCGCTCGGCATGAACCCGCCCAAGGAAAACCTGAAGAAATTCGTCGTCATGGGCAAGGAATTCGACCCGGCCAAGGCAGATGCCTACGTCAACAGCTTCGCCATCAAGAAGGCCTGAGGAGCGGATCATGTTCAAGACACAAGGATTCAAGGCGGGATTGATCTCGCTGCTGCTCTTCCTGCTCTTCCTCGGGGCGTGGTCGCTGGCCACCTTCCCCAAGGAGCAGGCGACGCTGAGCGGTGCCGATGCCGAATACGCGGCCCTGATGGGCAAGGGGGCCGAGAAGTCGAGCGGCTTCCCGGCACCGGGCAAGGTGGGCGAGGCTTTCGTCACCTACCTGTCCGACCCCTTCTACGACAACGGGCCGAACGACAAGGGCATCGGCATCCAGCTCGCCCATTCGCTGGCCCGCGTCGCCCTCGGCTTCCTGCTGGCGGTTGCCGTCGCCCTGCCGCTCGGCTTCGCCATCGGCATGTCGCCGCTGCTGCTGCAGGCCTTCAACCCCTTCATCCAGATCCTCAAGCCGATCTCGCCGCTGGCCTGGATGCCGCTGGCGCTGTACAGCCTGAAGGACTCGGATGTCTCCGGCATCTTCGTGATCTTCATCTGCTCGCTGTGGCCGATGCTGATCAACACCGCTTTCGGCGTCGCCTCGGTGCGCAAGGACTGGATCAACGTCGCCCGGACACTGGAAGTCAGCCCGCTGCGCAAGGCCTTCCAGGTGATCCTGCCGGCCGCCGCACCGACCATCCTGACCGGCATGCGCATCTCGATGGGCATCGCCTGGCTGGTCATCGTCGCCGCCGAGATGCTGGTCGGCGGTACCGGCATCGGCTACTTCGTGTGGAACGAGTGGAACAACCTGGCCCTGCCCAACGTGATCTTCGCCGTCGTCATGATCGGCCTCGTCGGCATGATCCTCGACCAGATCTTCGGCGTGCTGCAGAAGTTCGTCACCTACCGGGAGTAATGGCCATGACCCAGCATTTCCTCAGCGTCGAAGGCCTGAAGAAGGCTTACCCCGGTACCCCCACGCCGGTTTTCGAAAACATCCACTTCGCCATCGAAAAGGGCGAGTTCGTCTGCATCATCGGCCACTCCGGCTGCGGCAAGACGACCATCCTCAATGTCCTGGCCGGTCTTGAAGAAGCCAGCGGCGGCGTCGTCATCATGGACGGCCGCGAGGTCAGCGGCCCCAGCCTCGACCGCGGTGTCGTCTTCCAGAGCCATGCGCTGATGCCGTGGATGAGCGTGCTCGCCAACGTCGCCTTCGCCGTCAAGTCGAAGTGGCCGGACATGCCGAAGGCGCAGGTCGAGGCGCACTGCACCAAGTACCTGGAGATGGTCGGCCTCGGCCAGGCCATCCACAAGAAGCCGGCGGAACTGTCGGGCGGCATGAAGCAGCGTGTCGGCATCGCCCGCGCCTTCGCCATCGAACCGAAGATGCTGCTGCTCGACGAGCCCTTCGGCGCGCTCGATGCGCTGACCCGCGGCACCATCCAGGACGAGTTGCTGAAAATCGTCCAGGCGACGCACCAGACGGTGTTCATGATCACCCACGACGTCGATGAGGCCATCCTCCTCGCCGACAAGGTGGTGCTGATGAGCAACGGCCCGCTGGCCAAGATCGCCGAGATCGTCGAGATCACGATGCCACGCGAGCGGACGCGGGCCGACATGCACCACGACCCGCAGTTCTACCGCATCCGCAATCACCTGGTCGACTTTCTGGTCAATCGCTCGAAGGGCTACGCCGGCAGCGATGCCGCCGTACTCCACGACGCGAAGCATCCGCCGGTCGTCCGTCCCGGCCTGGTCGAGGAGGAGGCGCCGGAGAGCGCCACCTTTCGCCAGCCGCCGCAATTGAAACAGGTCGTCAATCACTAATCCCCCCTCAGGAGAAAACACCATGAACCGCAACGACGTTACCGAACTGATCATCGCCGCCAAGGTGAACAAGGGCATCAAGTGGGCCGATGTCGCCGGCAAGATCGGCCTGTCGAAGGAATGGGTCACTGCCGGCTGCCTCGGCCAGATGACCTTCACCGCCGAGCAGGCCAGGATTCTCGGCGACACCTTCGGGCTGCCGGACGAGGCGGTCAAGCTGCTGCAGGTCGTGCCCTACAAGGGCTCGCTGCCGACCGCCGTGCCGACCGACCCGCTGATCTACCGCTTCTACGAGCTGATCAGCGTCTACGGCACGACCTTCAAGGAACTGATCCACGAGGAATTCGGCGACGGCATCATGTCCGCCATCGACTTCAAGATGGACCTGCAGCGCGAGCCCAACCCGATGGGCGACCGCGTCAGCATCACCATGTCCGGCAAGTTCCTGCCGTACAAGACCTACTGATCTGATCCGGCCCCGCTCCGCCGGGGCCTCCCCAAAACTGCCCGATTTTCGGCCCGATTGGCGGGCCAGGGGCAACTCACGCCCGAATTCAGCGTTTTCAACTTCCCACTGGAGAACATCATGTCCGCAGAAACCACCAAAACCTACCTCCGCCCGATCGACCGTGACGGCCTGCTCAAATTCGCCGCCGGCGGCAAGGAGAACCCGGAGCGCCGCGGCACCAACAAGGTGCATACCGTGATGCAGGGCCAGTTCCGCTCGTGGAGCTTCGTCGGCATCCACAACCCGGTCGTCGTCGATGAGCCGCTCCACCTGTTCGGCGAGAACACCGCCCCGGCACCCGGCGAAATCGTCCTCTCCGCCCTCGGCGGCTGCCTTGGCGTCGGCATCACCGCCATCGCCACGCATCGCCAGGTCAAGCTTTCCCGCCTGGAAATCTTCCTCGAAGCCGATATCGGCAACACCGCCGCCTGGGGTGCCGGTGGCGCCGAGCGCAAGCCGGAGGAAATGGGCTTCAAGGAAATACGCGTCAAGGTCGTGATCGAAGGCGATGCCAGCCAGGAGGAACTGGACGACATCGTGCACAAGGCCAACTACTACTCGCCGGTCGCCAACACCATGCGCAACCCGATCCCCTTCACCATCGCCAAGGTGGACGAGGCCTGACATGAGCAAATCGTTTTCGGTCATCACCGGAGACGTCTCGAAGGCGCTGGGCAAGCTGCGCAGCGCCATTCCCGAGACGATGAAGGGCTTCGGCCAGCTGTCGCAGGCGGCCCTCGCCGAAGGCACGCTGTCGGCGCTGCACAAGGAACTGACGGCGCTGGCCATCGGCGTCGCCTCGCGCTGCGATGCCTGCATCGGCTTCCACGTGAAGGCGCTGATCAAGCTCGGCGTCACCCGCGAGCAGTTGATGGAGACGCTGGCCATCTGTGTCTACATGGGTGGCGGTCCGACGCTGATGTACGCCGCCGAAGCCGTCCGCGCCTATGACGAGTTCACCGGCGACTGACCCGTCGTCGCCCGGCCCCGGCGCGATCAGTCCTCCGCGGCGCGCCGGGCGCCCTTTCCGCCGAGAAAGTCCCGCATGAACAAGCGAACCCTGATCATTGGCAGCGGCCAGGCTGCCATCACGCTGGTCCGCGAGCTGCGCAAGCTCGACGCCAGCCGCGAGATCACCCTCGTCACCGCCGACGACGGCGATTTCTATTCGAAGCCGAACATCTCCAACGCCTTCGCCGCCGGCAAGCAGGCGGCAGAACTGGTGCTGACACCGGCCAGCCGGCTGGCCGGGGATCTGCGCCTGGAGATGCTGACGCGGACAGCTGTCGCCAGCATCGATGCGGCGCGGCGGGAAATCGTCACGGCGCAGGGGCGGCTGGGCTACGAACAGCTCGTCCTCGCCG
Organism: Dechloromonas sp.; assembly: GCA_008933675.1. GTDB lineage: Bacteria > Pseudomonadota > Gammaproteobacteria > Burkholderiales > Rhodocyclaceae > Azonexus. The sequence goes on from WBUO01000022.1 coordinate 22,516, forward strand.
TCGGTGCCTCGCCGATTCCGCTGCGCCTGGCCGGCGACGGCGCGCCGGATGTCGTCTCGATCAACAACCTGGCCGACTACGCCGGCTTGCGTGCCCGTCTGGCCGGCAAGCACCGCGTGGCGATCGTCGGCGCCGGACTGATCGGTTGCGAACTGGCCAACGATCTGCGGCTCGGCGGCTACGCGGTCGACCTGTTCGATACCGCCGACCATCCCCTGGGCCGGCTGCTGCCACCGGGCAGCGGCCACTATCTGCGCGACAGGCTGGTGGCGATCGGCATCTGCTTCCATCCCGGCGTCAAACCCGACGCCCTGCGCCGCGATGGCGAGGGCTACGTCCTGATCGACAGCCGCGGCCGGACGCAGCGGTACGACCTGATCATCTCCGCCATCGGTCTGCGCCCCAACCTGGCGCTGGCCAAGACCGCCGGCATCGCCACCGGGCTGGGCATCATCACCGACAAGCTCTTGCTCACGTCGCAGCCCGACATCTACGCCATCGGCGACTGCATCGAGTTCGACGGACATTTCCTGCCTTACGTGATGCCGATCATGCATGGGGCAAAGAAACTGGCGCAGACGCTGAACGGCAATCCGCAGACGCTGAGCTATCCGGCCATGCCCATCGTCCTCAAGACACCGGCCTGCCCGACGGTTGTCTGCCCGCCCCCGCCGGTCGCCGGACACTGGGAAGAGGTACTGGCCGAGGAAGGCACGCGCGCCCTGTTCGTCGAGGCGGACAGCGGCGAAGCCTGCGGCTTCGTGCTGCAGGGCAGCTTCACCCGCGAACGCATGGCGCTGGCGGCCCGCATGCCGGGACTCGGCAAACCGCTGCCGCAGCCGGCCTGAGCCTCCGCCGCCGGGCAGACAGCGAAACCGGGCGGCAGAAAGCGGAAGGGCCGGTCTGTCGACCGGCCCTTCCGCTGAAGTGCTGTGCTTTGCTCAGCGCCCCTTGCGCCCGAATTTCTCCGCCAGCTGGTTGAGCTTGGCGGCGCGCTGGGCTTCCGCCCGGGCGGCGGCCTCGGCAGCGCGGGTGGCGGCTTCGGCGGCCTTGCGCTGCTCGATCTGCTTCTTGAAACGTTCCTTGAGCAATTCGGCGGCGTGCTGGCGGTTTTCATCGGTCACTTCGCCGGCTGGCGTGCCGTCGAGATTGAGGCGGACCGTCCCCTTTTCCATTTCCTTCAGGTAGCGGGTGGAAATGGTGTGGCTGCGCATGGCCAGGCGCAGGGCCTTCTTCTCCATTTCCGGCAACTGGGCCAGCACCTGCTTGTCGATGCCGATGGCCAGCGGGCTGAAGTTGCGGAAGACGTCGAAGCGGGCCTGCAGCTCCTTGAGCAGGGCACGCGCGTCGATCGGACTGGTGGCGGGAGATTCGGCAGTGGTCATGATCGGAAAAGGGGGACTCGCGAGGCGCGAAGCGTAGCACGAAGCCGGGCCGGAAGGCCGCAAAATCGCCCTCGCCAGGCATCCGTACCGTGCCGGATACGACACCGGCAGCGGCACGACAGCACACCGCCACCCGGCCGGGGCGGCGGTCGCGCCGACTAGACGCCGTGCTTCCTGAACCAGGCCAGCATGCGCTGCCAGCCGTCCTCGGCGTCTTCCTTGCGGTAGCTCGGCCGGTAATCGGCATGGAAGGCATGCGGCGCATTGTCGTAGATGTGGATTTGCGAGGCGCGCGCCGCCGGGCTGCCGGTCTTCAGCTTCTCTTCCATCGCCTCGACGGTCTCCAGCGGAATGCCCGTGTCGAGCCCGCCGTAGAGACCGAGCACCGGCGCCTTCTGCTCGCCGGTCAGATCGCCCGGATACTTCGGCGTGAACTCGCTGACCGTGCCGACCAGGCGGCCGTACCAGGCAACGCCGGCCTTGAGCTGCGGGTTGTGCGCCGCATACAGCCAGGTGATGCGGCCGCCCCAGCAGAAACCGGTGATGGCCAGGCGGCCGGCATCGGCTCCCTGGGCGGCGGCCCAGGCGACCGTGGCATCGAGATCGCTCATCACCTGGGCATCCGGCGTCCGGCTGGTGATCTTCGCCTGGATCTCGGGAATGCTTTCGATGCTGCGCGGATCGCCCTGACGGGCAAAGAGCTCCGGCGCGATGGCGCAATAGCCGAGTTTGGCCAGCCGCCGGCAGGTATCGCGGATGTATTCGTGGGCACCGAAAATCTCCGAAATGACGAGCACCACCGGTGCCTTCGTCACCCCCTGCGGCTGGGCGCGATAAGCAACCATCTGGCCGTCCTTGACCGGCACCTTGACCTCGCCGGCGAGCAGGCCGGCATCATCCGTACGGATCGCCGTCTGTGCCATCACCGGCTGTACAGCCAGGGCAAAACCGGCGCCCAGGCTGGTCACCAGGAAGCTGCGCCGGTCGAAGGTTTGTTGCGGGACGAGGGCATCGAGTTCGGAAGGTTCGGTCATCGGTTGTCTCCTTGGTTGTCGTCACATCAGGACGATGTCGTACTGCTCGGGCGAATAACTCGGTTCGGATTGCAGGGACACGGATTTGCCGATGAAGTCGGAGAGCATGGCCAGGGATTGCGATTCCTCGTCGAGGAACAGGTCGACGACGGCCGGCCCGGCCAGGATGCGGTATTCGCGGGCGTTGAACTGGCGTGCCTCGCGCAGCAGCTCGCGGAGGATTTCGTAGGCAACGGTGCGCGCCGTCTTGACCTCGCCGCGCCCGCCGCAGGTCGGGCAGGGTTCGCAGAGCACATGGGCCAGCGATTCGCGGGTGCGCTTGCGGGTCATCTCGACCAGCCCGAGCTGGGTGAAGCCATTGACCGTCAGCCGCGTGTGATCGCTGGCCAGCGCCTTGTTGAACTCTTCCAGCACCGCTTTCTTGTGCTCCTCGTTCTCCATGTCGATGAAGTCGACAATGATGATGCCGCCCAGGTTCCGCAGGCGCAGCTGGCGGGCGATGGTGACCGCCGCCTCGAGATTGGTCTTGAAGATGGTGTCGTCGAAGTTGCGCACGCCGACGAAACCGCCGGTGTTGACGTCGATGGTGGTCATCGCCTCGGTCTGGTCGATGATCAGGTAGCCGCCGGACTTGAGGTCGACGCGGCGGGCCAGCGCCCTCTGGATCTCCTCCTCGACGCCATGCAGGTCGAACAGCGGACGCTGGCCGGTGTAGTGGTCGAGCAGGCCGCAAACCGCCGGCGTGTATTCGTCGGCGAAGGCTGTCAGTTTCTGGAAGTTCTCCCGCGAATCGATGACGATGCGCGCCGTTTCCGGATTGACGAAATCGCGCAGCACGCGCTGGCCGAGCGACAGCTCCTGATAGAGCACGGCAGGCGGCGCACAGGTCTGTGCCTTTTCGCGGATGTCCGCCCAGGTTTTCTTCAGATAGGCGATGTCGGTGGCGAACTCGGTGTCACTGGCGTTTTCAGCCATGGTACGGACGATGAAACCGCCCTTCTCGTCGGCCGGCACCAGACGGGTGAGGCGTTCGCGCAGCATTTCGCGCTCGGCCTCGGACTCGATGCGCTGCGAGATGCCGATGTGCTTCTCCTGGGGCAGGTAGACGAGCATGCGGCCGGCGATGGAAATCTGCGTCGACAGCCGGGCGCCCTTGGTGCCGATCGGGTCCTTGACCACCTGGACGACGATGCTCTGGCCTTCCGCCAGTATCTTTTCGATCGGCCGGTCGGTAGCCGTCTCGCGCGGCTGCCAGATGTCGGCGACGTGCAGGAAGGCGGTGCGTTCCAGGCCGATCTCGATGAAGGCCGACTGCATGCCGGGCAGGATGCGCACGATGCGCCCGAGATAGACATTGCCGACCAGCCCGCGGCTGGCCGTGCGCTCGATGTGCAGTTCCTGGACGACGCCCTGTTGCATGACGGCAACGCGCGTCTCCTGCGGCGTGAAATTGATCAGTATCTCTTCGCTCATACACTCTACAATCCGCGGTTTTTGCCGGATTCTACTATGCGCTCGGCGCCCGAACTCCTCGCCCCTGCCGGCTCGCTCGACATGATGCGCACGGCCTTTGCCTTCGGCGCCGATGCCATCTACGCCGGCCAGCCGCGCTACAGCCTGCGCGTGCGCAACAATGAATTCGGCACCATCGCCGCTCTCAAGGAAGGCATCGACGAGGCGCACGCCGGCGGCAAGCAGTTCTTCGTCGTCAGCAACATCTTTCCGCACAACGCCAAACTGGCCACCTACCTGGCCGACATGGCGCCGGTGATCGCCCTCAAGCCGGACGCGCTGATCATGTCCGACCCCGGGCTGATCGACATGGTGCGCGAAACCTGGCCCGAGCAGGCGATCCATCTTTCGGTGCAGTCCAACACGGTGAACTGGGCGGCCGTCCGCTTCTGGAAGAAGCTGGGACTCACCCGCATCATCCTGTCGCGTGAGCTGTCGCTCGACGAGGTCGCCGAGATCCGCCAGCAATGCCCGGACATCGAACTCGAGGTCTTCGTCCATGGCGCGCTGTGCATCGCCTATTCCGGCCGTTGCCTGCTCTCCGGCTACTTCAACCACCGCGACCCGAACCAGGGCACCTGCACCAACTCCTGCCGCTGGGACTACAAGGTCTCGACTTCCGACGGCGCCCCCCTGCCGCCCGGCCAGCCGGTCAACTTCTACAGCAGCGCGGAGCAGGAAATCCTGCTCGAGGAACGCCAGCGCCCGGGCGAGCTGATGCCGATCGAGGAAGACGAGCACGGCACCTACATCATGAACTCCAAGGACCTGCGCGCCATCGAGCACGTCCAGCGCCTGGTCGACATCGGCGTCGATTCGCTGAAGATCGAAGGCCGCACCAAGAGCCCCTACTACGTCGCCCGCACCACCCAGGCCTACCGCCAGGCCATCGACGACGCCGTCGCCGGCCGGCCGCTCGATCCCAAGCTGCTCGGCGAACTGGACGGTCTGGCCAACCGCGGCTATACGGACGGCTTCTACCAGCGCCACCACGATGCCGAATACCAGAACTACCTGCGCGGCCACTCGGAGTCGGACCGCAGCCTTTACGTCGGCGATGCCGTCGCCTTCGACGAAACGCGCGGCCTGATGGAAATCGTCGTCAAGAACAAGTTCTCGGTCGGCGACCGCCTGGAGTGCGTACACCCGGCCGGCAACCAGGTGTTCATGCTGGAGCGCATGGAAAATGCCGACGGCCAGCCGGTAACCGTCGCCCCCGGTAGCGGCCACCGGGTGTGGATTAATTTGCCGGCGCGGTACACCAATTGCTTCGTCGCGCGTTTTGTCTGACACCTCAATCGACGCGCGCCCGCCCGGCGCCCCTCCCTCCGGCGCCATGACCCAAGCCGCCCAGCGCATGCCCCTGATCGACGCCCTCAAGGCCGTCGCCGCCCTGCTCGTCCTGCTCAATCACTTTTCCTCGTACGGACCGCTGGCGGCAGACCTGCGCGCAGCCCTGCCGGGCCTGTTCGACTGGTTCTATGAATATGGCCGGATGGCTGTCCAGATATTTCTCGTCATCGCCGGCTTCCTCGCCGCCCGTGCGCTGTCGCCACGCGGCGAGGCCCTGGCCGCCTCGCCGCTGCCGTTGATCGGCAAACGCTACCTGCGTCTGGTCATACCCTTTCTCGCCGCCCTCGGGCTGGCCATCGCCGCCGCGGCCATTGCCGATCACTGGATGGACGACGAGGCCATTCCCGATCGTGCCACCTTCGCTCAATGGCTGGCGCACGCCCTGCTGCTGCACGGCCTGCTCGGCGTCGAGGCACTTTCTGCCGGCGTCTGGTACATCGCCATCGATTTCCAGCTGTTCGCACTGATGGCCCTGCTGCTGTGGAGCGGCCGCGACCGCCGGCTGGCACCGCTGCTCGTGCTGGCGACCGCCGTCGCCTCGCTGTTCTGGTTCAATCGCGACGCATCATGGGATAACTGGGCCCTCTACTTCTTCGGCTCCTACGGCCTCGGCGCTGCCGCCTGGTGGGCTGCCGACCGCCGCCGGCTGGCAGCCTGGCTGGGCGTCATCGCCACCGTCGTCATCGCTGCGCTGATCGTCGATTTCCGCCTGCGCATCCTGCTCGCCCTGGCCGTCGCCCTGCTGCTCGGCTTCGCCCAGCGCAACGGCCTCCTCGCACGCTGGCCGGACGCCCGGCCGCTGGCCTTCCTCGGCAAGATCTCCTATTCGCTCTTCCTGGTGCACTTCCCCGTGCTGCTGCTGGCCAACGGGCTGTACGCCCAGAGCGGCCTGGATTCGCCATTCAGCGCACTGTCCAGCCTGAGCCTGGCGATCGGCGCCAGCCTGGCCGTCGCCACGCTCTTCCATCGCTGGATCGAAAGCCCGGAAGCCAGCCGGCGCATTACTGGCGCGCTGGGCTGGCTGCTGGGCCAGGGGCTGGCCACACTGCGCCGGCTGCCCGGCGTCAGCGCCCTGCTCGCCTTCTTCGCCCGCCGCGCCTAGTCGGCCGCCAGCTCCGCCCTGCCGCGGAAGTAATCGAGCGCTTCCGGATTGGCCAGCGCCTCGACGTTCTTCACCGGCCGCTCGTGCACGACATTGCGCACGGCCAGTTCGACGATCTTGCCCGACTTGGTACGCGGAATGTCCTGCACCTGGACGACCTTCGCCGGCACGTGGCGCGGCGTCGTGTTGGCGCGGATCTGCTGCTTGATCCGGTCGATCAGCGCCGCATCGAGCGTTACCCCTTCCTGCAGCTTGACGAACAGCACGACGCGCACATCGTCGTACTTGCCCGGCGGCCAATCCTGGCCGATGACCAGGGATTCGAGGATTTCCGGCAACTGCTCGACCTGGCGGTAGATTTCCGCCGTGCCGATGCGCACACCGCCCGGGTTCAGCGTCGCGTCCGAGCGGCCGTAGATGATCATGCCATCGTGCGCCGTCAGTTCCGAGAAGTCGCCGTGGCACCAGATGTTGGCAAAGCGCTCGAAGTAGGCGGCATGGTATTTCGCACCGTCCGGATCGTTCCAGAAGCCGACCGGCATCACCGGGAAGGGTTTGGTGCACACCAGCTCGCCCTTCTCGCCGCGCACCGGCTTGCCCTCGTCGTCGAACACGTCGACGGCCATGCCCAGGCCGCGGCACTGGATCTCGCCGCGATACACCGGCAGCACCGGGTTGCCGAGCACGAAGCAGGAAACGATGTCGGTGCCGCCGGAGATCGAGGCCAGCAACAGGTCCTGCTTGATCTCGCGATAGACCCAGTCGAAGCCTTCCGGCGACAGCGGACTGCCGGTCGAGAACATGGCGCGCAGCGCCGACAGGTCATGCGTCTGGCCGGGCGTCAGCCCCAACTTGGCCGCCGCATCGATGAACTTGGCCGAGGTGCCGAAGTGGGTCATCTGCTCGGCCGCCGCGTAGTCGAACAGCACCGTACCCTTACCGGCGAACGGCGAGCCATCGTAGAGCAGCAGCGTGGCACCGGCGGCCAGGCCGGAGACCAGCCAGTTCCACATCATCCAGCCGCAGGTGGTGAAGTAGAACAGCCGGTCGCCCGGGCGCACGTCGCTGTGCAGCACGTGTTCCTTCAGGTGCTGCAGCAGCACGCCGCCGTGGCAATGGACGATGCACTTGGGCACGCCGGTGGTGCCCGACGAAAACATGATGAACAGCGGGTGGTCGAAGGCGACGCGCTCGATGCGCACGTCGCCGCCGCCGGCCGGCAGATCGCTCCAGTTCACCGCATTGGCGATGCCGGCGATGGCCGGCGCGGCGTTCAGGTAGGGCACGACGACGGTCTTCACCAGCGACGGCATCTGCGCCACCACCTCGGCGTTCTTGGCCAGGCAATCGACCGCCTTGCCGTTGTACCAGTAGCCATCGACGCAGATCAGCACCTTCGGCTCGATCTGGCCGAAGCGGTCGAGCACGCCCTGCACGCCGAAATCCGGCGAGGCCGACGACCAGATGGCGCCGAGCGCGGTGGCGGCGAGCATGGCGATCAGCGTTTCCGGCAGGTTGGGCAGGTAGCCGGCGACGCGGTCGCCCTTGCCGACGCCCTGGGCGACCAGGAAGGCCTGGAAGCGGGCGACCTCGGCATAGAGCCCGGCCCGGCTCAGCCGCCGCTTGACCTTGTCTTCGCCCCAGAAGACCAGCGCTTCGCCGGCATCGCGCTCCTTCAGCAGGTTCTCGGCGTAGTTCAGGCGGGCCTGCGGGAACCAGCGGGCGCCGGGCATTTTGTCGCCATCCTCGAGCACGGTTTCGCCGCGCTCGCCGACGGCGCCGCAGAAGCGCCAGACCTGGGTCCAGAATTCCGAGGGCTTGTCGACCGACCACTGCCAGAGATCGCTGTAGCGACCGTGACCCATGGCCTGCATGAACTGCGCCATGCGCGTATCGCCGACAGTAGCCGGATTCGGTTTCCACAACGGGGTGTTGTCGATGGCGTAGGTCATCTCGTCTCCTGTATTTTTGCGCCGGCCCGGCCGGCATTGGTTGCCCTTGACGATACCAGCTTGCACCGGCGGTGGACTGTCGTCGGCCGGACACTTGCAGGTGCGCGTCAACCGCTCCGGCGCTGGGCGATGACGGCGATCGGCGCCGTGGCTCCGGCCAGCAGGACGCCATCCGGCGAACGCAGGCTGGCGCGCGCGTTGACCAGCGTCCGCCCGACCTTTTCCAGCTCGGCTTCGACGAGCAGTTCGCCGGCCATTGCCGCCCGGAAGAAGTTCGTGGTCTGCGCCACCGTGGCGAGCGTCGCCTCGACCGGCACTTGCGAAAAGGCAGCGAACACCATGCCGAAATCGAGCATCCCGGCAACGATGCCGCCCTGGACGACGCCATTGCCCTGGGTGAAATCGTCGGGCACCGTAAAGGCGAGGCGCACCCAGCCGGCGCGCGCCTCGAGGAGGCGCATGGCGAGTGCGCGGGCCAGCGGATTGGTGGTGACAGGCAGATCCTTCAGGCCCGCCTCGATGGCCCGGCGGACCAGAGCCCTTTCCGGATGCTCCCCCGGCACTGCGCCGCTCATTGCTGCAGCAGGGCGTCGAGTTGCCCGATCATCTGGTCGATCTCCGCCTCGCTGACATTCAGCGCCGGCATGAAGCGCAACAGGTTCGGCCGCGGCGAATTGAGCAGCAGCCCCTGCGGCTGCATCGTCAGCGCCGCGGCAACCAGCTGCGGACCGCGCTCGTCGGCCAGGATCAGCGCACGCAACAGGCCGCTACCGCGTTCGCCCGGCAGCCCGTGCCGGTCCGAAAGCTCGCCCAGACGCTGCGCCAGGTACTGGCCACGGGCTTCGACACCGGCCAGGAAACCCGGCGCCAGCAAGCGCTTGAGCACGGCAACGCCGACCGCCGTCATCAGCGGATTGCCGTTGTAGGTGCCGCCCTGATCGCCCGGCTCGAAGCAGCAGACGGCCTCGCGGGCGAGCAGCGCGGCCAGCGGCACACCGCCGCCGATCCCCTTGCCGAGCGTCATGATGTCCGGCGCGATACCGGCATGCTCGTAGGCGAACAGCTTGCCGGTACGCCCCATGCCGGACTGCACCTCATCGACGATGAGCAGGATGCCGCGCTCGGCCGTCAGCTGGCGCAGCGCCCGAAGGAACCCGGGTTCCGCGGGAATCACGCCGCCCTCCCCCTGCACCGGCTCGAGCATCACCGCCACCGTCTGCGGCCCGATCAGCGCCTCGACCGAGGCGATATCGTTATAGACGGCCTTGGGAAAACCGGCGACCTGCGGCGCATAGATCGTGTCCCAGCCAGCCTTGCCGGAGGCCGACATGGTGGCCAGCGTGCGACCGTGGAAAGAATGGCCGAAGGTGATGATCTCGTGCGCCCCGGCACGGTTCAGCCGTCCCCACTTGCGGGCCAGCTTGATCGCCCCCTCGTTGGCCTCGGCACCGGTATTGGCGAAGAAGACACGGTCGAAAACCGAGTGGGCCGTCAGCAGGCCGGCCAGCTCGACCATCGGCCCGTTGTAGAAGGCCGGGCTCGGATTGATCAGCTTGGCGGCCTGCCCGGCCAGCGCCTCGGTGATTTCCGGCGGGCAATGACCGAGGCAATTGACCGCCCAGCCCTGGATGAAATCGAGATAGCGGCGCCCCGTGTGATCGAACAGCCAGGAACCCTCGCCGCGCTCGAAAACGATCTCCGGGCGGGGGGTGATGAACATCAGCGAATCGGTACTGGCAGCGTGATAGCGCATGGTCGGCATTCCATCGGTTGGGGCGTGAATGGTGAAGCCGCGATGTTACCGAATTGCACGCAGCCAGGGAGCGGCGGCGAAGTAGCAGACGTTCGCGCCATCATCCGTTAAAGAAAAGCGCCCGGCACACCCGTTGCGGCCGCGCAACCGGAAGAACCGAAGCCCCCGGAGGACGCTTGCACCCTATGCAACCGTCAATTAACCTGAACGCGCGTTCGTCATGCAGACATCGAACGCCATCAACACCAATCGGGAAAACGGAACAGGGGTCGGAGACGCGGAATGCAACAGCTGCAAATACCTGACAAAGGGTTTCCGGAATATCCATTAATGGAAACATGTGTCCATATATGGCAACAAATGGCTGCATTTGGATATTTTTTTGTGACGTCTACTTCTAGTTAGGCTTCAACAACATCACGAAGAGGGAGATCAAAGTGTCACTCAACTGGGCTGAACCCCGTGAATTTGCCATCTATAGAGCCAAGCTTCAGAACAAAATAATCAACAACCCGGCATCTGTAGCAATAA
>WBUO01000323.1 GCA_008933675.1 Dechloromonas sp.
GTTCAGCACCAAGGAACCGAAGACCGGCACCGACGGCACGCTGTCGTGGACCGTCGACATCAACAACGCCTCGACCGGCGAAGACTTCGTCCTCGGCCTGAAGGAAATCACGCTGCCCGACGGCGTCACCCGCCCCTACTCGATGTGGCTGGCCGGCAACTACCCGCGCGCCCTCGACGGCCTGTGCAAGCTGCTCTCCCTCGACATGCGCGTCGTCGACCCGGCCTGGATCGGCATGAAGCTCCGGAAGCTGCTCGACTACTCCGAGCCCTTCGGCGACTTCATGGCCTTCGTCCCGGGTTCGCGCAAGCAGCAGACCTGGCCCTCGACGGTCGCCTACATCGCCCAGCTGATCATCCACCGCTACGCCATGCTCGGCATCCTCGACGAAGCCGGCTTCCCGCTGCAGCAGATGGGCATCCTCGAAGCCCCGGAAGACACCACCAGCAACAAGGTGCTGCCGACCCAGGGCAAGCTCTGCCCGGAATGCGGCAACCACACGATGATCCGCAAGGATGGCTGTGATTTCTGTACGGCTTGCGGGGCGGTTGGGACCTGCGGTTGAGGTTCTGGTAGCTCAATGAAAAACGCCCCGGAAGTTCGGGGCGTTTTTGTTTTCGGGATGTTTTTTATGCAAACAAACCGTAATCGTTGAACCACCAATACCAACAGGGAATTAAACCTCATGACATTCCATGGCCCGGCTCGATACGCAGATCAACTGCTATCACAAACTTTGGACACGCTTGCGACTTCGCCAGGAGATGTTCGCTCTCGCCTATTGGCGGCTTACTCGATATTTCATCCCTTGACGTCGGAACACTTCCCGGAGTCGTTGCGTAGCGATTTTGATTGGGTCATAAAACAGCTTACAAAACGAGAGCCCTATATCAACTCCGAAGGCGAAGTTAAGAAGGGGAGCGTGCAAGTTAGTCTTGAGCACATGAGAAACTCAACCGGCGTCAAAATTGCCACAAAGCTGCTCAAACTTCGCTATGCCATTGATTACTACGTAAACCCTAGATAACCAACCTAAAGGGGTCAGAGACATTTCAAAATTTGTAGCCCATCCTCAAGCATGCGCAAATAATCGTGAACAAATCACGATTTCGTCAGCGTCCAGCCCTTAATCGGCGTGTCTTTGCAAGGAAAATCAAATGGAATACTTCCCTGTACTCTTGGCTTTTATCGCCTTGCTTGCATTACCCGTCTTCTTCTGGAATCAGGTTGGTCCGGGGTCAGGGCATAGACTCGGGAATCGCATTGCAGCGCATATCGGGATTCCGAGAAATGTCTTCTACGCACTACTGACCAATGGCGTCAAAGGTTCGTCTCGCGAACTATTGCGATCTCTCGAGAAATCGAAGCTGAGCCTGGACGAGGCGAGCGTTAAGCTTGGTCCGACGTTGAACAGGGGAATCGAGCGACTGGAAGGCCGCTTCGGCGCTCAGGAGATGTATGACAAGGCAAAACCCATCGTTGCCAGACTTGTTGCCGAGTCGGAACGGAAAAGCGGCGAATCGGATCACCCATAAGGGGTCGCTGACAAATAACCCAACTGCCAAGAGCGCAGAAGGCGCAATCAATATATCGGCTGTCGATCCAGGAAGCAGAAGCCGGGCAATTTGCCCGGCTTCTGCTTTTTGCCAAACGCTCAGAGTATCGGCGGTGTGCGCGAAGCGACCATCAGGCGGTTCCAGCTGTTGATTTCGGCGACGCACAGCGTCAGGTTGGCGATTTCCTGCGGCTGGAAATTGGCCTTGACCTCTTCGTAGACCGCATCCGGGACTTCCTGGCCGCTCAGGGCGGTGACGGCTTCGGCCCAGGCCAGGGCGGCGCGTTCGCGGGCGCTGTAGACCGGAGCTTCCTTCCAGGTGGCAACCAGATGAATCTGGTTTTCGCTGAGGCCGTACTTGCGGGCGAGCGGCACATGCATGGCGACGCAGAAGGCGCAGCCGTTGATCTGCGAGACGCGCAGGCGGATCAGTTCGAGCAGGCCGAGGTCGAGACCAGCCCCCTGTACGTAAGTGTGGACACCGAACATGGCCTTGTAGCCTTCGGGGATCAGTTTGCCGATATCGAATCGTTGTTCCATGGGGTTTCCTTTTTCGCTTTGCGTTGCCCTGTCATTCAGGATGGGTCGATCGTATGCGCCAAGTGGTATGCTTTGAAGGTCCATTTATCGCAATAATTGTTAGGCCATTTTGCAATGCGACGCGCCAGCGAACTGGAACTTGCCCTTGGTGAACGACCTGATGGAATGACCCTGCAACGCTGGCTGTGCGCCGAGTTGCGGACGGCAATCCTGGCCGGCCGCATTGCCCCCGGCACCCGCCTGCCGTCGACGCGTGATATCGCGCGCCAGCAGGGCATTTCGCGCGGTACTGCGCTCGCCGCCTATGAGCAGTTGATCGCCGAGGGTTACCTGAACGGAACCACCGGCAGTGGAACGACGGTGGCGCCAGCCCTGCCTGTTGCGCTGCTGGCTGGCGACTCCGTGGCAGATGTTCGGCGTGCGTCGCTGCGCCTGTCGCGCCAGGGAAGGCTGCTCGCCGACAGTCCGTTCGCCGCGCGCGAGGGAGCCACGTCGGCCCGCCCCTTCAGCCCCAATCAGCCGGACCTGCGCGCTTTTCCGCGCGACGTCTGGCATCGCCTGTGCAGCCGGCAGAGCCGCTCGACCCGTCCCGACGACATGGGATACGCCGATCCGGCGGGCGATCCGCTGCTGCGCCGTGCCATTGCCGAGCATCTGCGTTTTGCCCAGCGCATCGCCTGCACAGCCGACAACGTGATGATTCTGGCCAGCGCCCAGCAGGCCCTGGATCTGTGCGCCCGGCTGTTGCTGGATGCCGGTGACAGCGCGCTGGTAGAGGATCCGGGTTACCCCGGCGCGGCGCGCATCTTCGCCTTGACCGGAGCCGAGGTGCTCGGCTTGCCGGTCGACGCCGGCGGCATGCGCACCGAGGCCCTGCCGCCGGGGCGACTGGCCTACGTGACGGCGGCACACCAGTCGCCGCTCGGAGGCACCCTGCCGGTGGACCGCCGGCTGGCCCTGCTGGCCTGGGCCGATGCGCAGGATGCCGTGATCATCGAGGATGATTACGACGGTGAGTACCGCTTCGACAGCGCACCACTGCCGGCCATGAAGAGCCTGGACCGCAACGGCCGGGTGATTTACCTGGGCACTTTCAGCAAGCTGCTGTTTCCCGCCCTGCGCCTGGCTTATGTGGTGGTTCCGGACGGGCTGGCCGAGGCATTCGCCGCGGCCATCTCGTTGACTTGTCGTCATCAGCCGATGTTTCAGCAGGCAGTGCTGGCCGCTTTCATCGCCGATGGACATTTCGCCCGCCATCTGCGCCAGATGCGCCAGCTCTATGGCGAACGTGCCGCCTGCTTCGCGCGGGAGTGCCATTCGCAACTGGCCGGCCTGTTACGGATCGAGCCGATCACCACGGGTCTGGACGCCACGGCCTTGCTGCCTGCCGGCAGCGATGATCGCGCGGTGGCGGCGACGCTCGAGCAGTGCGGCATCGCGGCCCGGCCTGTTTCTTTCTACCGCTTGCAGCGAACGGCGCCGCCGGGTCTGGTCATGGGGTTCTCATCATTCGGCGAAGAGGCGATCCGCCGTGGTGTGGCGGCGATGTTGCCGGCGCTGGAAACGTTGATGGAATAAGCGCTCGTGCTGGCATAACCAGCTTCGGCGAATCACCGGGCAAGCGCTACGTACCAAGGCGCATTTGAGGCAGAATCCGTGACTCTCCCGCCCCGAAAACACCCATGGACCTGTTGCGCCTCAGCCTGCTGTTTGCCGTCACCGCGGTTGCCGAGATCGTCGGCTGCTACCTGCCGTGGCTGGTTCTGAAGCAGGGCAGGAGTCTGCTCCTGCTGTTTCCCGCGGCGATTTCGCTGGCACTGTTCGCCTGGTTGCTGACCCTGCATCCGACGGCGGCAGGCCGGACCTATGCGGCCTATGGCGGGATGTATATCGCCGTCGCCTTGCTCTGGCTGCATTTCGTGGATGGTATGGCGCTGACACGCTGGGATATTCTGGGCGCCGGCATCGCGCTGACCGGCATGGCCGTGATTGCCCTTCAACCGGCCACGGCCTGATCACCGGAATTTCCCATGACCCAGGACTTGAAACCAGACAGCCCGCCCCCCCGGACCGCCGCAGGCAGCCCGCTTGAGGTCCTCGGCGCTTTCCTGAAGCTCGGCCTGACCTCCTTCGGCGGGCCGGTCGCCCACCTGGCTTATTTCCGTGCCGAGTTTGTCGAACGTCGCCGCTGGCTGGACGACAAGAGTTATTCCGATCTGGTGGCCCTGTGCCAGTTCCTGCCCGGGCCTGCCAGCAGCCAGGTCGGCATGGCGCTGGGTC
>WBUO01000324.1 GCA_008933675.1 Dechloromonas sp.
GGTCAGCTTGGCTTCGTCGCGATTGAAGGCGATACCGGAGATGATCGGTTGTTCCATGTTCTTGTCTTCCTCAACAGTGATCAGCGTCCCTTCCCCTTCGTCCTGGAAGCTGGAGAGAACGCGCAGTTTGACCTTGTACTTGCCGGCGAATTCGACCGAGCGGATCTGCAGCACCTTGGAGCCGAGGCTGGCCATTTCCAGCATTTCCTCGAAGGTGATGGTATCGAGCTTCTTGGCTTCCGGCACGACGCGCGGATCGGTCGTGTAGACGCCGTCGACGTCGGTGTAGATCTGGCACTCGTCGGCCTTCAGTGCAGCCGCCAGCGCAACGCCGGAAGTGTCAGAACCGCCACGGCCGAGCGTGGTGATGTTGCCGTCGGCATCGACGCCCTGGAAGCCAGCAACGACGACCACCTTGCCCTCGTCCAGATCGCGGCGCATGTTGCTTTCGTCGATCGACAGGATGCGTGCCTTGGTGAAGGTGCTGTCAGTCAGAACCTTGACCTGGCCGCCGGTGTAGCTGCGGGCCGGAACACCGACAGATTTCAGTGCCATCGACAGCAGGCCGATGGTGACCTGTTCGCCGGTGGAGCAAATCTGGTCCAGCTCGCGCGGATCCGGATTGGCCTGAATTTCCTTGGCCAGTGCAATCAGCTTGTTGGTTTCGCCGCTCATTGCGGAAACGACCACCACGACCTGGTGGCCCTGCGCGTGGAACTTGGCTACGCGCTTGGCAACGTTCTTGATGCGTTCGGGGTTGCCGACCGACGTGCCGCCGTATTTTTGAACAATCAACGCCATGGATTTATCCGGTTAAACGTTGCAAACATAAAAAAGAGGCTGGATTTTAACCCAGCCTGCCCTTTTCCTAAAGGCTTTAGCGCTTAGAGATCGGCCAGTGAGCGCAGATGCGCGCCGACGCTACGGGCCAGCGAAGTCATCACGTAACCGCCTTCGAGCATGGCAACGATGCGCTTGTCGCACATTTCGGCGGCCAGTTTCTTGAGATGGTCGGTCACCCAGGCATAGTCCTTTTCGAACAGCTTGAGCCCACCCATATCATCCTCATAATGGGCATCGAAGCCGGCGGAAATGAAGATCATCTGCGGTTTGAATTCGCGCAGGCGCGGCGTCCACACCTGCATGACGGCGTCGCGGAATTCCTCGCCGCCGCTCCCTGCCGCCAGCGGTACGTTGCACATATTGGCCGCCGGCTTGTCGGTTCCGCTATACGGGTAGAACGGATGCTGGAAAATGCTGCACATCAGCACCCGTTCATCACCTGCAAAGCAGTCTTCTGTCCCGTTGCCGTGGTGCACATCGAAGTCGATGATGGCAACGCGCTCCAGGCCATGGGCCTTGATGGCATGCATCGCTGCGACACCGATGTTGTTGAAGAAGCAGAAGCCCATGGGCGTGGACTTTTCGCAATGATGACCCGGCGGGCGAACCGAGCAGAACGCATTCTCGATTTCGCCCTTCATGACGAGATCCACTGCATGGCAGCCAGCCCCGGCAGAACGTAGCGCCGCTTGCCAAGTGTGCGGGTTCATGGCGGTATCGGGATCAAGATGCACGACACCCATTTCGGGAGAAGCGCGCTTGATGCGCTCCAAGTGCGAAGCCGGATGGACGCGCAGCAGTTGTTCGAAAGTCGCCAGCGGTGCGTCGTAATAGACGAAGTAGGCATCGATCCCCTGCGCAATCAGGTGATCATTGATGGCGGTGAGACGTTGCGGGCATTCCGGGTGATGCGATCCCATATCGTGCAGCTGACAGTCACGATGGGTGATGAAGGCAGTGGTCGTCACTTGTTCTCTCTCTGCGAACCGGCGCACGAAGAGGCGCACGTCGAAATGTCATTATCGTCCCAATGTATCGGCTGCTTCAAGCATTAGAATCGTGTAACGCTGCAACGACGGACATCGATGATGCTAAAAAGCAAAATTTCGGCTCTCCCAGGCCCTCCCCAGCCCTTCGACAAGATACTGAACGATGCCGGACAAATCATTCTCGGCAAGCACACCGAGATAAGGCTGGCCCTCTCCTGCCTGCTCGCCGGCGGCCATCTCCTGATTGAAGACTTGCCCGGCATGGGCAAGACGACGCTGGCCCACACGCTGGCGCGCCTGCTCGGGCTGCAATTCTCGCGCATCCAGTTCACCAGCGATTTGCTGCCGGCCGACATTACCGGCGTATCGATCTTCGAACGCGACAAGAGCGAGTTCCGGTTCCTGCCCGGGCCGGTCTTCGCGCAACTGGTGCTGGCCGACGAGATCAATCGCGCCACGCCGAAAACCCAGAGCGCCCTGCTTGAAGCAATGGAAGAAGGCCAGGTCACCGCCGAGGGTCAGACCCGCCCGTTGCCACGGCCATTCTTTGTCATCGCCACGCAAAACCCGACACACCAGATCGGCACATTTCCCTTGCCCGAATCCCAACTCGACCGCTTCCTGATGCGTATCGAACTGGGCTACCCGGACCGTAGCGCCGAAAGGGAGTTGCTCGCCACCGGCAGCCAGCGCAATCGGGCGGAGGCACTGGCCAGCCGGATTTCGCCGGCCGAATTGCCAGCCATTCAGCAGGCCATCGCCAAGCTTCATGCGGCAGCCCCGCTCATCGACTATATTCAGGCGCTGGTCGATGCGACACGTCACGACCCGGCTTTCCAGCACGGCCTGTCGCCCCGCGCCGGGCTGGCATTGCTTTCGGCCGCCCGCGCCTGGGCCTGGCTGGATGGCCGGGAGATCGTGATTCCGGATGACGTGCAAGCCGTGCTGCCGGCAGTGGCTCGCCATCGCCTGCGTACGGCACAGGCCGGCGGCCAGGCCCAAATGGAAGACATCGGCCGGCTGATTCGCAGCGTGGCGATTCCCTGATCCGTGAAAATCGCGCCATCTCTCAAGCAACTTCTTTTCCGCTGGAAGAGCGATGGAACGGGGCCGCTGCGGCTCGGCCAACGGCGCATTTTCATCGTCCCTTCGCGCGGCGGCCTGCTCTTCGCACTGGCCCTGGTCGTCATGCTGCTCGGCGCCATCAACTACAACCTGGCGCTGGGTCACGCCCTGGTTTTTCTGCTGGCCGGACTCGGCATCGTCGGGATGATCCACACCTTTCGCAACCTGTTCGGCCTGACGATCACGCCGGGACGTTGCGAACCCGTATTTGCCGGCGAGATGGCGTTTTTTCCGCTCTCGCTCGACAATGACCGGGCGGCCCCGCGCCTCGCGCTTGAACTGGCCGCTGATGCAGCCCTCCCCGTCGGGGCAGCCGTCGACAGCCTTGGCAAGGCCCGGGTTCGTGTACCGCTGCTGGCGCATCGACGAGGCTGGCTGGCCTTGCCGCGGGTACGCCTGACAACCCGCTATCCGCTCGGATTGTTTACCGCCTGGTCCTATCTTCAACCCGAGATGCAATGTCTGGTCTACCCGAAACCCATTGACGCCCCCTTGCCGTTGGCAGGCAGCAGCGATTGGGGCGGCGACCGGCATGGCGACGGCGGGCAGGAGGATTTTTCAGGATTCCGCGAAAGACAGCCTGCCGACTCGCCACGGCACGTCGCATGGAAGGCCAGTGCCCGCCACGCGGGTGAAGCGCCGCTGCTGATCAAGACATTCGCG
The DNA here is from genome assembly GCA_008933675.1 of Dechloromonas sp. GTDB lineage: Bacteria > Pseudomonadota > Gammaproteobacteria > Burkholderiales > Rhodocyclaceae > Azonexus. Next base: position 3,621 of record WBUO01000324.1, read on the forward strand.
GGCGGCACCCAGAGCAAACTGGTTTTCGAGTGGCAACACACGGCACCTGAACTCCCGGACGAAACGCGCCTCGGGATACTGACCGGATGGATACTCGCCGCCGAGGCGGCAGGCAGCGCCTACGGACTTCGCCTCCCACACCGTTCCCTGCCACCTGAACGCGGCAGCCGGCACTGCCAGCGTTGCCTCGAGGCGCTGGCCCTGTTCCCCTCATGAGCACGCGCGCCGAGGAAGCGCTCGACCGGCAAGCAACGCCGTGGCTGTTTGCGTGCGCGATAGCCACGGCGCTACCGCACGCTGCGCACCAGGCTTACTGGTTGAGCGCTGCAAGCCTGTTGTTGCTGGGCTGGGCAGTAGGCTTGTGGTGGAAGAACGAGCGCCTGCCCGGCCGCTGGCTACTGATCCTGCTCGTCGTTGCCGGCTGTGGCGGCATCCTGATCGAGTTCCGCACCTTGTTCGGACGCGATGCCGGCGTCGCCATGCTGGTGGTTTTCATGGCAATGAAACTGCTCGAACTGAAGTCACGACGAGATGCCATGGTCGTAATCGTGCTCGGTTACTTCCTGCTGCTCACTCACTACCTCTACTCCCAGAGCATCCCGACCGGTATCTGGCTGCTGTTGGCGCTCTGGTTGCTGACGGCCACCCTGATCCGCCTGCACGGGGGCGCATCGAGCACCAGGAGCATGAGCCTGCGTTACGCAGCCAGGCTCTGCCTGCAGGCCGTTCCTT
>WBUO01000325.1 GCA_008933675.1 Dechloromonas sp.
TCATCCTCCCTGCCTGCCAGTGTCTGCTGCCCCGTTGCTGCCCCCCACCTTTCGCCAAACCCTGCCGAAACCCGGCCTGCGTCTCGACCTGCCGCCGCTGGCCGGTTCCGGCGATGCCCTGACGCTGGCCGAAGTCGCCGCTGCCGGCAAACGCCTGCTCGCAGTCGTCACCGCCAGCGCCGCCGATGCCCAGCGCCTGCTGGAAGAGATTCCCTGGTTTGCCCCGCAACTGCGCGTGCGCCTGCTGCCGGACTGGGAAACCCTGCCCTACGATCACTTCTCGCCGCACCAGGATCTCGTTTCCGAACGCCTGGCGACACTGTGGGCGGCCCTGCAGGGCGAACTGGACATCCTGCTGGTACCCGCCTCGACCGCCGTCAACCGGCTGGCGCCGCCGGAATTCATGGCCGCCTATACCTTTGAATTCAAAAAGGGGCAGACCCTCGACGCCGAGAAATTCCGCGCCCAGGTCACGCTGGCCGGCTACGCCCACGTCACCCAGGTCGTCTCGCCCGGCGAATACTCGATCCGCGGCGGCCTGATCGATCTCTTCCCGATGGGCTCGCAACTGCCCTACCGGCTCGACCTGTTCGACGACGAGATCGAAAGCATCAAGACCTTCGACGTCGACACGCAGCGCACCGTCTATCCGGTGCCGGAAGTGCGCCTCTTGCCGGCGCGCGAGTTCCCGCTGGACGACAAGGGCCGCACGCATTTCCGCCAGGCCTTCCGCGAGCGCTTCGAAGGCGACCCGGCCAAGTCCGGCATCTACAAGGACATCTCCACCGGCATCGCCAGCGCCGGCATCGAGTACTACCTGCCGCTGTTCTTCGACGAAACGGCAACGCTGTTCGACTACCTGCCCAAGGACGCAGTCTTCGTCACCCACGGCGACGCGCCGGCCGCCATCGCCGCCTTCTGGAACGACACCCGCTCGCGCTACACCCTGCTGCAAGGCGACAAGGCACGGCCGCTGCTGGCGCCGGACGAACTCTTCCTCAGCGACGAAGCCTTCTTCAGCGCCGCCAGAAACTATGCCCGCCTGGCCCTGCCCGGCCGCCAGGAAGCCACCGACGGCAAGCTGCCCAACGTCGCCGTCGACCGCCGGGCCGAAGACCCGCTGGGTGCCCTGAAGAACCATCTGGCCGCCTACCCCGGCCGCGTGCTGCTGGTGGCCGAAACCGCCGGCCGGCGCGAAACGCTGGCCGCGATGCTCGCCGAACACGGCCTGAAACCGGCAGCCAGTGCCGATCTGGCCGCCTTCGTCGCCGGCGACGCCCGCCTGGCGCTGGGCACCGGCCCGCTGCAGGCCGGCTTCGCCCTCGACCACATCGCTTTCATTACCGAGACCGAACTGTTCGCCGGCTCGCCCCGCCGCACCCGGCGCGAAGCGGCCAAGAAGGCAACTTTCGACAACTGGCTGAAGGACCTGACCGAACTCAAGGTCGGCGACCCGGTGGTGCATGAGAGCCACGGCATCGGCCGCTACCAGGGCCTGGTGCGCATGGACCTCGGCTTGGGTGAGCAGGAATTCCTCGAACTGCACTACGCCAACGATGCCAAGCTCTTCGTGCCGGTGGCGCAACTGCATGTGATCTCCCGCTATTCCGGTGCCGAGCCGGAAAACGCCCCGCTGCACACCCTTGGCTCCGGCCAGTGGGAAAAGGCCAAGCGCAAGGCCGCCGAGCAGGCGCGCGACACCGCCGCCGAACTGCTGGCGCTCTACGCCGCCCGCGCCGCCCGCCAGGGCCATGCCTTCGCCTTCAAGGACACCGACTACGAAGCCTTCGCCGACGGCTTCGGCTTCGAGGAAACGCACGATCAGGCCCAAGCCATCGCCGCCGTCATCGAAGACATGAAGTCCGGCAAGCCGATGGACCGCCTCGTCTGCGGCGACGTCGGCTTCGGCAAGACCGAGGTGGCGCTGCGCGCCGCCTTCTGTGCCGTGGCCGGCGGCAAGCAGGTGGCCGTGCTCTGCCCGACCACCCTGCTCTGCGAACAGCATTACCAGACCTTCTGCGACCGTTTCGCCGACTGGCCGGTACGCATTGCCGAAATCTCCCGCTTCAAGACCGCCAAGGAATCGGCGCAGGCGCTGCAGGAACTGGCCGAAGGCAAGATCGACATCATCATCGGCACGCACAAGCTGATCGGCAAGGACGTCCGTTTCTCCCGCCTGGGCCTGGTCATCATCGACGAGGAACACCGCTTCGGCGTCCGCCAGAAGGAAACCCTGAAGGCCATGCGCGCCGAGGTCGACGTGCTGACGCTGACCGCGACGCCGATCCCGCGCACGCTGGCGATGAGCATGGAAGGCCTGCGCGACTTCTCGGTGATCGCCACGGCGCCGCAGAAGCGCCTGGCAATCAAGACCTTCGTCAGCAAGTTCTCCGACGGCATCATCCGCGAAGCCGTGCTGCGCGAATTGAAGCGCGGCGGTCAGGTGTACTTCCTGCACAACGAGGTCGACACCATCGACAACATGCGCGAGAAGCTGGAAAAGCTGGTGCCCGAGGCGCGCATCGTCATCGGCCACGGGCAGATGAACGAGCGCGAGCTGGAAAAGGTGATGCGCGACTTCACCGGCCAGCGCGCCAACCTGTTGCTGTGCACGACCATCATCGAAACCGGCATCGACAACCCGCACGCCAACACCATCCTGATCAACCGTTCCGAGAAGTTCGGCCTCGCCCAGCTCCACCAGTTGCGCGGCCGCGTCGGCCGTTCGCACCACCAGGCCTACGCCTACCTGCTGGTGCAGGACGAGAAGGCGATGACCAAGCAGGCCAAGATGCGTCTGGAAGCCATCCAGGCCATGGAAGAACTCGGCTCCGGCTTCTTCCTGGCCATGCACGACCTGGAAATCCGCGGCGCCGGCGAGGTGCTCGGCGACAACCAGTCCGGCGAGATGCAGGAAGTCGGCTTCAACATGTATGCCGACATGCTGAATCGTGCCGTCGCCCACCTGAAACAGGGCAAGGTGCTGGAAACCGCCGATCTGACACAGCCGATCGGCGTCAGCGGCGAGATCAACCTGCGCACGCCGGCCCTGCTGCCCGATGCCTACTGCCCCGACGTGCACGAACGCCTGACGCTATACAAGCGCCTGGCCAACTGCGAAACCGCCGAAGACATCGACGCCCTGCAGGAAGAACTGATCGACCGCTTCGGCGAACTGCCGCTGCAGGCCCAGTCGCTGCTCGCCACGCACCGCCTGCGCCTGCTGGTCAAACCGCTGCTGATCGCCAAGCTGGACGCCACCAACGACCAGATCACCATCCAGTTCAGCCCGGAATTCACCAAAAACCCGCCCATCGAGCCGATCAAGATCATCAACCTGATCCAGAAAAACCGCAGCTACAAGCTAGCCGGACAGGATAAAATTTCCCTCCTTCGCCACTGCCCGACCCTCAACGACAAGGTCGCCGCAGTCAAAGACATGATTCGCCAGCTGAGCCACTGACCATGACCGCACACATCGACAACATCAACGTTACCGCCTTCGACGAAATGCCGACGCCGGAAGAAATCCACGCCCGTCTGCCGCTGTCGGCCAAGGCCGAAAAGACGGTCAGCCACGGACGCCACCTGCTGCGCAACATCCTCGACCGCAAGGATCACCGCCTGTTCGTCGTCGTCGGCCCCTGCTCCATCCACGACCCGATCGCCGGCCTGGATTACGCCCGCCGCCTGAAAGCCCTGTCCGACGAAGTCGGCGACACGCTGCAGATCATCATGCGCGTCTACTTCGAGAAGCCGCGCACCACCGTCGGCTGGAAGGGCTACATCAACGACCCCTTCATGGACGACAGCTTCCGCATCGACGTCGGCATGGCCAAGGCCCGCGAGTTCCTGCTGCAGGTCGCCGAGATCGGCCTGCCCACCGGCACCGAGGCGCTCGACCCGAACTCGCCGCAATACTACGGCGACCTGATCACCTGGACCGCCATCGGCGCCCGCACCACCGAATCGCAGACCCACCGCGAGATGTCCTCCGGCCTCTCCACCCCGGTCGGCTTCAAGAACGGCACCAGCGGCGACCTCGGCGTCGCCATCAACGCCATCCTCTCCGCCTCCAAGCCGCACTCCTTCCTCGGCCTGACCAACCAGGGCCGCGTCGCCGTCGTCCGCACCAAGGGCAACAGCTACGGCCACATCGTGCTGCGCGGCGGCGACGGCCGCCCCAACTACGACACCGTTTCCGTCGCCATGGTCGAACAGGCACTGGCCAAGGCCAAGCTGCCGAGCAACATCGTTGTCGACTGCTCGCACGCCAACAGCTTCAAGAAGCCGGAACTGCAACCGCTGGTCATGGCCGACATCGTCAACC
>WBUO01000326.1 GCA_008933675.1 Dechloromonas sp.
GTTGAAGGACGGCGAGACCGCCATGATCGGCGGGCTCATCTCCGAGGATGCGGGCGATTCCACGCGGGCCGTGCCCGTCCTGGGCGCGGTGCCGGTGGTGGGGCGGGCGTTCCGCAGCAAGGCGACCCGCACCAGCCGCACCGAGCTCGTGATTTTCCTCACCCCGAAACTCATCCGCTGATGCGTGAATTGCTCCAATCCTTCCGTCCGCGCCCGCCGCAGCCGGCCCGTGCCATCGAGGCGGGCTCCGACGCCACGCGCACGTTTGACGCGATCCTTCGGGCCGCCGCCACCGAAGGGGCAAGCGACATCCATTGCGAGCCCAAGGAGGACGGGCTGCTCGTGCGTTTCCGCATCGATGGCGAAATGCGCGACCATGCGCGGGTGGCCCTGGCGCACCGGGATGCGCTGCTCGCCCGCGGCAAGATCTACGGCGGGCTGGACATCACGGAAAAGAGGCTGCCCCAGGACGGCCGGGCGGTGCTGAAGGAAAACAACCGCCGGTTCAACCTGCGGCTCTCCACCGTGCCCACAGTGTATGGAGAGAGCCTCGTCATCCGGCTGCTGGACCAGACGATGCCGGGCCAGTCGTTTGCCGAGCTGGGGCTCGCCGTGCCGCAGGCCGAGGCCATGAAGGCGGCCCTCACCGGTCCCGCCGGGCTCATCTATTGGACCGGCCCCACCGGTTCAGGGAAGACGACCACGCTTCATTCGGCGCTGCACCAGCTCGATCACCGGGGCCGGGTGATTCACACGCTGGAGGACCCGGTGGAATACGAGTTCCCCGGCATCCGCCAGACCGAGATCCGGGAAAAAATCGGGCTCACCTTTGCGGCTTCGCTGCGGGCGCTTTTGCGGCAGAACCCCGATGTGATGCTGGTGGGCGAGACCCGCGATGCGGAAACCGCCCAGCTCGCCATCCGCGCGGCGCTCACCGGCCACCTGGTGCTCTCGACCCTGCATACCAATGACGGTCTCGCCGCGATTCCGCGCCTGCGCGACCTGGGCATCGAGAGTTTTCTTCTCGCCGCGGCACTCCGGCTGGTCGCCGCCCAGCGGCTGGTGCGCCGGCTTTGCCCGGAGTGCAAGGAAGCCCATCCCGCGAACGCCCGGCTGCGGGAGGAGCATGGCCTGCCCGATGCCGCGTTTTGCCGGGCGGTCGGCTGTCCGGCGTGCCGGGGCACGGGTTTTCGCGGACGCATCGCCATCCACGAGGTCATCCCGACCGTCCGATTTGCTCCACTGATCGAGCGGGACGCGCCGCTCGCCGAACTCAGCGCGCTGCGCGAGCGCGAGGGGTGCGTGACCCTCTGGCAGCACGGGCTGGCCGTGGCGGCTTCCGGCCAGACCACCATCGAACAGGTCGCCCGCGTCCTCTGATTTTCACGGGCCGTCCGGCCCACAACCACCCAACCAAATATGAAACCTACCCAACGCCTCCATTCCACGCAGGGCTACTCCCTGCTCGAACTCGTTCTCGTGCTGGCCATCGTCAGCGTCCTGGTCGGCCTGCTCCTGCCCAAGGGGTTTGATGCCTTGCGCAACGCCCGCATCCAGCAGGCGGCAAAGACCGCCGAAACCCTCAAGACCGCGATCACGGAATTCATCGTGATGCCGGGCGGCAACGGCTCGATCCCCCGCACCGAGGGCACGGGCATCCCGTGTTCCGGCGCCGCACTCTCCGGCGCGACCGACGCCGCCAAGGGCAACGGTGCCCGACTCGATGCCGTGCTCCTTGCCGCTGGCAAGCTGGAGCGTCCCGTCAGCCTGCGCCTCGGCAGCCAGTTCTTTGCCTCCACCGGCACCGGCAATGAAATGACCTGGAGCCAGTCCGCCCAGGCGTTCGTCATGACCCCGGATGCCGCTCCGTTAAGGAATTGGTCCGCTGTCACCCGCGTCGAAGCGAGATCGTCCAATCCGACCCTCGCGCCGTCCGCCGCCCAGGGAGCCAACTTCCGGCTGCGGGATACGACGACCAATCTCTCCGCCAACCTTGTCGTGACCTACCTCGTCATTCCGAATGTGCCGGCGCGGGATGCCTATGAACTGGCGCTTTCCATGAACGCCCCGCAGCTCGCTCCTGTCGAAGGCGCGGCCTCCGACACCGGCATCGTGGCGTATGCCGCCCCCGTCAACGGCGTGACCGACGTGTATGTCCATCTCGCCGACATCTGAGCGCACCGCGCTCCTGTGGGGCCGCTGCTGGTGGCTTGCCGGACGGACGGAACCGCTCGGCTTCGAGAACCTGTCCCATGCGGCCGAGGTTCTCGCGGCCCACCTGGCCGGCGAACCGCATCCGGTGCGGCTGCGGCTGATCTACCAGCCGGACTCGCTCATGACCGTGGCGGTGGCCTGTCCGCACGGCCCTCGGGCGGCCCTGCAAAAAGCGCTGGCGTTCGAGCACCCGGCCATCGCCGATCCGGCTCGCGCGTGGAGCCATGAACCGATCCTGCCGCTGGGCGACGGCTACAGCACGTTGCTGCACTACGAGACCGAGCCCGGTCTGTTTTCACTCGTCGCCCGGCTGGCGCATAGCGGCGTGATCGTGACTTCCGCCTGGCCGCTCGCGACTTTCCTCCAGTCGCTCCCCAAGGAGTTGTCCGAGACGGGCGCAATCCTCGTGCTGGCCTTCGCGGACGGCCACGATTGCGCGCTTGCCTACCATCATCCGGCGGACGGCCGCCCAATGGTGCACCGGTGGCACGGAGAAGGCGCAGTTGATGAGGCCCAGACTTGGATTGAGGAGGAAACTGACCGGCGCCTGGACGATCAGGCGTTGTTGGTGTCCCCGAAGGAGGCCGCCAATCCGGACGACCCGTTGAGCCTGCCGCTGCACGAAGCGCTGGCCTCGCCCGTGGTCATGCCGCGATCGCATCCGGCGCAACTGCTGCCCGCCGCGTCCGCCGTCACCCCGCAGCGCGCGGCAATCGCCGCCAGCATCTTCCTGCTGCTCGCCGGTGGATGGGGCGGAGCCGCCTATGCCCGCGACTACCTCGCATGGACCGCCCGGCACGACGCCAACCAACAGGAAAAATCCGCGCTCCGGGCCGAGATCGAGCACTACCGTGTCAACGCCGCGGAGATCGTCGCCCTGCGCGCCCGGCTGGCCGGACCCGGCTCGAGTCCGCCGGTCGGTGAACTCCTGGATGCGGTGTGCGGCGCGCTGCCGCCGCAGCTCGCGCTCGACCGGATCCGCGTCGCCCAGGGTCGCTTCAGCCTGAACGGTCATGTCGCGCCCGGTGCCACCGCCGCGTGGGAGCAATGGCGCAACCGGCTCGGGGGCAAACGATGGACCGTGGAGCCCGCCGCGGCTCCCCGCGACACCGGAGCCTTTACCGTCAACGGAGTATTCACACCGTGAGCCGCCGTGTTTTCATCACACGCGGCGCGTGGATTCTCCTCGGTTTGAGCGCGATTCTCGCTGGCGTCGGCTTCGCGCTGCCGCATCTGCGGCCCGTGCCAGACGGCGTTGATGCGGCCCTCGTCGCCTTGCGCGGCGAACGCGACGCCCTGGCTACAAACGACGATGCCACGCTCGAAAACCTGCGCCGGCAGTCCAGGGCGCAGCCGCCAGTTGCCTGGTCGGCGGAGAAATTCGCGGAGCGGGTCGGAACGGGCTGGCGTATCGAATGGCAGCAACCGGACGGCGCCAGCCGGACGGTGCTACTCTCCCGTTCCGCTCCGCGGCTGCATGAATGGCCCGATTATTTCCGCTTCCTCAAATCGTGGACGGACCGGCCGGGGATCGTCCTCGAATCGCTCGATGTGACGGCGAAAGGCGCGGCCCAGACGCGCGAACTGGGCCAGGTTGTCATCGGACTGCGCGTTGCCCTGACCGTCGCACCGATTCGCAACGCCGAGCGGGACTCCCCAAGCCTCGTCCCGCTCCCCGTTGCCGCGGCGGTGGGGGCGGCAGCGACCCGGACAGTCGGGCCCGGTCCCTCGCTCCGCCGCCCGGCTGCCTCCGCCGAGCCTCCGGCGCCCGGGCAGGACTCCGCTCCGGTCCGTCCCGACCCTCCGGGTCCCCGGGCCGCCGATTTTTCACCCAGCCCCCAACAACCAAAACCATAGGACCATGATAACATTGACCCTCCAACTGCCCGAACCGGTCGCGGCGGAATTCTACGCGGCGGCCGACAAACTCAACGGCCGGTTCCCCGGCGCGAGCCCGAAGCTCGAAGCGAAGACGCTCATGGCGTTCGCGCTCGCCCGGCACGAATTCAAATGGACGCCATCACGTGAGCATGTGGACGGCCGGGGCGTCCCGATAGGCCCAGCCACCACCGGCAGCGTTCCAGACGTTCATCATCCAGTCCGACGGCAGT
>WBUO01000327.1 GCA_008933675.1 Dechloromonas sp.
TCCTTGCGGTGATTGACCACGACAGCCGCCGACAGGCGGCGGATCTCGCCCAGTGCCTGTTTCGTGTAGCGGATGGTCTTGTCGACCTCGTAGTTGATGACGCTGTTCTTGCTGGTGCTCAATGGCGGGGCGGCGTTGGCCAGCGGTGCGCTGATCCCGCCGACTTCGATGCGGCCATTCGGGTCGGTACGCCGTGCCGGTTGTCCGGGGGGGGCGGTGCCGGTGTCCGGCTGGGTCAGCGGAGCCGTTGCCGGAACCGGAGGTTGATTGGTCAACGCGCCGGGTACGCCTCCGACGGTCTGATTGACGCTGGCCGTTTCGTTGTTCTGCTGGCTGCGAATGACGCTGCTTTCCGGCGTGCTGTTCGGGCGGAAGGTTTCGGCGGTTTGTTCGCTTTGCGAGAAATCGAGGTCGGCGGCAACCTGGACCTTGAAATTTTCGGCGCCGAGGACAGGTTTCAGGATGTTCTCGATGCGCTGGATGATGACGTCCTCGATTTCGCGCACGTACTTGAGTTGCACCGGGTCGAGTCCGGAGTTGTTGGCGCTCTTCAGTTGCGACAGCAGGTTGCCGTTCTGGTCGATGACGTTGACGTTACTCAGCGGCAGGTTGGGGACGCTCGATGAGATCAGGTGGGTGATGCCGGCGATCTGCCCGCCATCGAGATTGCGCCCCGGATAGAGGTTGAGCAGTACCGAGGCGGTTGGTTTCTGCTCGTCGCGGACGAATACTGACGGCTTGGGGATGGCCAGATGCACGCGCGCCGACTGGACAGCGCCGATGGATTGGATGGTGCGCGATAACTCGCCTTCGAGTCCGCGCTGATAATTGACCTGTTCGGCGAACTGGCTGGTGCCGAATTTCTGGTTTTCCATCAGCTCGAAGCCAACCAGGCCGCCGCGTGGCAGGCCTTGGGAGGCCAGCTTCAGTCGCACTTCATGGACGCGCTCGGCGGGAACCAGCAGGGCGCCACTGTCGCTGAAGCGATGGGGGATGTTCTGGGCTTCGAGATTGGCGACGATGGTGCCGCCGTCCTTCTCGGTCAGGTTGGAAAAGAGGACTTTCCAGTCGGGCTGGCGGCTCCACAGGATGCTGCCGACGATGACCGCGATGATGGCGGCGAGGCCGACCAGAAAGAGCATCTTCTGTTGCTCGGTCAGCCGGTTGAAAGCCGCGCGCAGACGTTCCGCCGGATTGCCGCCCGGTGCGGTTCCTGCCGTGGTTTCAGTCGTTGCTACCATCAATGCTCGGTCGAATCGCCGCAAAAAAGAAGAAGAATCAAGTGGGAAGCCAAATTTTCCTAGAAATATTCTACTATTACCGGCGCTGAATTCACCCTATCTTTTTCGATGTCCGCCCCTCCAGACAACGTTTCCGCTGCTGCCTCCGATGCCAAGACCGCCGATTTGCAGCGGGCGTTCGCCATGTTCAATCAGGTATCGGCGGAGTTGACCCAGGCATATGAGGCCTTGCAGGGGCGAGTTGCATCGTTGACCGAGGAGCTTGCCATCGCCAACGGCGAATTGCGGCGCCAGTTCGAAGAGAAGGAGGCGCTTTCCGAGCGCCTCTCATCGCTGCTCGATGCCCTGCCTGCCGGGGTCGTCCTGCTCGATGCGAATGCTCTGGTGGTTGCCGTCAATCCGGCGGCAATGGTGCTGTTCGGGCCGGCTATCGTCGGCCGCCACTGGGGGGATGTCGTCCGCGACCACCTCGAGCCGACGTTGACCGTCGGCGAGTGGTTGCTCGGCGAGGGGCGTGTGTCGATTGCCGAAAGTCTCTTGCCGTCGGCTGGTGGCAAGATCATGCTGGTGCACGATGTGACTGCCGCTCACCGGATGCAGGCTGAACTCGAGCGTAGCCAGCGGCTGGCAGCGATGGGCGAGATGGCTGCTTCGCTGGCTCACCAGCTGCGCACCCCGCTGGCGGCGGCACTGCTGCACACCGCCAACCTGGGGCAGCCCGGTCTTGCCGATGAACTGCGCGCCCGCTTCTCGGCAAAGGCGAGCGGCCAGTTGCGGCGGCTCGAGCGCTTGATCCAGGATGTCCTGCTATTTGCACGTGGCGAGAGCATTGGTCGCGACGTCATCGTGGCCAGCGACTTGCTCAACGAAGCTGCGCAGACTGTCGACCCGCTGATGCGCGAGCAGGGGCTGGCCTTTTCCACGGTCGATGCCTGTGCCGGTGCCGTTGTCGTCGGCAGTCGCAAGGCTCTGTTCGGGGCGCTGATCAACCTCCTGGAAAATGCCATGCAGGCGACGCCGGCAGGCGGCAAAATTTGCCTCTCCGGCAATTGCCGCGGCGATCTGCTGGCCATCGGCGTGCGCGACAGCGGGCCTGGCATCGATCGACCGACGCAGGCGCGTATCTTCGAGCCCTTCTTCACGACCAAGGGGCAGGGCACCGGGCTTGGTCTGGCCATTGCTCTTGGTGTTGCCCGTGCCCACGGCGGGGCGATCGAACTGCTCTCCGAGCCCGGCGCCGGTGCCGAGTTTGTCATTACCCTGCCGATCGGCTCGGCGGAAAACGGAATGGAACAACATGTCTGAACACAGTTTGCCGATTCTGGTTGTCGAGGACGATGCCAGTTTGCGCGAGGCGATTGGCGATACGCTCGAACTGGCGGGGCGGCCGTATGTCGCCGTCGATGGCGGCGAGGCGGCGCTCGCGGTGCTCGGCGAACAGGCTTTCTCCATCGTCGTCAGTGACGTGCGGATGATGCCGATGGACGGCATCACCCTGCTCAAGGAAATCCGCCAGCGCCTGCCGCACCTGCCGGTCGTCCTGATGACGGCCTATGCCGAGGTCGACAAGGCTGTCGACGCGATGCGCTCCGGGGCCTGCGATTTTCTGCTCAAGCCCTTCGAGCCGTCGGCGTTGCTCGCCCACATCAACAAGTACGAATTGCCGGAGGGTGGCGAGGAAGGCGACGGGGTGGTCGCCATCGATCCGGCCAGTCGCGATCTGTTCGCCATCGCCGGCCGGGTCGCGCAGACCGACGCAACGGTGTTGCTGACCGGCGAATCGGGCGTCGGCAAGGAAGTGGTCGCTCGCTACATCCATCGTCATTCGGGGCGGCGCCAGGGGCCCTTCGTTGCCATCAACTGTGCGGCCATTCCGGACAGTCTGCTCGAGGCGACCCTGTTCGGTTACGAAAAAGGGGCCTTCACGGGCGCCCAGCAGGCGCAGGCCGGCAAGTTCGAACAGGCGGAAGGGGGGACCTTGTTGCTCGACGAGGTCACCGAAATGCCGATGAGTCTGCAAGCCAAGCTGTTGCGCGTCTTGCAGGAGCGTGAGGTCGAACGGGTTGGCGGCAAGAAGCCGGTCGCGCTGAACATTCGCATCATTGCCACCTCGAACCGGGACATGGCGGAGGCTGTGGCCAGGGGAGTCTTCCGTGAGGATCTGTACTATCGGCTCAATGTGTTTCCGGTGGCGATTCCGGCGTTGCGTCAGCGGCGCGAGGATATCGTCGCCATTGCCCGTCATTTTGTCGTTGACCATGGCGGGCGGCTCGGGCGCCCGGGGGTTTCGTTATCGCCGGCGGCCGAGGCGGCATTGCAGGCCCATGACTGGCCTGGCAATGTTCGCGAACTGGAGAATGTCATCCAGCGGGCGCTCATTCTGTCGTCGGGGAGTCTGATCGGCCCGGAGCACCTGCACCTGCAGCCCCGTCGGCAAAGCGATCCGGCGTTCGGTCGGGGCACGGAACCGGTGTCCGGCACGATGCCGGAAGGAGAAAAAAGGGCGGATAATATGAAAGATCTCGAGCGCGAGCACATTCTGCGCACCCTGGCGGAGGTCGGCGGTTCGCGCAAGGCGGCCATTGAGCGGCTGGGGATTTCGGAGCGGACCCTGCGTTACAAGTTGCAGCAGTATCGCGATGAGGGCTACTTCAATGGTTGATTCTGGCCTGAAACTTGCTGCTATTCAGGCGTCGGTTTAGGAGCGAAGAATGGATACCCAAGGCATCGAGAACATGTTGAATGTGCTGCGCAGCACGGCGGCACAGGCTTCCGGCAAGACGGCATCGGCGAGTGCGCCGGTCGTCGGCGGTGCCGACTTTGCCGAGGTATTGAAGAATTCGATCGACAAGGTCAATACCACCCAGGCGCAGGCCAATCAGATGGCGGAAAAACTTGCCGCCGGCGATACCACTCAGAATCTGCACGAGGTGATGATCGCCCTGCAGACGGCCAGTGTTTCTTTCCAGGAAATGGTTCAGGTCCGCAACAAGCTGGTGACGGCTTACCAGGACATGATGAACATGCAGGTCTAAGCGGCAAGTCCTGAATCGCGCGCCTTGCGTTCGCGCTCGATACGGGCG
>WBUO01000328.1 GCA_008933675.1 Dechloromonas sp.
ATGCTGGCGTGTGACTGATGTAGCAGTTGATATGCCGGAGAAATGATGAGCTTCCTATCAGAAGAAGAAAAAGGCTTTTTATCCATAAATCGCATGATATTTCACGTGGTTGGCAATAAATTGGAAGAGCCGATCTTGCTTGAGGAAATATCGCCTCCGCAGCATGCCGATTTCTTTCTTGAGAGGGTCAAATCAGCTCTGCGGGGGAATCTATTTGAGTTTAGACAAAGGTCCGATGTTGAAAAAATGATTAGATCTATTGTTAATGATGGTCAAGGGTTTTCAGAAAAAACAAAAGAACTCGCTGTTGAATTCCAGAAGCAACACTCCTCTACTACAAGCATGGGTGTATTTTTTGTATTTGAACTATCAGTTGGTGGTGATTTACCAATTTATGCTCTTATTAAGTACGACAACGAAGATGTTGTTCGTTATATTTTGCAAGGCGGTGATTTACCGCAAGTGCCAACGTTAGAACGGTTTCAGGAAACGTTCGTGCGCAAGCCTGAGGCCTTGCAAAAAATTGCGTTGGTTCGCTTAGCCGATGCTGGTGGTGGCAGAATTATGGTTAGGGATCGTTCTAATACTGCGCATATTTCGGATTATTTTGAGCGATTCTTGCAGGCTCGACGTATAAATTCGCCAGATGAAATGAGTGGAAAATTGGTTGAGGCTTTCAAAGACACCTTTAAACAGCATCGATCTTCTTTACCTAACGACGTCCAAAGAAATGGTGTCAACAGAATCTATGAGGTAATGCGTCAAGGCGGGCATCGATTCGATCCGGATAATTTTGAACCGTTGCTGACCGCGATTTTCGGCCAAGTTTCTGAAGATGCACCTTTGCGTCGAACGCTTTCCAGAAACCTTAGGAATCACGGTGTGTCAGAAGAGACTTTCGACATTAACCCGGATCGTATTCAAAAACCTCGGCGTCGTCGTATGGATACGGAGGAAGGGACGCAGATTTTTTATGACGAAGGAAACCGCCCAACTATTAGAGATCTATCTGATGGTCGACAGGAAGTGCTGATTACCACAGCGCGGGTGACGAGCGACGATGTCGATATCCAAAAACGTCCACGCAGCGGTTGAGGCTAGCCGCGCAGCTGCTGACTTCTCGATTAGCGAGGACCTCGGCACTTTGCGAGTGTCTGGCGTGCTCCCGCGCGTCGCACTTGACGCTTGGCAAGCTGTTCGCGATGAAGAAGATAGTTGGTTATCAATTGTATGTATAGATTCTTCTCAAGATTATATCGAGCCGCGCGACGCACAAGTTGACGAACGTGTTAGGCTAACGGCATCATTTACGCCGGTCGTCGGGTGCGCCCATATCTTCACTCCGGAGGGTTGGCGATCGTTTCTTTGGAACGAAAATGCAGTTAATTCTACAGGGAAAGTGCGATTAGCGTTCGAGAGCGACTCATTCATTACTAGGAAATTTACCGTAGAGCCGTGGTTATGTGATCCCAAGGCAGATAGCTATATTGTCAATGCGACCAGTGTAGTGACTGCGGGGCCAAGACGATATGTACGCTGCCAATCAAAGGATTATATGGCTCCAAGCCAAATTGAACCGTGGATCGCTGTACAAAAACCCGTGCACGAAGGGGAAGGATGGGATGTTTGGTACACTGTCGCTTCAATAATGACCGCCCGGTGTTTGCCAAATGAGCTGTTTGTTGAAAATAATGATCTTTATGTAGCTCTATCTGGGCAACCTCCACGACGTATAATTTTTGACAGCACCGCGGAATTTACTGCGTTCCAAATCCTTCAGGAAGCGGCCACCTGGATTTATCTCGAAGGAACTGATTCGGAAATCAGGCACACATTTTTATCAGCAGAACTTTCTCGAGAATGGCCAGTGGAGGCTTCTTTTTGTGACGGACTTCAAGCCCGTTTGGCGTCTGCCCTTGAATCCGCGCGTTTACTATATAAGGCACATTTGCGAGCAGGGAGTAAGGATACACTAAAATCTTTAGCCGATTTACGTAAGACGCTTGCTGATGACGTCCAAAAGTTATTGCAGCAAACTAGGGATTTATCTAGCGGCGTATGGAGAGATGTAGCCGTCGCAATAGGAGTGATGGCAATTCGTTTCGCTTTGGATTCGGCGAGATCTGCAACGGCATCGCCTGCCTTTTTATTAATTTATATCATGGCGGCCCTATATATCGGAATCTCATACCTTATTACAATAAAGACAAATGACAATTTTATAAATCTTATTAATGATAGTCGGAAGGCATGGAGGTCGAAACTATTTGGCTTTCTTGATGACCAAGATTATATAACTTTGGCTGAGAAGCCATTTTTGGATGGGATTGCTGCGTATAGATCAGCACAGAAGTCCTGCACTATAATAGTAATCATTGTGGTAACTTCTCTTGTGTTATCAATTATAATTGAAGCCGAATTTTTTCCTATGGATGTAATAATATCTTCAATTAGCGATCTGATTGTTATTTTTCGCATGAGATTTTATTTATTTATTATACCTTATGTATAAATTGTCTTCTCCTGATCATTGTATATCTATGTACATTTCTGTTCACAGTCTGTCGAACACCGACCCCATGCGCGGGCTGAACAGCCGGTCGTAGGTCTTCAGCAGGAAACCGTCGGTCATGGCCGCGATATGGTCGCAGATCACCCGCATCGGCTGGTCGGCCTGCCGGTACAGGTCGTAGGTATGGCCCGGCAGGAATGATTTCGGTTCCGAGGCGAAGGCCTCGAACACGGACACCACCATGCGCTGGCCCTTGAATTCCAGGTGCTGGACCGCCGGGCTCAGGATGACCAGGTCGCGCACCGCGCCCTGCAGGGCCTTCAGGAACGTCGCGGGGCCGTCCGTCATGACGGCGCGCCAGGCGATCAGCGGTTCGTCGAAGCCGTCGCGCCGGTCGATGCGGCAGGCGGTCAGCAGGTGGCGCACCATGCGCCCGACCATGCGCTTGCGCGTGTGGCTGTCGCCGAACAGGGCGTCGATCATCCGGTCATAGGCGGTCGTGTCGGGTTCGTCCGGGTTCCGGCTTTTCAGCGTCTCGAGGAAACTGGCGCATGTCTCGACCGCCACCGCCTGGCGGAACTGCGTTTCGGTGGTCAGGTCCAGGGCCAGGGCGTCTTCCAGGTCGTGGACGCCGAAGCCGATGTCGTCGGCCAGGTCCATGATCGAGCAGTCGAAGGATTTGTGCAGCGACTTGTGATGGCGGTCCGGCTGCCGGTCGATGGCGCAGAACCGGTCGCGGTCGCCGGGCGCCAGCGGCGCCAGGATCCAGTCGACGACATCGGCTTCGCTGTCCAGGTAGCATTTCGGCGGCTTGGACGCCGCGCGGTCGATGATCGAGATCGCGGTGGGGCCGGGGTCCAGCCGCGGGGTCTGCGCCGGGTTGAACGCCCGGGCGTAGGGCACCGGATATTTCAGGATGCCCAGCATGGTCCGCCGGGTCAGGTTGGCGCCGGCCCGGTCGGAGAATTTCTCGAGCCGCGCCAGGACGCGCAGGGTCTGGCCGTTGCCTTCGAACCCGCCGTGATCGCGCATGCAGTAGTTCAGCGCGACCTCGCCGCCATGGCCGAACGGCGGATGGCCCAGGTCGTGGCAGAAGCCGATGGTCTGGATCAGGCTCAACTCGGGCAGATGGGGCTGCGCGGGATGGTCGGGATAATCGCGGGCGAACTGCTTGGCCAGCCCGCCGGCGATCTGGGCGACCTCCAGCGAATGGGTCAGGCGGGTGCGATAGAAGTCGCTGTCGCCGAGATTCAGGATCTGGGTCTTGCCCTGCAGCCGCCGGAACGAGGCGGAATGGACGATACGGGCGTAGTCGATATCGGTTTCATCACGCGCGTCCTCGGCCTGCTTGTTCCATGACTCGCGACGCGCATACCAGTCCATCAACCATCTCCACCCGACATCGACGGCCAGGATAGCCCGGCCCGGGGCCGAGCGCGACCCGAGGGCGTGCTTTTGCACTTGCCAGTCGTTCGCAATTCCAGTAACTAAGAGTCATTCGCATTCGCACGCAGCAGGGACATGGACACCGGTATGACCAGGGAAACTCTCCAGGCCACCCGCCCGTCGGCGCCGCAGACGCTGTCGCCGAGCCGCCTTACCGTTCGCGACCTGATGAAAGGCGCGCGCGAAGTGCTGCTCGAACACAATCAGCAGGACTATCGCCTGCGCATCACCGCCAACGGCAAGCTGATCCTCACCAAATGACGCGGCCGGCGTGCTCCACGGCACTGCCTCCGGCCATGCAGCCGGGACGCCGGCCCGCACAAGCTCTTCATC
>WBUO01000023.1 GCA_008933675.1 Dechloromonas sp.
GGTATGGGTGATCTCATCTTGACCTGTACCGGTGATCTGTCGCGTAATCGGCGTGTCGGTCTGGCGCTTGCCGAAAACAAGTCATTGCCGCAGATTCTCGATGAGCTGGGGCACGTGGCCGAGGGGGTCTACACGGCACGCGAGGTCGATCGTCTGGCGCGCGAACTGGCCGTTGAGATGCCAATCAGTGCTGCCGTGGCGGCTGTTCTGGATGGTCGCCTGACGGCGCGGCAGGCCGTCGATCAATTGATGGCGCGCGATCCGAAGGAAGAACAGGCCTAGTCGGCGCCGTGAAAACCTTGCTGTCGCCAGGCTTCGAAGATGGTGACTGCGGCGGCATTGGACAGATTCAGGCTGCGTTGCCCGGGGCGCATCGGCAAGCGCAGGCGTCGTTCGGCCGGGAACTCGGCAAGTATCTCGGCAGGGAGACCGCTGGTTTCCCTGCCGAAGACGAACACATCGTTTTCCTCGATTGTTGTCGAAAAGAGCCCGTCCGTGCCTTTGGTGGTCATCGCGAACAGGCGGCGACCAGCCAGTGCGTCTTTGCAGGCAATCCAGTCCGGGTGGTGCAGTACGCGGGCGTACTCGTGGTAATCCAACCCGGCCCGGCGCAGTCCCTTGTCGGTGATCGAGAAGCCAAGCGGCTCGACCAGGTGCAGTTCGGCGCCTGTATTGGCGCAGAGACGGATGATGTTGCCGGTGTTGGGGGGGATTTCCGGCTGGTAGAGGACGACGGCAAACACGTGTGCAAGCGATTGAATGGCTGGGCCGCGATTAAATCATGGATCAGTGTTTCAAGGCGCGAGCGACGACAGCGACCGTTATCTCTCTTGCCCCGTGCAGCTTCAGTACCCGGGAGCATTCCCGGGCTGTCGCGCCGGTGGTCATTACATCGTCCACCAATATGATGTGTTTCCCTGTCAGATCGGCCGTGCAGGCAAAAGCACCGCGTACGTTGCTGCGCCGCTTGCCCGGAGGGAGTTCGGTCTGCGCCGCGGTGGCCCGCTCACGGACAAGGCAGTCTGCGAGCAGGGGCAGCTTCAGCCGACAGGAGGCGGCACGGGCGATCTCGCCGGCCTGGTTGAAGCCGCGCTCGCGCAGGCGCGTCGGATGCAAGGGCATCGGAACGAGGTATTGATCATCGGCATGCAGATGCCCTGCAAGGTGTTTTCCCAGCCAGTCGGCAATGGCTATCCGGTGCTGGTATTTGAGCGCATGAATGATGCGATCGACAGGAAACTCATAGAGCCACACCGCCAGCGTCCGCTCAAAAGGCGGCGGATCCTTGAGGCAGGCGCCACAGCGCTCCCCGTGCGTGGTTGGTTCGGCACATTGAGGGCAGGTATGGCCCGTAAGCTTGGGGAGTTCGGCGGAGCACCGGGAACACAGCAGACTGCAGCCTGCATCCTCGCCGCAAAGCAGGCAGCTGGCGGGCAGCAGCGCGTTGTGCATGCGCCGCGAAAGATGTCTTATGGGGGCTGTCAGTGCCTGAGGTAAAATTGACATCATTAGCCCCGTCTTTAATAATTCATAATTACGGTCAATTTTTGACCCGTTTTTGTGCATTTCTTACGCAAGGTTCTACATGCAAGTCCGTTCCGCCACTGCTGTTCCTGTCATTCCGTCTTCGAGTACGCAACGTCACTGGACCGTCGCCGAGGTGCTTGCACTTTATGACTTGCCGTTGATGGACCTCATCTGGCAGGCCCAAGGCGTCCATCGCCAGCATTTTGATGCCAATGCCATTCAACGCTCGACGCTGCTTTCGGTCAAGACCGGTGGCTGTTCAGAGGACTGCAGCTATTGTTCACAATCTGCACGTTACGATACCGAGCTTGAGCGCGAGCGCCTGATGCCGCTGGATGAGGTGCTGGCTGCGGCGCGTCTTGCCAAGGAAAAAGGAGCTTCCCGATTCTGCATGGGGGCTGCCTGGAAGGGGCCGAAGGATAACGACCTTGATCGCGTTCTCGACATGGTGCGGGAAGTCAAGGCGCTTGGCATGCAGACGTGCGTGACGCTGGGCATGCTCAAGGAAGGGCAGGCAGCAAAGCTCAAGGATGCAGGCCTTGATTACTACAATCACAATCTGGATACCGACAAGGAGTTCTACGGTCAGATCATCAAGAGCCATACTCACGATGATCGGCTGGATACGCTTGAGCAGGTGCGCGATGCCGGCATCAACGTCTGTTCCGGTGGCATCATCGGCATGGGTGAATCGCGCCGGAACCGGGCGGCGCTGATTGTCCAGCTGGCCAACTTGCCCCAACCGCCGGAGTCGGTGCCGATCAACAATCTTGTGCCGATTCCGGGAACGCCTCTGGCTGACGTGCCGCGTCTCGATCCGTTCGAATTTGTGCGTACCATCGCTGCGGCGCGCATTGCCATGCCGACTTCCTGGGTTCGCTTGTCGGCCGGTCGGCAGGAAATGAGTGATGAGCTGCAGGCGCTTTGCTTCCTGGCTGGTGCCAACTCCATGTTCTATGGCGACCATCTGCTGACCACCGGAAATCCCGAGGTTGACCGCGACGACGCGCTGTTTGCCCGCCTGGGTGTGAAGGCCGTTTGAGCAGCCAGTTCGTCGATTCCCGGTTGGTCGCCCGGCGCTTTGCCAGGGCGGCCGGTCGGTACCACGAGAGTGATTTCTTCGTGCGTGAGATTGATCGGCGCATGCAGGAGCGACTCGATTATGTGACGCTCTCGCCAGGCCGGGTTGTTGATCTCGGATGCAGTCGGGGTGGCAGTTTCCCCGGCTTGGCCGCACGTTATCCCGATGCTGAACTGATTGGTGTCGATCTGGTGCCGGCCATGCTCAAGGTTGCATCGACGCCACCCCCCGTCTGGCAGCGCTGGTTTGGCCTTGGGCGCCCCTCCGGCCCCCTGCGTCTTGCCGCCGATGCTGTCTGCTTGCCTCTGGCTGCTGGCAGTGCGGGGCTGCTCTGGTCCAATCTGCTCTTGCACTGGCTGGATGATCCGCTGCCGGTAATGCGTGAAGCCCACCGTGTCATAGAGACAGGAGGCTTGTTCATGTTTTCCACTCTGGGGCCCGATACTCTTAAGGAATTGCGCAAGGCTTTCGGAGATGGCTATGTGCATACCCAGCGCTTCATCGATATGCACGATCTTGGTGACATGCTGCTTGCCGCGGGATTTGCCGATCCGGTCATGGACATGGAGGTCGTCACGCTGACTTATGACGACCTGGATTCCTTGCTTGCCGAGCTGCGCGCTGCGGGTTCCGGTTGTGCGATGAATGGGCGCCTTGCCGGATTATGCGGACGTCGGACTTGGCACGAGGCGCGCCTCGCATACGAAAAAATGCGCCAGCAGGGCAAGTTGCCGGCAAGCTTCGAAGTGGTTTACGGACATGCCTGGCGTGCTGCTCCGAAAGCCAGTGGGGATGGGCGGTCAATCATCCGTTTTGACCGGGAGCGCAGGCGGTGATCAGTCGGGTTTTTTTCTGAAGAACCTGATCGGTTTTGCGTCCTCATGGCGTGAAAAGGGGATGGCCTTGCGTCGCCGCTCCCTCATGCGCCAGCCGAGAAGCAGGCTCAAGACCAGCGTATAGCCGAGCGGCCAGCCCAGGGCGCCAGCATCAGCCAGCCAGAGGTAGTGCGCGCAGCCAAGAATGCCAATCAGATAGACATTTCGGTGCAGTTCCTGCCAGCGGCGTCCGCCAAGGCGACGCAAAGCCCATTGATTCGACGTTGCCGCCAACGGGATGAGCAGCGCCAGCGCAGCAAATCCGGGGCTGACGTGAGGGCGCTTGATCGTATCCATGGCGATCGCTGAAATCTCGAATGAATGTTCCAGTCCGATGAATGCCAGAAAATGCAGTGAGGCATAGGTAAAGGCGAACAGACCAAGCATGCGGCGTAGCCTTAATAACCAGTGCTGCTGGGTGATGGTGCGCAAAGGTGTGATGCTCAGCGTTAGCAGCAGCAGGGTTAGCGCCCAGTAACCGGTCCAGCGTTGGATGAATTCAACAGGCTCACCCGGAATCGTCCTGCCGTAAGTCTTCGCCAACAGATAAGCCAAAGGGGTCAGGCAGAGGACGAACAGCGTGCTTCTGAGTGCAAGCAGTTGCCGGGGGATGTATTGCTGCATTTCTGAGTAGGTCAGGCGACCAATGGGGAAGGCTTGCTTCTGCTAGAGGGCCAGGGAGCTTCGCAACTCGCGGATATCGTCCTCCGCCTCGTCCAGCAGATCAGCGAACCTGGCTCGATCACCAATGGCTTTTTCGGCCCAGTCCGGGTCGATCTCGGTTGGCAGGCCGTGAGTGGAATCCATGGCTAACAGATTGGCGAAATAGAGGATGTCCCGGATGCTGGAAGGTGTCTCAACGTTCTGTGGCTGATCGTGCTCGCGGACCGCTTCCGTGATGTGCTCGGGCAGGCCGAGAATGTGCAGCAGGCTCTCACCGATGCTTTCGTGCCATCCTTTGAGAAGGTCCAGCATGGCTTGCCGATTGTCACGGTACTCCGGGTACTCGGCAGCCCGGAAGAGCAGGTAGAAGATACCGATATCGTGGACCAGTCCGGCGAGCATGGCTTCATCGGGGTTGACGCGGCCGAGGCGACGGGCGAGCACGCGGGCGATGGCGGCAACCTGAAGGGAGTGCTCCCACGCCTGGTGCGCTATATCGTCGTACGCTGCCAGGTTCCTCGATTTCAGCATCTGGTCCATGGCGACAGCCAAGGAGGTGGTGCGTACGGCCTCAAAACCAAGGCGGCCGATTGCTGTGGACAGTTCGCTGACGCGTTTGCCGGAGGGGTTGTAGCTGACGGAGTTGGCAAGGCGTAACAGCTTGCTGGAGATCAGGGGTTCTATACCGACTACCTGAACAACACGCTCAATCGTTGCCAGCGGATCCTTCAGGGTGTTGCGAACCAGTATGGCGGCATCCATGCAGGTCGGGAAATTGACGTCACCCGATAGGTCGCGGGCGATGTTTTCCAGAATGCGGAAATGAATTCGTGGGTCGAGATCAGGCATTTCAGCCACTGATATAGCGTTCTAGCTGGGCAATCAGGAACTGTTGTGAACTGATGGTTTCCTTGACCATGTCGCCAATGGATATCAGTCCGGCCACCGTGCCGTCTTCGTCAAGGACCGGGAGGTGACGGAAACGCTTTTCCGTCATCAAGGCCATGCATTCCTCAAGGCTGGCGCTCTTTGTAACATAGGCGACGCGGTCGCTCATGACATCGCGCACCGGTGTTTCGCGGGAGCTCTTGCCTTGCAGGATCATTTTCCGCGCGTAGTCCCGCTCGGAAAAGATGCCAACCAGTCTTTCTCCTTCAAGAACCAGCAGCGCGCCGACATCATGTGCAGCCATGACCGACAGAGCGTGAAATACCGAGTCTCCTGGTGCAACGACTGCCAGCGGGCGCTGTTTTTCTGCCAGCAACTGTTTGAGTGTTTTCATCGTTGTCTCCTCTCCATTGGGGATGCTTGCTGGATCAGTCTATCCCCAGTGTCATGTGCTGCCAAGCCTGAAAAACAAAAAGGCAGCCGAAGCTGCCTTTCGTTGTCATGGCCCCCGATCAGCGCAGGCCGGCGGCGTATTCGGATACGGCCTGAATTTCGACGTCAGACAGCTTGGCGGCAATCGTGCGCATCATCTTTTCCGGATCATTCGCACGCTGCTCGGCGCGGAATGCCTTCAGTTGGGCCTCGGTGTACTCGGGGAACTGACCGGCCAGGCGGGGATATTGTGCGGGCAATCCGGCGCCCGCCGGGCCGTGGCAGCCGGCACATGCTGGCACGCCCTTCTTGAAGTCACCCTGGCGCCACAGGCGCTGGCCGAGGGCGATCTTGCTCTCGTCCTTGGCAACGGCCGGAGTGAGCTTCTGGCTGGCGAACCAGGCCGATACGTTGCGCATGTCTTCTTCCGTCAGTGCGGCCGCCATGCCGGCCATGATGGCGTTGTCCCGGACGGCAGGTTTGCCATCGATCGACTTGAAGTTGCTCAGTTGCTTGTAGATGTAATCTTCAACCTGGCCGGCCAGATGGGGATTTGCTGCAGACATGCTGTTGCCGTCTGCACCGTGGCAGGCGACACAGATCGTTTCAGCGACGATTTTGCCTTTGGCAGGATCAGCCTTGCTCTTGGCACCTTCGGCTGCATGAGCGATGACAGTGGTGGCAAGAAAAATTGCCATTGCCGCGGAACGAATCATTTGCGAGCTCCTTGTACGCGTTTGTGGGCGCTTTGGCCGGAACGGGAAGTTTCAAACCTGTTATTCTATAACACTTCACCCAGCCTTGGCGGGTCTTCCGAGTTTTTTATGCCACTGTTCCAACAGGCGGTTTTTCTTACAACCGTCGCCAATCTTCGTGATCTGCCGCAGGATTCGGTGCGCGAAGTCGCCTTCGCCGGCCGCTCGAATGCCGGCAAATCGTCCGCCATCAACACGCTTGCCGGTCGCGTCCGCTTGGCCTATGTCAGCAAGACGCCGGGGCGCACGCAACACCTGAACTACTTCACGCTGGCCGATGGCAAGTATTTCGTCGATCTGCCCGGTTACGGTTATGCCAAGGCTCCAGAAGCCATTCGTTCGCAGTGGGAAGGGTTGATCGGGCCTTATCTGAACAAGCGGGCGCAACTGGCTGGGCTGGTCGTCATCATGGACGTTCGCCGGCCAATGACCGACCTCGATTTGAAGCTGATCGACTGGTTCCGGCCGACCGGCCGGCCGATCCATATCCTGCTGTCGAAGGCCGACAAGTTGAGCCGGCAGGAGCAGACCAAGGCGCTACGCTCGGTCAAGGCCGAGGTGGCGACCTGGGGCGATGCCGAACTGTATTCGGTGCAGTTGTTTTCCAGCCTGAAGAAAACCGGCCTGGAAGAGGCCGAGGCGGTACTTGCTAGCTGGCTGGACATTCCGCACAAGGCGCTGGAAAACAAAGGGCCCCCGGATAAGGGGGGTCCGGGGGCCAAAATGCCTTGACGTGGTCAAGACACCCGCTCAGGGAGGTGAAGCGGGAGACAGCGCGTGCCATCTGGTTGCTCTGATATGGGTCATGGCGAAAAGTTCCGAACGGTTCGAAAATTTCTTTGGTTTATCTGAGCGAGGTTTGCAGCATGAGCGGTAATGGCATCTTTCCGGGTACCCGCATGCGCCGGATGCGGCGGGACGATTTTTCACGGCGCCTGATGCGCGAATCGGTGCTGACTGCTGATGATTTCATCTATCCGGTATTCGTGCTGGAAGGCGATGGGCGCGTCGAGCAAGTGGCTTCGATGCCAGGCGTCGAACGGCAATCGCTGGATGTGCTGCTGAAAACGGCGGAACGCGCGGTCAAGCTGGGCATCCCGGCGCTGGCGCTGTTCCCGGTGGTCGATGCGTCGCTGAAGTCGCTGGGCGCCGAAGAGGCCTATAACGACAGCGGCCTGGTACCGCGCGTCGTGCGCGCCCTGAAGCGCGAATTTCCCGAACTCGGCGTGATCACCGACGTGGCGCTCGATCCCTACACCAGCCATGGCCAGGACGGCCTGATCGACGGCACCGGCTACGTGCTCAACGACGAGACGCTCGACGTGTTGGCGCGCCAGGCGTTGTGCCATGCCGCCGCTGGCGCCGATGTGGTGGCGCCGTCGGACATGATGGACGGGCGCATCGGCCGCATCCGCGGCGAACTGGAAGCGGCCGGCCAGATCTACACGCGCATCCTGGCCTATTCCGCCAAGTACGCCTCGGCCTTCTACGGCCCGTTCCGCGATGCGGTCGGTTCGGCCGGCAATCTCGGCAAGGGCAACAAGTACACCTATCAGATGGACCCGGCCAACACCGATGAGGCGCTGCGCGAAGTGGCTCTGGACATCGCGGAAGGCGCCGACATGGTCATGGTCAAGCCCGGCATGCCGTATCTGGACATCGTTCGCCGGGTCAAGGACGAGTTCAAGGTGCCGACCTATGCCTACCAGGTCAGTGGCGAATACGCGATGCTGAAGGCTGCGGCGCAGAACGGCTGGTTGAACGAGGAGGCCTGCGTGCTGGAGAGCCTGCTGGCTTTCAAGCGGGCCGGGGCCGACGGCATCCTGACTTATTTCGCGCTCGATGCGGCCGAGTATCTGAAGCGCTGAGCGCTTGCCGTGAACGGCGGGCGGTCCCTTGGGCCGCCCGTTTTCGTTTACCCGCCCGGTGCGCCGGATTGTGAGAGGCAAGCGAAATACAGCATCGGCCATTGCTGCGGCCACTGGGTCAGCGGTTCGCGGGTGAAGCCGGAGCGGGCGTATTGCTCCCAGCGGCCGACCGCGTAGCAGCGCAGCAGGTTGGCCAGGGCGCCGAAATCGGCGTCCGGCTTCAGGTTGTCCTGCGTGGCGGCGACGCGCAGGGCCTGTTTCAGGGCCGCCTCGATCTTGTCGAGCAGCGCGTTGATGCGCGTCTGCAGGCGCTCGTTTTCATTGACCAGGGCATCGCCGATCAGCACCCGGGTCATGCCGCGATTCTTCTGGGCGAAGCGCAGCAGCAGGCTGATGATCAGTTCGACCTGCTTGAAGCCCTGTTCCTCTTCGCGGGTGATCTGGTTGATGACGCCGAACAGGCTCTGTTCGATGAATTCGATCAACCCGTCGTACATCTGCGCCTTGCTGGCGAAGTGTCGATAGAGCGCGGCCTCCGAGCATTCCAGCTTGGCGGCCAAGGCCGCTGTGGTGATTTTTTCCCCCTTCGGCGTCTCCAGCATGCCGGCCAGGGTTTGCAGGATCTGCAGGCGGCGTTCGCCGGGCTTGGTGGCCATGTCGTGTCCCCCCTCGAATTGTTGTCCGAAGATTATAGACGGCCGCAGTGCCGGGGCAAATCGAGGACCGAGCGTACCGTGACGTCGACGTAAGGCGAGCGACGTAAGCCAGTGCTCACCAACACGGTCCGCATGCCGAGTTTCTTCGCCGTGACCAGATTGCTCAGACTGTCCTCGACCATGATGCAGCGCCGCGGGTCGAGATGCTCAGCGCGCAGCACCGTACGGAATCCGGCCGGCTCCGGCTTGGGGCGGAACTTGAGGTGCTCGACCGAATACAGCGCCGAGAAACAGCGCTCCATGCCGGTGAGGCGCAGCACGGCTGCGGCGTAATGATGCGGCGCGTTGGAGAAGACGATCTTACGTCCCGGTAGGCGACGCAGGATATGCAGCAAGGGCTTTTCGAACACCAGCATCCGCTGCAGGTCGGGGAACTGGTGGGTTTCGCGCAGGAAGTGCAGCGGGTCGACGGCGTGGTGGCGGATCAGGCCGAGCAGCGTGGCGCCATAGCGCTGCCAGTACTCCTGGCGCAGGCGATTGGCCGCTTGCTCGTCGAGGCCGAGGTGGCGCTCGATGTACTCCCGCATCGACCGGTTGATATGCGGGAAGATGTGCGGGGTCGCGTTGTGCAGCGTGTTGTCGAGATCGAACAACCAGACGCGGTCCCCGCGCATGGGATCAGTGCGACTTGATCATCGTGCCGACGCCGTGGTCGGTCAGGATTTCCAGCAGCAGCGCGTGTTCGACGCGGCCGTCGATGATATGCACGCCCTTGACCCCGTTGCGGGCGGCATCGAGCGCCGAACCGATCTTCGGCAGCATGCCGCCGGACAGCGTGCCGTCCTCGACCATCTCGTCGATCTGCTTCGGCGTGATGCCGGTGATCAGGTTGCCGGCTTTATCCAGCACCCCCGGCGTGTTGGTCAGCAGCACCAGCTTCTCCGCCTTCAGTACTTCGGCGATCTTGCCGGCGACGACGTCGGCGTTGATGTTGTAGGTTTCGCCTTGCTCGCCGACCCCGATCGGGGCAATGACCGGAATGAAGGCGCCTTTGTCCAGGTGGTCGATCAGCGACGGATCGATCTGGGTGATCTCGCCGACCTGGCCGACGTCGATCAGGTCGCCTGGGTTGTCCTTGTTCTCCAGCATCAGTTTCTTGGCCCGGATGCAGTTGCCGTCCTTGCCAGTCAGGCCAACGGCCTTGCCGCCGTGCTGGTTGATCAGGTTGACGATGTCCTTGTTGACCTGGCCACCGAGCACCATTTCGACCACTTCCATGGTCTCGGCGTCGGTGACCCGCATGCCCTGGATGAATTCCCCCTTCTTGCCGACGCGGCCGAGCAGGTTCTCGATCTGCGGGCCGCCGCCATGGACGACGACGATGTTGAAGCCAATCAGTTCGAGCAGTACCACATCACGGGCGAAGCAGCTCTTCAGATGCTCGTCGGTCATCGCGTTGCCGCCATATTTGACGACGATGGTTTTGCCATGGAAGCGCTTGATGTAGGGCAGGGCTTCGGCGAGAACGGCGGCCTTGGTGCCGGGGGCGAGATCTTCGAGTTTCATGGCGGGCTCCAGTGAGAATCGCCGCGGATTGTACAAAGAAAAAGGCCGGCCCGGTGGCCGGCCTGGGGCGGATTGCCGTCGCCTTCAATCGATGGCCAGCCGCTTGCTCGGGCTGGCGATGCGTTTGGGTAGAGTCAGCTCCAGTACGCCATCATTGAAGCGGGCGCTGGCCCGTGCGTCATCAAGATCCTGCTCCAGTTGGAAGGAACGGGATACTTTGCCGTAGTAGCGCTCCGAGCGCAGAACCCGGTCGCCTTCCTTGACCTCCTGATCCTGCTTGACCTCGGCGCTGATCGATACCAGGTTGCCGTCGACGACGACATGGATGTCCTCTTTCTTGACACCGGGTAGTTCGGCATGAACCTGGTATGAATCGCCCTGTTCCTTGACATCCATCTTGATTGACGGGGCCTGCTGCTGGTTGCCGTTGAAATCGACGGGGCGGACGAAAAAGCCGCGGAACAGATCGTCGAAGGGATCACGTCGGGAAATGTTGGCCATGGTTTCTCTCCTTGGTTGAAAGTCCGGTATACCCAATATAGGGTCCTCCGGAGTGCTTTCAAGTACGGGAGAGTACCTTGGGCAGCAGCCGGATGGCATCGCGGTTGCTCCATGAAAAACAGCGATCAGCTGCTTCCTGACAGGGCAGCCAGAGCCAGTCGCGATGCTCGTTGGGGGCCGGGGTGATGGGCATGCGCGACGGCAGGCAGAGGCCGAAGACATGCTCGACGTTTTCGCTGACTCCATCGGGGTAGCGGTGACGCCAGGCCGGGAAAATGGTGTAGGTGTTGGCGATGTGCCAGTCGGCAAGGATTCCACAGTCGGGCGCGATGCCGGTCTCCTCCGCGACCTCGCGACGGGCCGTGGCGCTCAGGCTCTCATCGGCCTCGCGGCTGCCGGTGACCGACTGCCACAGGCCGGGATGGGGGGCACGTTCGAGCAGCAGGACGTCCAGTTCGCGGGTGTGAATGACCACCAGTACCGAGATCGGCTGCTTGTTGCCGCTCATCGCTCGGGAAAGGGAGGGACGCCAGAGAGCGGCCGGTCGACGAGAATCCATAGCGGTCGGCCGTTGTCGCTGCACTCCGCGCTGGCAGCACTCAGTGCTTCAAGGAGCTTGTCGGTGCCCTTGCGATCGGCTTTACGCAACCGGTCCACTCCGGCAAGCATCAGGATGTCGCCACCGGATGCTTGCCAATCGGGGTCACACAGGCAATCGACCAAGGCATCGAGGTTGGCGCCGTACCAGTCAGGAAAGGACAGGATTTCGCCTATGGTCTGCAGGCATGATCCGGGGGAGCGACATTTGCTCAGATCAAGGCTGTGCAGACGCAGGCCGGCTGCGGTCGCCTGGGGCACCAGGGCGGTCCGCTGCTCGGCATTTAGATGGAAGAGGCCGCAGCGGGAGGCGTCGGCGAGGAGCTTGTCAGTCATACCTCTGTTCATTCGCGAATACGCCGGAAGGACTTGTAGTGGTCCTCGGTATAGTAATACTCAGCAGCCTGTCCGGCGACGATGCGGCGCGGACCGCGGTCCTTGCGCCCCGGTGTCTTGACCGTGTATTCGCGGTAATAGCCGCGTGACTGCAGCGGCAGCAGCTTTTCAAAATTGTTGAAGACGATGCCGTCGCGCTTGTATGGGAATGGACCACCCTGCTTGATCAGGGCCAAGGTTTCCCGGGCTTCAGGCGGCAGACGGTCGACGTGGATCGTCTGCCTGTCGGCGCTGCCGTTCCAGAATGCAAAAGCGCTTCCGATCGCCAGCAGAAAGACGATCAGGAAGCGCTGCCAGTGGCGCATGGCGGGTTAGCCCGGGCTGACCTCCACCTGGGTTTCGACCTTCTGGCGCAGGCGGACATGCAGTTCGCGCAACTGCTTTTCGTCGACGGCCGATGGGGCGTCGGTCAGCAGGCACTGGGCACGCTGGGTCTTGGGGAAGGCGATCACGTCGCGGATCGACTCGGCACCGGTCATCATCGTGACGATGCGGTCCAGGCCGAAAGCCAGGCCGCCGTGCGGCGGCGCACCGTACTTCAGCGCGTCGAGCAGGAAGCCGAACTTGGCCTGCTGTTCGTCAGGGCCGATGTTGAGCGCGGCAAACACCTTCTCCTGCACGTCGGCGCGGTGAATACGGACCGAGCCGCCGCCCAGCTCCCAGCCGTTCAGTGCCAGGTCGTAAGCCTTGGCCAGGCATTTGCCCGGATCGCTGGTCAGCAGGTCGAGATGTTCGTCCTTCGGGCTGGTGAACGGGTGGTGGCAGGCGGTCCAGCGCTTGTTCTCGTCGTCGTACTCGAACATCGGGAAATCGATGACCCACAGCGGCGCCCACTTGGCGCCGGTGACGAAGCCCTTCTCGTGGCCGATCTTGATGCGCAGCGCACCGAGGGCGTCATTAACGACCTTGGCCTTGTCGGCACCGAAGAAGATCAGGTCGCCGGACTGGGCGCCGGTGCGCTCGATGACGGTCTTCAGCGAGGCTTCGGAGAGGTTCTTGACGATCGGCGACTGCAGGCCCGTCTCGTTGATCTGCGTGACGTCGTTGATCTTGATGTAGGCCAGGCCCTTGGCGCCGTAGATGCCGACGAACTGGGTGTAGGCGTCGATTTCGCCGCGGGTCAGCGTGGCGCCGCCCGGGATGCGCATGGCGGCGATGCGCCCACCTTCGCTGTTGGCCACGCCGGCGAAGACCTTGAAGGCGACATCCTTGAAGGCGTCGGTGACTTCGGTCAGCTCGAGCGTGACGCGCAGGTCCGGCTTGTCCGAGCCGAAGCGGTGCATGGCTTCGGCGTAGGTCATGCGCGGGAATTCCGGCAGCTCGACATCGATGGCTTCCTTGAACACGCGGCGGATCAGCTGTTCCATCAGGGCGGTGATCTCGGCCTCGCTCATGAACGAGGTCTCGATATCGACCTGGGTGAATTCCGGCTGGCGGTCGGCGCGCAGGTCCTCGTCGCGGAAGCACTTGGTGATCTGATAGTAACGGTCGAAGCCGGCGACCATCAGCAGCTGCTTGAACAGCTGCGGCGACTGCGGCAGCGCGAAGAACTGGCCCGGATGCACGCGCGACGGCACGAGGTAGTCGCGGGCGCCTTCCGGCGTGGACTTGGTCAGCATCGGCGTTTCGATATCGACGAAGCCGTTGTCGTCGAGGAAGCGGCGGAAGGCGCGGGCCGTCTTGTAGCGGAGCATCAGGTTGTTCTGCATCTGCGGGCGGCGCAGGTCGATGACGCGATGGGTCAGACGGACGTTCTCGGTCAGATTCTCGTCGTCGAGCTGGAACGGTGGCGTCACGGACGGATTGAGTACCTCGATTTCGTGGCAGAGAACTTCGATCTCGCCAGACGCCAGGTTCGCATTGGTCGTGCCGGCCGGCCGCGGACGCACCTTGCCGGTAATCTTCAGGCAGAACTCGTTACGCACGGATTCGGCGATCTTGAAGGACTCGGCGCGATCCGGGTCGCAGACGACCTGGGCCAGCCCCTCACGGTCGCGCAGGTCGATGAAGATGACGCCGCCGTGGTCGCGACGGCGGTGGGCCCAGCCGCACAGGGTGACGATTTGCCCGTCGAGGGCGGCATTGAGTTGTCCGCAGTAATGGGTACGCATGAAACTTTCCGTGGGGTTGCTTAGGTATGAGTGATGACGCGCGGGTGTGGCGGCGGGGCCACGACACCCATCGAGATGATGTACTTGAGGGCTTCGTCGACCGTCATTTCCAGCTCGATGACGTCCTGTTTCGGCATCATCAGGAAGAAGCCGGAAGTCGGGTTCGGTGTCGTTGGTACGTAGACGCTGACGTAATCGCCTTCCAGATGATTCTTGATATCACCGCCAGGACGTCCGGTCAGGAAGGCAATCGTCCAAGCACCCTGGCGCGGATACTGGACCAGCAGCGCCTTACGGAAGGCATTGCCGTTCGGTGCAAAAAGCGTGTCAGAAACCTGCTTTACCGCTTTGTAAACCGAGTTGACAACGGGGATGCGCGAGAGCAGCGCATTCCACCAGCTGACCAGTTTTTCGCCAATGAAATTGGCGGCCAGCAGGCCGGTCAGCAGGATCATGGCCAGTGTGAGCAGGGCACCGACGCCGGGAATCGAGAAACCGAAAAGGTTTTTCGGGTGCAGGATTTCCGGCAGCAGGTGCAGCGATTGATCCAGGGTGTTGACGATCACAGACAACACCCAGGCTGTAATGACCAAGGGTACCCAGATCAGGAGTCCGGTGATGAAATAACGTTTGATCAGTTGGCCGCGCACGACGAACAGCTTCCTTCCCCTGTCTGGCAGGGAGGCGGAGTCTTGGGCTTGCTGCCGCCCTTGAAATCTGTGGCATACCAGCCGTTGCCCTTGAGTTGAAAACCTGCGGCAGAGAGCAGCTTGCTATAACTTTCCTTGCCACATTCCGGGCAGGCAGATAGCGGGGGATCACTGATTTTTTGTAGATGCTCTTTCTGGAAACCACAGGAATCGCAGCGATATTCGTAGATCGGCATGAGAGTCCTCCAAAACCTTGAATTGTATCCGAAACCGGGAGAGCCTTATATCAGGGCAAAAGTGGAGGTTTCAAGCAATCAGGCCAAGATAGCTGCGCGTGATGGCATCGCCCCAGAAAATGGCAATGAAGCCCGCCGCTGCCAAGTAGGGACCAAAGGGGATCGGTACGTTACGCCCGTGCCGGGCGGCAACGATCAGCGCGATACCTACGGTTGCACCAACGATGGAGGATAGCAGGATGATTGCAGGCAACATCTGCCAACCAAGCCAGGCGCCGAGTGCTGCGAGCAACTTGAAATCGCCATACCCCATGCCCTCTTTCCCTGTCGCGAGCTTGAATAGCCAGAACACCGACCACAGCGCAAGGTAGCCAGCCATCGCGCCAACTACTGCAGATGACAGGTTGGCGAAGGCGCCGGTGAGATTGAAAGCAAGACCGAGCCAGAGGAGTGGCAGGGTGATGGAGTCTGGCAGAAGCTGCGTATCCAGGTCGATCGCGGATAGTGCGATCAGTGCCCAGATCAGCAGTAATGCGCCTGCTGTCTGGATGGTTGGGCCGAAGTGCCATGCCGCGTAGGCGGACAGGAGACCACTGATCAGTTCAACGATGGGGTAGCGCGGGGAGATGGGCTGGCCGCAACCCGAGCATTTGCCTCGGAGGATCAGCAGGTAACTAAATAGCGGAATGTTTTCCAGAGCGCTGATGGCATGGCCACAGTGAGGGCAACGTGAACGCGGTTTGGCCAATGATAGCGGAGCTTCGTCTACTGCGGTTTCCCCGCGTAACTCTGCGCACTGGTTTTGCCATTCGCGCTCCATCATTTTCGGCAAGCGATGG
Source organism: Dechloromonas sp. (assembly GCA_008933675.1). Classification (GTDB taxonomy): domain Bacteria; phylum Pseudomonadota; class Gammaproteobacteria; order Burkholderiales; family Rhodocyclaceae; genus Azonexus. The sequence goes on from WBUO01000023.1 coordinate 15,642, forward strand.
ATCACTACGTTGAGAAAGCTGCCAACACACAATCCAAGCAGCCCGGCGATGGCAGCCAGGCTACCTTGTGATTCGGGAAGCATCAGACTACTGCGCCCAGTTTGAAGATCGGGAGGTACATGGCGACCACCATGCCACCGATCAGCGTTCCGAGAATCACCATGATCATCGGCTCCATAAGGCTGGACATTGCCTCGACGGCGTCGTCAACCTCCTGTTCAAAAAAATCGGCGACCTTGGATAGCATGGAGTCAAGAGCACCGGATTCCTCACCGATGGCTACCATCTGGGTCACCATATTTGGGAAGAGATTGACGTTCTGCATCGAGATTGTCAGGCTTGTGCCAGTCGCTACCTCGCTCTGAATCTGCTTGGTGGCAACCTTATATACATGGTTGCCGGCAGCCCCACCGACAGAGTCCAAGGATTCGACGAGTGGTACGCCCGCTGCGAACATTGTTGCCAGTGTCCTTGTCCAACGGGCAATGACTGATTTGCGGACGATGTCGCCAAATATGGGCAGGCGCAACAAAAGCCGGTCCATCGTCATTTGAACTTTCTCGGAACGTTTCCATGCCTCAAAAAATGCGAAGAGGCCGCCACCAATGATGCCAAAGATGGCCCACCAGTAGGCAACGAAAAAATCAGATATCGCGATGACGACAAGGGTTGGTGCGGGTAAGTCAGCACCGAAGTTTGCAAATACATCCTTGAAGGCCGGAATCACGAAGATCATGATCACGGCCGTGATAATGAAGGCTACTACGATGACCGCAATCGGGTAGAAAAGGGCTGATTTGATCTTGCTCTTGATAGCGAGGATTTTTTCCTTGTACGTAGCCAGTCGATCAAGCAGGGTGTCGAGAATGCCGGCTTGTTCGCCTGCTGCAACCAGATTGCAGAACAAGGCATCGAACTGCAGAGGGTATTTTCGGAAGGCCTGCGACAGAGAACTGCCTGTTTCAACATCCGCTTTAATGTCAAGGAGCAGCTTGCCAACAGCTGGGTTTGAATGGCCGCGGCCAACGATATCGAAGGCTTGCAGGAGCGGGACGCCTGATCTCATCATCGTGGCGAGCTGTCGGGTGAACAGGGCGATATCCTTTTCCGTGATCTTGCCGCCACTCTTGAATCGCAGCTTCTTGACCTTGGTGTTGGTTATCCCTTGGCGCCGTAGCATCGTCTGCACGACTGATTCGCTGGCGGCCCGCATTTCACCGCGGACGGTCTTGCCATCCTTGTTCCTGCCTTCCCAAAGGAATGCTATCTCCTTGACGGCGGATGTTCTCGGTTTTGCGGCGGTGGCCATATATCTTCCTTCCCCTTAGAGATTGGTCGTGCTCAGCACTTCGTCCAGTGAGGTCACGCCTTGTCTTACCTTGAGCAGCCCCGATTCACGCAAATCCTTGATGCCTTCAAGCTTTGCCTGTTGTGCCAGATCCAGCGACGTGGCACCACTCATGATCAGGCGCTGCATTGCTTCGGAGATTGGCATTACCTGATAGATGCCAACTCGGCCCTTGAAGCCGCTACCCTTGCAGCGGTCACAGCCGCCAGGCCCATAGAGCGTCCAAGAGCCATCGATATCTTCTTCCTTGAAGCCAGCGTCGAGCAATGCCTGTGTCGGTACGGTCATTGGCGTTTTGCAGTTGCAGAGACGACGGGCGAGGCGCTGTGCCGTGATCAACTGGATGCTCGAGGCGATGTTGAAGGTTGGAACCCCCATGTTCATCAGTCGCGTCAGTGTCTGGGGGGCATCATTGGTGTGCAGGGTCGATAGCACCATATGCCCGGTTTGCGCTGCCTTGATGGCAATTTCGGCGGTTTCCAGGTCGCGGATTTCACCGACCATGATGATGTCCGGATCCTGGCGGAGGAAGGCCTTGAGTGCGACCGGGAAAGTCAGACCGGCTCGATCGTCAACGTTGACCTGATTGATGCCGGCAAGATTGATTTCGGCGGGGTCTTCCGCAGTCGAGATATTTACGCCGTCCTTGTTCAGGAGGTTCAGGCAGGTATAGAGGGAAACCGTCTTGCCGGAGCCTGTCGGGCCCGTGACGAGGACCATCCCGTAGGGGCGGTTGATGGCATCGAGCAAGGCCGCTTTCTGTTCAGGTTCATAGCCCAGAGCTTCGATGCCGAGGGTGGCTGAAGTCGGGTCCAGGATGCGCAGCACGATCTTTTCGCCCTGAAGTGTCGGTAGGGTGCTGACCCGGAAATCGATTGCGCGGTTTTTCGACAGCACCAGACGCATCCGGCCATCCTGTGGAACGCGTTTCTCGGCAATGTTCAGGCGAGAGATGACCTTGATTCGGGAGGCCAGCTTTTCCTTGATGGCGAGCGGTGGAGTGGCGATTTCGCGAAGAATTCCATCGACCCGGAAACGGATCCGGTAGAACTTCTCGTAGGGCTCGAAATGAATATCGGAAGCGCCGTCGTTAATTGCATCGAGCAGCATCTTCTGGATGAACTTGACGACAGGGGCATCGTCGATATCCTGGCCCGCCGCTTCGTCGCTCTTGGCATTGCTTTCTTCGTCAAGGAAATCGAGATTGATGTCATCGCCAGCCAGATTCTTTAGTGTATCGGCGGCCGACTCGGCGTATTTGGCGACCAGTGGCGCCAGTTTCGGTTGTTCGACGACGATGGGGTCGACCGCAAGACCTGTCTGGAAGCGAATCTCGTCCAGTGCGCGCAGATTGGTTGGGTCGGCGATGGCCACCGAGAGGCGGTTGCCCCGTTTGTTCAGGGGGATGACCTTGTGCGTTGCGATCAGCTTGCGGTCAATGGCATTCTCTGGAATGTGTGCATCATCGAAGGCCGTCAGGTCAAGCAAGGGGTAGCCGAACGTTTCCGAAACAAAGCGGGCAATATCTACCGCGCTGGCCTTCTGGCTGAGAATGATCTGCTCGATCAGGGATATCCTGGCATTGTTTGCTTGTGACAGAAGTTGCTCGGCCTCGGCCTCCTTGAGTTGCCCGGCCTGTACCAAGGCGCGGGCCAGACCACTGAGCGGGGAGGAGGAGGGGGTTGCCGCCATTGGATATCGTCGAATGCCGTTTAGATCGCCCGATGATGCTACGCAGGCGCAGGTTTGTAAAGGTTGGATCGTCCGTCTAGCCTGAGTCTGGACGGTGTATGCGTGCGGTGATTACGCTACGGTCGCGTGTTTGCAATACCTCGACGGGAACGCCGTTCAACTTGACACTAAGTCCGGATTCCGGAATGTCTTGGAAATGCTCCAGAATCAGGCCGTTGAGTGTCTTCGGTCCATCTACGGGAAGATCCAGCCCAAGCATTCGGTTGATGTCGCGCAGTGGGCGCGAGCCTTCAACGATGACCTCGCCATTGGCAGACCAAGCCAGGGTTTGGCCAAGTCCCGGAAGTGACGTGGTGAATTCGCCGACAAATTCCTCGATGATGTCCTCGAGTGTCAGCAAACCCAGTATCTCGCCGTACTCATCCACGACGAAACCGATACGTTGCCGGTTTTCCTGGAAAAATGCCAATTGTGAGAAGGCTGGAGTGCCGGCAGGAATGTAGTAGGGTTGCACAATCAGGGAAAGCAGGACGGTTTCGTTGAAATCCTGCGTCCCAAGGCTGCCAAGCAAGCGACGGACTGGCAGGATGCCGATCAACTGGTCCAGCGACTCGCGGCAAACCGGAAGCCGGCTGTGATGACTGGTTGCCAGCTGGTCGAGAAGCTCATCCCAGGGGGTTTCCATATCCAGAACTTCAATGTTGCGTCGTGGTGTCATGACATCCTCGACCGTTATGCTGTTAAGGTCGAACAGGCTTGCGAGAATCGCCTGGTGTTTCTTGGGGATGACATTGGATGATTCAAGTACCAGGCTGCGTAACTCCTCTGGCGATAACGATGCGTGCTGGTCATCGTTTTTGGACGATAGGCCAATGGCCCGGAGTAGTGCTCCGGCGAAGAGGTTGACGAACCAGACGGCTGGATAAAACACCCTTAATAACGGAGTCAGGATGTAAGCGAAGAACAGCGCCAATCGGTCGGCATGCTTGGCGCCAATGATCTTGGGGGTGATTTCGGAAAAGACCAAAATGGCGAAGGTGATGATCAGCGTACCCGCGCCCAATGCCCATTTGTCATCTCCAAACAACTCAATGGCGATTACGCTGACCAGAGTTGCTGCCGCGGTATTGACCAGATTGTTGCCAAGCAGAATGACGCCGAGCATCTTGTCCGTCTGGTTGAGCAGGTCAAGCGCTAGTTGGGCGCCAGCATGTCCGGACTGAGCCATATGGCGCAGGCGAAAGCGGTTCGACGCCATCATGGCGGTCTCGCTCATCGAGAAGAAGGCCGACATCGCCAGTAGTGCGACGAGTGCGGCAAGCATCGTCGTGACGGGAATGTCAAGCATGACTTCAGAGGTGGCCGAGGATGACTTCACCCACGAAGCGACTGCCAACGTAAGCCAGAATCAGCAGCGAGAAGCCTGCGAGTGTCCAGCGCAAGGCACGCTTGCCTCGCCAGCCCCAGGCGTGGCGGCCGATAAGTAGTGTGGCAAAAATACCCCATGAGGCGAAGGCAAACAGGGTCTTATGGTCAATTTTGAACGGCTTACCGAACAGGGTTTCTGAAAAGAGAACACCGCTGCCAACCGTCAGAGTCAGCAATACGAAACCGATGGTCAGCATGCGAAAGAGCAGCGACTCCATGGCCATCAGAGATGGCAGGCTGGCCAGGCTGCGTTTTAGTGAACGCTTGTGCAATGCATTTTCGGTGAAGCCCATGAATATGGCATGCAGTGCTGACAGCGTCAGCAGGCTATATGCCAGCATGGCCGCAAGAAAGTGCAATTTGAAGCCAGTGGCGCCCGCGTGTGCGACCAGGTGAACGTAGGGAAATAGAACCGGCAGGATGGTGCAGCCGGCAGCCAGCGGCAGTACCATGGGCTGCAGCCCTTCCATGCGCGCCATGAAGCTCTCCAGCCAGTAGATCAGAACAGCAAGCCACATCATCAGCGACAGGGCAAAGCTGAAGGAAAAGCGCATGCCGACTTCGGCGAATAGTCCGTCGTAGAGGCCCCAGGCATGTATTGTGAGGGCCAGGGCGATTGCCCCCCTTTCCCAAGGAAGCATCGGGCAGGCGACACATTGGTTTTCGCTTTCTCGCCAGCGGGTGTTCCAGAAATGAAATCCGAGCGCCCCGTAAATTAGGGTGGCGAGAATGTGCGGCAGAAGCTGAATTACAATGTCGGACATCCGCGAATTCTACTAGAAGCCCATCTGACATGCTCGACAACCTGACCACACGCCTTGCCCGCGTCATGAAGACGCTGAAGGGCGAAGCCCGCCTGACCGAAGCCAACATCACCGATGCCCTGCGCGAGGTTCGCATGGCTTTGCTCGAGGCCGACGTCGCGTTGCCAGTCGTCAAGGAGTTCATTGCGGCGGTCAAGGAAAAGGCGGTCGGTGAGGCGGTGATCGGTTCGCTCAGTCCGGGCCAAGCGCTGATCGGTGTCGTTCATGCCGAGTTGACCAGGATCATGGGCGCCGCTCATGAAGGCATCAGCTTCAATACGCAGCCGCCAGCGATCGTGCTGATGGCCGGCCTGCAGGGGGCTGGCAAGACGACTACCGTCGGCAAGCTGGGCAAGTTCCTCAAGGAAAACCACAAGAAGAAGGTGCTCGTCGTTTCCTGTGACGTTTATCGTCCGGCGGCCATTGAGCAGCTGAAATTCGTGGCCGGCCAGGCTGGCGTCGATTTCTTTCCCTCTGCCGTTGGCGAGAAGCCGGAAAGCATCGCTCTGGCGGCTGTCGACTGGGCCAAACGCCACTACCATGACGTGCTGCTCGTCGATACGGCTGGTCGGCTGGCCATCGACGAGGAAATGATGGCCGAGATCAAGCGTCTGCACGCCGCCGTCAGGCCGATCGAAACGCTGTTCGTCGTCGATGCCATGCTCGGTCAGGATGCCGTCAACACTGCTCGCGCCTTCAACGAGGCGCTGCCGCTGACCGGCGTCGTGCTGACCAAACTTGATGGCGACTCACGCGGCGGTGCAGCGTTGTCGGTCCGCCACGTCACCGGTAAGCCGATCAAATTCGCCGGCGTCGGCGAGAAGCTCTCCGGTCTGGAAGCCTTCCACCCAGAACGGATGGCCTCGCGCATCCTCGGCATGGGCGACGTGCTGTCGCTGATCGAGGAGGCCAAGAAAGGGCTGGACGAGGAAAAGGCCGTCGCCTTCGCCAAGAAGCTAAAGGCCGGCAAGGGCTTCGATCTCAGCGATTTCAAGGAGCAGATGGCGCAGATGCGCAACATGGGGGGGCTGTCGGCGCTGATGGACAAGATGCCTGCGCAGATCGCCCAAGCAGCCGGTCAGTTGCCGGCTGGTGCCGAGAACAAGATGATCGGCCGGGTCGAAGGCATCATCAACTCGATGACGCCGGCCGAGCGGGCCAAGCCGGAACTGATCAAGGCCAGCCGCAAGCGCCGCATTGCTGCCGGCGCCGGTGTCCAGGTTCAGGATGTGAACCGCTTGCTCAACCAGTTCGAGCAGACCCAGAAGATGATGAAGCAGTTCTCCAAGGGCGGCATCGGTAAGCTGATGCGCGGCATGAAGGGCATGTTGCCCGGCATGGGCGGTATGGGGCGCTGAGCTGAAGGTGGTGCCTGCTGAGGGCGCCGGCGGAGGCCGTTTTCAGCGACCGGTCTGCGCCAGCCGGGCCGGTTTCTCGTAGCCCCATTGGTTTTGCCAGGCGGCGCGGACCATGTTCGGATATTCGGGCTTGCCGAGGCTGCCGTTGTAACGGCCCAAGGCGCGGTAGAGGTCGCCCTTCTCGATGTCCAGATAGTGGCGCAGGATGGTACAGCCGTAGCGAAGGTTGGTACGCAGGTCGAAGAGGGAGTCTTCCGGCCTGCCGATGACCTTGATCCAGAAGGGCATCACCTGCATGTAGCCGCGAGCGCCGACCGACGACACTGCGTACTTGCGGAATCCCGATTCCACCTGGATGAGGCCAAGTACCAGCTGCGGGTCGAGGCCGGAGCGCGTGGCTTCGTAATGAACGCTGCGCAGCAGGTCGATACGGTATTCGCGGTTGGGGATGCGCTTCTCCAGGCGGCGGGACATCTCGCTCAGCCAGTCGGTTGCCTCCATTGGCGTCCGGAATGAGCTGACCGCTGGCCGTGAGTCCGAAACGGCCTTGTGCAGGGCGGCCCGAACGCTGGCCGACATCGGCTCGTACTTCTGGGCGCCGGCATAGGCGGCCGACGCCCCGCACAGCAACAGCGCTACTATCAGTCGGCGCACAGCTTCTTTTGCAGGAAGGTCATGATCTCGCCGCCAGCGATCATTGTCGCCTCGGCATCCCGGCGCCCCTTGTATTCGAGCATCCCCTCCTTCAATCCGCGCTCGCCGATCACGACACGATGCGGAATACCGATCAGCTCCATGTCGGCAAACATGACGCCGGGGCGCTCGTTGCGGTCGTCAAGGACGACGTCGATCCCCGCCGCCTTCAGATCGCCATAGATGCGGTCGGCCTCGGTCTTGACGGCTTCGCTCTTGTGGTAGCCCATGGGCACTATGCAGACAGCAAAGGGGGCGATGGCGGCAGGCAGAATGATGCCGCGCTCGTCATTGCCCTGTTCGATGGCGGCGCCGACGATGCGCGAGACGCCTATACCATAGCAACCCATTTCCATGATCTGGCTCTTGCCGTTCTCGTCTAGGTAGGTGCAGTTCAGTGCGGCAGCATATTTCTGACGCAACTGGAAAATATGGCCAACTTCGATGCCGCGCAGGATTTCCAGCCGTCCTTGACCGTCAGGCGAAGCATCGCCGGCCACGACATTGCGCAGGTCGACGACTTCCGGCTCCGGCAGGTCGCGGCCGAAATTGACGCCGCGCAGGTGGAAGCCGATCTCGTTGGCGCCGCAGACGAAATCGCTCATCGCGGCAACGCTGCGATCGGCGAAAACCAGAACATCTTTGTTTGTCAGTCCGACCGGGCCAATGTAACCGGGCTTGCAACCCAAGTTGTCCTCAACCTCGGCTTCCGAGGCGAAACGAAACGGGGAGAGGGCGCCAATCTTGCTCGCCTTGATCTCATTCAGCTCGTGGTCGCCACGCAGCAGCAGCAGGGAGAAGGTTTTGCTGCCATCGTCTTTCTCGCTGACCACGGCGATCGCCTTGACGATGCGCCCCAAGCCGATGCCGAAGAATTCGGCGACGTCGGTGCAAGCCGTCTTCCCGGGAGTGGCCACCTTCTCCATGACGGTGCTGGCTGGCGCGCGCGGCGATATCGGAGCGACAGCTTCGGCAAGCTCGACGTTGGCGGCGTAATCGGAATCCGGGCAGTAAGCAATGTCATCTTCGCCAGAATCGGCCAGGACATGGAATTCGTGCGAGCCGGTTCCGCCGATCGAGCCGGTGTCGGCCGCCACGGCGCGGAACTTCAGGCCCAGGCGGGTGAAGATGCGGCTGTACGTGGCGTACATGTTGCCGTACTCGCGCTGCAGATCCTCAAAGGATGTATGGAAGGAATAGCCGTCCTTCATCAGGAACTCACGGCCCCGCATGACACCGAAGCGCGGGCGGATTTCATCGCGGAACTTCGTTTGAATCTGATACAGATGGATCGGCAACTGACGGTAGCTCTTGACGTCACGGCGTACAGCGTCGGTGATCACTTCCTCGTGCGTCGGGCCAATGACGAATTCGCGCTGATGGCGATCCTTGAAGCGCAGAAGTTCAGGGCCATACTGTTCCCAGCGGCCGGACTCCTGCCACAGTTCGGCGGGTTGGACAGCAGGCATCAGGAGTTCAAGAGCACCGGCGTGGTCCATTTCCTGCCGTACGATGTTTTCGACCTTGCGCAACACGCGCAGGCCGAGTGGCATCCATGTGTAGATGCCGGCGGCGGCGCGCTTGATGTAGCCGGCCCGTAACATCAATTTCTGACTGATTACTTCGGCGTCTGCCGGGGCTTCCTTGAGTGTCGTGAAAAAGAACTGCGAGGTGCGCATGGAATGCTCTTGAATTCGTTGGGAAAAGCTGATTTTACACGGAGCTCCCGCTTTGCACCCATGGCGCCTTTGTGAAAGAATCGGGTCAATTATTAATTTTGCAGGATTCTCATGCTCGATCGTGAAGGCTATCGCCCGAACGTCGGCATTATTCTTTGTAACGCAAAGGACGAGGTTTTTTGGGGTAAGCGCATACGGGAGCATTCCTGGCAGTTTCCGCAGGGTGGCATCAAGCGCGGCGAATCGCCGGAAGAGGCCATGTATCGTGAACTGTACGAAGAGGTTGGGCTCCAACCGGAGCATGTGCGCATCCTCGGGCGAACCAAAGGCTGGTTGCGATATGAAGTGCCGACACACTGGATCAAGCGCGAATGGCGCGGTTCCTACAAGGGACAAAAACAGATTTGGTTCTTGTTGCGACTGGTTGGGCGTGATAACGATGTTAGTTTGAGGGCGACCAATAAGCCGGAGTTCGACGCTTGGCGTTGGAACGACTACTGGGTGCCTCTGGATTCCGTAATCGAATTCAAGCGTGGCGTCTATGAACAAGCGCTATCCGAACTGATCCGGTTTCTCGACGCGGATCGACGAGGAAGGGGGCGTCGCGGAAGTGCGCTCCCGATCGCTGGCGATCAGGCCAAAACAGAAGGAAAATGAAACCGTGTCCCGTCTTCTACGCGTTCTTCTGCTGCTGAGTGTGTTGACCGGTGGCGCCGTGTTGGCTGATTCTGATGACGATTTCGTTCCGCAGGCCTGGCGGGAACTCGAGGTTCCCTTGCCTGGCATCCCCGCGGATCAGAATCTTCAGCCGTTCTACGTGAGTGCAGTCGAAATCAATCGTTTTTACCTCGATACGGAAAGCTTGAGTATCGGCGCGGACGGGGTTGTTCGCTTCGTCCTGGTGGTCCTCACACCGGGTGGTGCGCGAAATGTGACATTTGAGGGAATGCGCTGTGAAACCCGTGAGCGTCGCCTGTATGCCTCGGGGCGTCAGAATGGTGTTTGGTCAAAGGCGCGCTCAGTCGATTGGCAACCCATCAACGACGCTGCCATAAACAGGCATCACGCCGCACTTTTTCTTGATTATCTTTGCCCTGGTGGGGTCATGGCTTCCAGTGTCGCGGAAATCAAGGGGGCACTGCGGAGAACCGGATACCAGATAACCCCTTGAGGAACGAGTATATGTCCGTTGATCTGGCTATCGTCGAGTTTGATCGCGCCTTGCGTTCACTGTTTGCGCCAGCACGAAGTACGCGTGTTGTACCGGGGGAAGCTGTCCCCGAAGCGATGCTTGATGAGGCGCAAAGGGGCCATGTCGTAGGATTGATGCGAGTCAACCACAGTGGCGAGATTTGTGCTCAGGCGCTTTACCAAGGGCAGGCTTTGACCTGTCGTGATTCGGTGCTCAGTGAAACCCTGCGTTCCGCTGCCGGCGAGGAGGTTGAGCATCTGGCCTGGACCGAGCAGAGAATCGCGGAACTGGGGGGGAGGACAAGCTTGCTCAATCCGTTGTGGTACACGGGGTCATTAAGTCTCGGCCTGCTGGCGGGGGCGGTCGGTGACAAGTGGAACCTCGGCTTCCTCGCGGAAACGGAGCGGCAGGTTGAGGCCCATCTAGATGGCCACCTCGTCAGTTTGCCGTTGGCCGACGGCCGTTCGCGGGCGATAGTCGAGCAGATGCGTCTGGACGAAAGGGGCCATGCCAATATGGCTGTTGAGCTTGGTGCTGTTGAACTGCCCTTGATTGTTCGGCGCGCGATGCAATTCGCAGCCAAAATCATGACCGCAGTTGCGTATCGGATATAAGCCTTAGTCTGCCTCGACGATTTCGAAGTCGTGGGTGATTTCGGCAACTTTGCCAAGCATGATGGAGGCCGAGCAGTATTTCTCTTTTGACAACGAGATTGCTCTGGCGACTGCGTCCGTCTTCAGATTTTTGCCCTTGACGCGATAGTGCAAATGGATGCGCTTGAATATCTTGGGGTCCGTTTCCGCTCGCTCTGCTTGCAGACTGACATCGCAAGCGGTGACCTTGTGGCGGCCTTTTTTTAGGATGAGCACAACATCAAAGGCGCTGCAACCGCCAGTGCCCGCAAGTAGCAGTTCCATTGGCCGAGGGCCCAAGTTGCGCCCGCCAGCCTCTGGTGCTCCATCCATGACTAGCGCGTGGCCGCTGCCTGTTTCAGCGACGAAACTCATTCCTGAGTCAGTTCCTGTCCATTTAACGATGCATTCCATTTGGGGCTCCCTGAAGGTAAAGGAATTCTAACGGAAATCGTCGCAACGATAGGGGCTTGCTGTCCAATGTTGCGCTGCATCAATATCGGTGGTTTGGTCATAGAGTCGCGACAGCGAGTTCTTGATTAAACATTGATTATTCTGTTATGAAAAATAATTTATTATTGTTTATTTTCAATATGTTGTTTTATATAGATCGTGCGAATCTGAAAATATCGCCATCAATTGTGCGACGCACAAATTTTTCTTGCGCGAGACGGGGGCTTCGGGCACAATGCGAAGCGTACGGACTGTGATGACTTGTTGATTGTGAGTTTTCCGGTTCAGATTTGTCTCCTCCACCCTCCTCCTTTGGTGTGGATTTAACGCGGCTCAGCGAGCCGCGTTTTTTTTGTCTGCAACCCTCTGGGTGAAGGAAAGTGATTGACAGGGCGTCGGAGGTTCAACTAGAATCCGCGCCTTTCTCCAATCCGCGCCCATATTTTTCAGGACGGCACACACATGAAAACGTTTTCCGCCAAGCCACATGAGGTGAAGCGCGAGTGGTTTGTGGTAGACGCCACAGACAAGGTGCTCGGCCGCCTCGCTACCGAAATTGCCCGCCGCCTGCGTGGCAAGCACAAGGCTATTTATACGCCGCATATCGATACCGGCGACTTTATCGTTGTCACCAACGTCGACAAGCTGACCGTGACGGGTAACAAGGCCGATGACAAGAAGTACTATCGTCACTCGGGCTATCCTGGCGGTATTTACGAAACCAATTTCAAGAAGATGCAGCAGCGTTTCCCGGGGCGCGCCTTGGAAACGGCTGTCAAGGGCATGCTGCCCAAGGGCCCGCTGGGCTATGCGATGCTAAAGAAGCTGAAGTGCTACGCCGGCGATCAGCATCCTCACACCGCCCAGCAGCCGAAAGCTCTGGAAATCTAAGGGGTAATCATGGCTGAAAGTTATTTCTACGGTACCGGTCGTCGCAAGAGCGCTGTTGCCCGTGTTTTCATGAAGCGCGGGTCGGGTGCCATTGTTGTCAATGGCAAGCCGGTTGATCAGTTTTTCTCTCGCGAGACCGGTCGCATGATCGTTCGTCAACCGCTGGAGCTTGTCGCGCAGTTGAATGGCTTTGATATCAAAGTCAATGTGACAGGTGGTGGCGAATCCGGCCAGGCTGGTGCTGTCCGTCATGGTATTACCCGCGCGCTGATTGAGTATGATGCGGCTCTCAAGCCGGCTCTTTCCAAGGCTGGGTTTGTCACGCGCGATGCGCGAGAGGTTGAGCGTAAGAAGGTTGGCTTCCATAAGGCACGTCGCCGCAAACAATTCTCCAAGCGCTGAGTTTCTGCGCAGCCAAAAAGGCCGCCCTTGGGCGGCCTTTTGTCTTTCTGGTTGGGCGGGGTAATATGCGGCCTCTTGTGAGTCTGGGTGGATGGAAGGCGGCGTATAGCCGATTTTTTGCTGGCAGAGAGTTGTTCGCTTGTCTGGGGTCGCTGGTGGCCTCAGCTTCTGTTGTCTTTGGAGTGCTATGCCTCTGCAAACTCCCTTCGTGAGCCTGAGGTTGCGCAGATTCCGGCGTCGTTTCGGTATTGCCGCACCTAAGGTTGTTGTACGTACCCATGTGCCTTGGCAGTGGTTCCTCTTTCCCGCCCTAGTCTTCTTGCTTCTGCTCTTTGTGGCGGCTTGGTTGTTTTTTCAGCGTAACGAGGCTGGTGAAATGGGGCGCGAACTGCAGGACTTGCGAGGGCAAATTCTTTCCCAGCGTGCGGAGCTTGAGAGCTTGCGAACAACTGCCGGGACCCGAGTGAATGCGGTTAGTATCGAAAAAGCGACGCAGCGACAGTTGCTCTCGAGGATCAGGGAGCTGGAGTTGGAAAGTGCGGCGCTCAAGGAGGATATGTTGCTATTTGAGCGTTTGATACCGGTGCTCGGCGACGAGGCAGTCTTGCGACTTGAAAATTTCCGTGTTGTGCCTGAAGAGGATGCAAAATACCGTTATCGGTTGCTGGTCGCATTTCAGCCTAGTCGCCTGAATCCGGAGTTTTCGGGGAGGCTGCAATTGGTTGTTAGCTACACTCTTTATGGGCGCGAGCTGCAGTTGTTGCTTCCGGAAAAAGCATCGCAAGCGCCTGAGTACCAATTTAGTCTGAAGCATTTTTTGCGTCGTGAGGGAGGGTTCAAGTTGCCAGAGGGGGCCAGCTTGAAGGGGGTTGAGGCGCTAATTCTGCAGGGTGATACCGTGGCCGCTAGAAAGCGGGCTCAATTCTAGGAGAGCGTGATGTTTGGGAAGAGGTCTGAAAATGTGCCGCAAGGACGAATTGACAGCCTGATTGGTGCTGGGACTAGAGTCGAGGGAAGTATTCGATTCGCGGGTGGGTTGCGAATTGACGGGGAGGTTCAGGGTAGTGTGGAAGCGGCGGAGGGGGCTGCGTCATCCACATTGGTGCTCAGCGAACATGCGAGGGTGGAAGGGGCTATACGTGTTGCTCATCTGGTTACCAATGGTACGGTCGTCGGGCCTGTAAGCGTTTCTGATTCGCTCGAGATACAATCCAAGGCGAGAGTCCTTGGGGACGTGGAGTATGTGGTAATCGAGATGCATCAAGGGGCTGTTGTCGAGGGGCGCATGGTGCATCGGGATGGCAAGTCTGTGGAACTAAAGTTGGCAGTGAGTGCCTAAGTCTCGTCTGGCTGTGTGGTGTATTTATTCAATAGTATTTTGCCGTTTTTGGGAGTTTCAAAATGAATGCAGTAGCGGAAGTCGCATCTCCTCTTCTTTTTACGGATAGCGCGGCGGCGAAAGTGAAGGAACTTATCGATGAAGAGGGTAATCCCGGCCTGAAATTGCGCGTATTTGTGACGGGCGGGGGATGCTCGGGTTTTCAGTATGGCTTCACGTTTGACGAGGATGTGAACGAAGACGATACCACTCTCGAAAAAGGAGGGGTGACGCTACTAATTGACCCGATGAGTTATCAATATTTGGTAGGTGCTGAGATTGATTATTCTGAAGGTTTGGAAGGTTCGCAGTTTGTGATCCGTAATCCCAATGCGACCTCTACCTGTGGATGTGGCTCTTCGTTTTCCGCTTGATTCGCTATAGAGGTTGCGCCAGTTTTTGTTGACCTTGGGAGGCGGTTTGGGGCTTGGATCGTTCGGATTTCACAACTGGTTGTGATCGCTCTAAAGGTTGTTCTCTCGGGGGCTCGACCCGGAGAATCGGAGGGGCGGCCATACAAGCCCCTGGGGCTCCGAATGGGCATTCATAAAAATGCCCGATAAGCGCCCCTCGGGTGAGTTCGGTCAGTTGCATGCTTGATGGCGAACTGCCTCCAGAGAAATGTATTGACCGAGCAGGATCTGTTCAAATTTTCCCGCTGTGAGGCTGCACCGGTTTTCGTCCCAGTGTTAACTGGAAATTTCCGGCTCCGATAAGACCTCCTTGGAGGCCTCTTTCCTGCACTGATCTGCGAATTCGGCGGGTGTCATCCAACCTTGTGCAGAGTGGGGACGATCCTCGTCATTGTACTGCCGCCACGCCTCGATTTTGCCTTTGGCATCCTCCTGGGACAAGAATCAATGTGCGTTCAGGTATTCCTCTCGGAAGCGGCTGTTGAACGACTCGACCTTGGCGTTATCCGTTGGCTTCCCTGGTCGAGAGAAATCTAGTTCAACGCTGTGCTCGTAGGCCATTTTTTCCATTGCCTTCAAGATGAATTCGCTGCCGTTGTCGGTCTTGATCGTCTTGGGAGGCCCGCGGGTCATACGAAGTTGCTCCTGCACACGCACCGCATCCTCTCCCTTTAAGCTCTGTCCGATATCGATCGCCAAGCATTCGCTAGTGTAGTTATAAACGATCGGCAGGGTCCGCAGCCGGCAACCATCGAGCAAGGCATCGGCGACAAAATCCACATATCCAGAAGTCGTTAATCCCTGCGGACTGTTTCTTGGGTTGCCGCAAGTAAGCCGCCTTGTTCCGCTTCGGGCGGCGATGGCGCAGCGACAAGCCCAGTTGCCGATAGAAGCAATACACTCGCTTGTGGTTGTCTTTCCAGCCTTCCCGTCGCGGCAACATGGAGTTCCCAGGATTTAGTGGAGACCTTTGCCTTGCTGCTTGAAGTTGGCCTCGAAATCATCAGGGCTGACGCCTGATAGATGCGAGTGTTTGCGCGTTCGATTGTAGAAGGTCTCAATGTGTTAGAAATGTTTTCCGTTGCGAGCGCGCGGCTTTTTGTAGATATGCTTCTTGATGAGCTCCTTCTTCAAACTGCCGAAAAAAGATTCCGCCACGGCATTGTCCCAACAGTTGCCTCTGCGACTCATGCTGGGTTCAAGGTGGTTGGACTTGCAAAAGCGCCTCCAAGCATCGCTTCCGTACTGTGAGCCTTGGTCAGAGTGAATCAAGGTTTCTTGTGGATGGCGACGGCGAGTGGCCATCAGCGCCGCGTCAAGAACGAGCTCACGTTGAATGCTGCCTCTGGTTGCCCAACCGACTACCTTGCGCGAAAACAGATCTATGACAACAGCAAGATAAAGCCACCCCTCCCAGGTGCGAACGTAAGTGATGTTCGTCACCCGCGCCTTATCAGGTTGTGAAACAGTGAACTGGCGCTGGAGTAGGTTTGGTATCAAGACGGCTGGCTTTCCCGCAAACACACGTCTTATGCGAAACCCTCCGTGTGTTCTCAAGCCGTTTTCGCGCATCAGGCGTTCCACACGATGCTTGCTACAAGTCTCACCTGCTTCACGAAGATCGAGAAAAACGCGAGGCGCCCAATAAATCCCGTGGCTGCGATCGAAAGAGGCGCGAAGCAACCTCGCATCTTCCTGATCTCGTTCAGAGATCGGCTTTTTTAGCCAAGCGTAATAGCCACTGGGCGCAACTTCGAGCACGCGGCACATGGTCTCAATGCTGAATCGGCCCTTGTTCGCCTCTATGAATTGGTGGGCAAGGCGGACATGACTGCAATTTTTTTTGGTGCCCATGTGAAGCCCCTCCCATGGGATAAGGATAGGTTATTTTTACCTCTCCACTAAATCCTGGGAACTCCAGTTTGCTGTTGACGGTTGTTCGAATCTCTATATAATGCGCACCTCTTCTGCGGCGGCGGGGTTTTCCGGCGGTTGATGAAGAGGAGGGAGAGAAAAAAGTTAAGCGAAATTGCTTGACGGTTTGAAGGAAGTTCTTCATAATCTCGCCTCTCTGCTGCTGACGGATCGAACGAAACGGCGCGGCGGAAAGAGAAGTTCTTTAACAATTTGG
>WBUO01000329.1 GCA_008933675.1 Dechloromonas sp.
TGCTTGGGAGGAAAAACTAATGAAGACCAAACAATTGGCCGCCGCGGCCATTGCGCTGCTGCCGCTGGTTGCCGGTGGCCACGCCATTGCAGGTGAAAAGTCGATCAAGGTCGGCGTCATGGCCGACATGAGCGGTTTTGCCGCCGATATCGGCGGGCAGGGGGCGGTGCTGGCGGCCAGGCTTGCCGCGGCCGAGGTCGGCGGCAAGGCGGCCGGCAAGCCGATCGAGATCGTCGGCGCCGACATGCAGAACAAGCCCGACGTCGCCGCCGAGATCGCGCGGCGCTGGTACGACAAGGAAGACGTCGACGTCATCGTCGACCTGCCGGTGTCGCCGGTGGCGCTGGCCGTGCAGGAAGTGGCGCGCGACCGCAAGAAGGTGACGCTGGTGACCGCCGCGGCCACCACCGACCTGACCAACAAGAACTGCTCGCCCTATGCCGTGCATTGGGCCGACGATACCTATGCGCTTGCGGTCGGGGGTCCCAAGGCGATCGTCGAATCGGGGGGCAAGACCTGGTTCTTCATCACCGCCGACTACGCCTTCGGCCATGCGCTGGAGAAGGCCGCGACCGAGGTGATCAACGGCGCCGGTGGCAAGGTGCTGGGCGGGGTCAGGCATCCGACCAACACCAACGACTTCGCCTCGTTCCTGGTGGCGGCCCAGGGATCGAAGGCCAATGTCGTCGGCCTGGCCAATGTCGGCACCGACACGATCAACGCGATCAAGCAGGCCGGCGAGTTCGGCCTGACCCAGTCGGGCCAGCGCATGCTGGGCTTCATCACCTTCATCACCGATGTCCACACCCTTGGGCTGCAGACCGCGCAGGGGCTGATGGTGACCGAGAACTACTACTGGGACGAGAACGACGCGACGCGGGCCTTCGCCAAGAAATTCATGGCCGAGCACAAGAAGATGCCGTCCAAGGAGCAGGCCTCGACCTATGCCGCGCTGGTGCATTATTTCCGCGCGGTCGATGCCGCCGGCACCGACGAGGCCGGGGCGGTCGTGGCGAAGATGAAGGAAATGCCGATCGACAATTTCGGCCGCAAGGGCACTATCCGAAAGGACGGACGGGCGCTCTACGACATCTCGCTCTATCAGGTGAAGTCGCCGGCCGAATCGAAATACGACTGGGACTACTACAAGAAGGTCCGCGACATTCCGCAGGCCGAGGCCTTCATGCCGCTGGAAAAATCAACCTGCGCCTTTATCCGTAGCTGACTTTTTTTGCCGCCGCGGGCCCTTGAAACCCGCGGCGGCCGTCCGACTTGCAAAGGCGGCGGGCGTCGCTATAGTCCCGCGCGACCTCTGTCCAATGCTTGAAGGACCATCCCAATGCTGATTTCCCAGGCTTATGCCCAGGCCGCCGGTGGCGGCGCGGGCGGCGCTTTCGACATCATGTCTCTTTTGCCGCTGGTCCTGATATTCGTCGTCTTCTACTTCCTGCTGATCCGGCCCCAGCAGAAGAAGATGAAGCAGCACCGGTCGATGATCGAGGCGGTCAAGCGCGGTGACATCGTCACCCTCGGCGGCGGCATCGTCGGCAAGGTCACCAAGGTCGTCGACGACGGCCATGTCGAGGTCGAGATCGCCGAAGGCGTGCGCGTCAAGGTCCTGCGCGCCACCCTGTCCGACGTCCGCGGCAAGACCGAGGTCGTCAAGGACGAGGCCAAGGCCGACTCCGCTACCAAGTAATCGACGGTTCAAGCGTTCGAAGGCCGCCCCGCGACATGCTGCATATCCAGACCTGGAAGGTCATTGCCGCCACGATCCTCTGCCTGGTCGGCATCGTGTTCGCGGCGCCGAACCTGCTCTCGCCCGAGCAGGTCACCCAGCTGCCGAGATGGTTGCCGCATCAGCGGGACAATCTCGGCCTCGACCTCCAGGGCGGCGCCTATCTGCTGCTTGAGGTCGATACCAGGGCGGTGGCACGCGAACGGCTGAACAATGTGGTCGAATCCACGCGCAACGCGCTGCGCAACGCCCGGATCGGCTATACCCGGCTGAGCCCGTCGGGCGAGCGTTCGGTGGCGGTCAAGCTGCGTGACGCCGCCCAGACCGCCCAGGCGCTGGACCTGATGAAAAAGGAGCTGGAGCCCGCCGGTTCCGGCATCATGGTCCTGGGCCAGGCCAAGCCCGAGCTGTCCTTCGCCTCGACCCCGGACGGCGACATCACCGTCACGCTGACCGAGGAAGCGATCGTCGACAAGGCCCGCAAGGCGGTCGAGCAGTCGATCGAGATCGTGCGCCGCCGCATCGACGAAACCGGCGTGTCCGAACCCCAGATCGCGCGCCAGGGCCAGGACCGCATCCTGATCCAGCTGCCCGGCGTCCAGGATCCCGAACGCATCAAGCGCCTGCTGGGCCAGACCGCCAAGATGTCGTTCCGCATGGTCGACACCTCGGCCAACCCGCAGATCGACCGCACCCCGCCGGTCGGCACCGACTATCTCGATGTCGAGGGCGAGGCCCCCGGCCAGAAGGTCGCGGTGCGCAAGAAGATCGAGGTCGCCGGCGAAAACCTGGTCGATGCCCAGGCGTCGTCCGACAGCCGCACCGGCCAGTGGGTCGTCAATTTCAAGTTCGATTCTGTCGGCGCCCGCCGCTTCGGCGACGTGACCCGCGAGAACGTCGGCAAGCCGTTCGCCATCGTGCTCGACGACAAGGTCATCTCCTATCCCGTCATCCGCGAGCCGATCCTGGGCGGGTCGGGCCAGATCAGCGGCAACTACACCGCCGCGACCGCCAATGACCTGGCCGTGCTGTTGCGCGCCGGCGCCCTTCCCGCGCCGCTGACCATCATCGAGGAGCGCACGGTCGGCCCCGACCTGGGCGCCGATGCGATACGCGGCGGCATCATCGCCACGCTGATCGGCTTCGTGCTGGTCGTCAGCTACATGTTCGTGTTCTACGGCCGGTTCGGCTTTTATGCGAACGTGGCGCTGGTGGTGAACCTGGTGCTGTCGCTCGGCGCCTTGTCGCTGCTGCAGGCGACGCTGACCCTGCCTGGTATCGCCGGTCTGCTGCTGTCGATGGGCCTGTCGGTCGACGCCAACGTGCTGATCAACGAACGCATCCGCGAGGAAACCAAGCTCGGCCGTTCGCCGGTGGGGGCGCTGGATGCGGGGTTCAAGCGCGCGTTCTCGACCATCATCGACGCGAACTTCACCACGCTGATCAAGATGCTGATCCTGTTTGCGCTCGGCTCGGGCCCGATCAAGGGGTTCGCCGTCACCATCTCGATCGCCATCCTGATCTCGCTGTTCACAGCGACCCTGCTGGTGCGCATCCTGATGGCCGACTGGCTGCGGGCGACGCGGCCCAAGACGATTCCGGTTTGAGGGGCCGACGCCAATGCGTATTCGCCTGATTCCCGACAATACCAAGATCCCCTTCATGAAGCAGCGCGTGAACGGCCTGATCGTGTCCGCCCTGCTGTCGTTGATCTCGGTGGTCCTGTATTTCTATCCGGGGGTGAACTTCGGCATCGATTTCCGTGGCGGCGTCGTCATGGAAGTGCGCATGCAGCAGGACGCCGACTTCCCCGGCCTGCGTGACCTGTTCACCGCGGCGGGCCATCCCCATGCCGCGCTGCAGGAGTTCGGGTCGAAGCGCGACGTGCTGATCCGCATGGAGGCGACGCCGGGTCCGGAAGGCACCCAGCAGGCCGAGGTCGAGAAGATCCGCGGCTTGTTGGGCGAGAAATACCCCGGCACCGAATTCCGGCGGGTCGAGGCGGTCGGCGGCGCGGTTTCGGCCGAACTGTACCGCAACGGCATGCTGGCGATGGGCCTGGCCCTGGTCGCCATGCTGTTCTACACCTGGTTCCGTTTCGAATGGCAGTTCGGCGTCGGCGCGATCGTGACGCTGGTGCTGGACGTCACCAAGACCTTCGGCTTCTACGCGATCACGGGCATTCCGTTCAACCTGTCGTCGATCGCGGCGGTGCTGACCGTCATGGGCTTCTCGGTCAACGACAAGGTCGTCGTCTATGACCGCGTGCGCGAGAACCTGCGCAAGTACAAGTCGATGCCGCTGCGTGAACTGATCGACCTGTCGATCAACGAGACGCTGAACCGTACCCTGAACGTGTCGCTGACCACCCTGCTGGCCATCCTGCCGCTCGCCTTCTTCGGCGGCGAGGCGGTGCAGACCTTTGCCTGGGTCATGCTGTTCGGCGTGTTGCTGGCCTGTTCGTCCTCGATCTTCATCGCCGCGCCGATCCTGCTGTTCCTGGGCGAGCACCGCCTGCGGCGCGGCGGGGTGGGC
>WBUO01000330.1 GCA_008933675.1 Dechloromonas sp.
TGATGTTGGCGCCGGCCCTGGCGAAGTCCGGGATGATGCGGTCGACCGGCTTGACCATCAGATGCACGTCGATCGGCGCCGTGGTGCATGGCCGGATGGCTTCGCAAACCAGCGGGCCGATGGTCAGGTTGGGGACATAGTGGTTGTCCATCACGTCGAAGTGGATCCAGTCGGCGCCGGCGGCGATGACGTTGGCCACCTCGTCGCCGAGGCAGGAGAAGTTGGCCGAGAGGATGCTCGGGGCGATGATGAAATCGGTGGCAGGCATGCGGTGATCCTCCAAAAAAAGGGGCTCCGCGAACGGAGCCCGAAAACGACGCAAGGTCGCGCAGAGTTGCTCGGTTTCCGCGCCGCTTCAGCGATAGTGGGCAATCATCCGGTCCAGCGGCAGCGGCTTGATGCGGCTTGCCTGACCGGCGCTGCCGAAGGCTTCGAAGCGCTGGCGGCAGAGATCGCGGGCGGCGGCGACGGCGGCCTTGAGAAAGGCGCGCGGATCGAACTCCTCGGGTTTTTCGGCCATCGCCCGGCGCATGGCACCGGTCATCGCCAGCCGGATGTCGGTATCGATATTGACCTTGCGCACGCCGTGGCGGATGCCCGCGACAATCTCCTCGACCGGCACGCCGTAGGTTTCCTTGATGGCGCCGCCGTGCTGGCGGATCACCGCCAGCCACTCCTGCGGCACGCTGGAAGAACCGTGCATGACTAGGTGAGTATCGGGAATCCGCGCATGGATGGCCTTGATGCGCTCGATGGCCAGGATCTCGCCGGTCGGCGGGCGGGTGAACTTGTAGGCGCCGTGGCTGGTGCCGATGGCGATGGCCAGGGCGTCGACGCCGGTCTTGGCGACGAAGTCGGCGGCCTCGTCGGGATCGGTCAGCAACTGGCTGTGATCGAGCTTGCCGGCGGCGCCGATGCCGTCTTCCTCGCCGGCCTCGCCGGTTTCCAGCGAACCGAGGCAGCCCAGTTCGCCTTCGACCGAGACGCCGATGGCGTGGGCCATCTCGACCACCCTGGCGGTGACCTCGACGTTGTAGGCATAAGTCGTCGGCGTCTTGCCGTCAGTACCCAGCGAGCCGTCCATCATGACGCTGGAGAAGCCGCTCTTCATCGACTGCAGGCAGACGGCCGGCGAGGTACCGTGGTCCTGGTGCAGGCAAACCGGGATGTCCGGGTACTGTTCGATAGCCGCCTCGACCAGCTTCCGCAGGAAGGGCTCGCCGGCGTATTTGCGGGCGCCGGCCGAGGCCTGCAGGATCACCGGGCTGTCGCAGGCCTCGGCGGCCTGCATGATGGCCTGGATCTGTTCCAGATTATTGACGTTGAAGGCCGGCAGGCCGTAGCTGTGCTCGGCCGCGTGGTCGAGCAGTTGACGCAGGGAAATCAGGGCCATGACGCGCTCCTCAATGGGTGATGTGGCGCACCAGGCGCAGCAGGTTGCAGGTATAGCCGTACTCGTTGTCGTACCAGGCGACGACCTTGACGAAGGTCGGATCGAGCGCGATGCCCGCCTCGGCATCGAAGATCGACGGTTGCGGGCAACCGCGGAAGTCGGTCGACACCACCTTGTCGCCGGTGTAGGCGAGCACCCCCTTCAGCGGACCGGCCGCGGCCTCGCGCATGGCGGTGCAGATGTCTTCGTAGGAAGCCTCCTGGGCCAGCTCGACGGTGAGGTCGACGACCGAGACGTCCGAGGTCGGCACGCGGAAGGCCATGCCGGTCAGCTTGCCGGCCAGTGCCGGAATCACCTTGCCGACGGCCTTGGCGGCGCCGGTCGAGGACGGGATGATGTTCTCCAGGATGCCGCGGCCGCCGCGCCAGTCCTTGCCGGAAGGCCCGTCGACGGTCTTCTGCGTGGCGGTGGCGGCATGCACGGTGCTCATCAGGCCGCGCTTGATGCCGAAACGGTCGTGCAACACCTTGGCCACCGGCGCCAGGCCGTTGGTCGTACACGAGGCGGCGGAGACGATGGCCTCGCCGGCATACGTGTCGTGATTGACGCCATAGACGAACATCGGCGTCGCATCCTTGGCCGGCGCCGACTGGACGACCTTGCGCGCCCCGGCGGCCAGATGCTGGCGGCAGCTCTCGTCGGTCAGGAACAAGCCGGTCGCCTCGATCACGACATCGACGCCGAGCACGCCCCAGTTCAACTCCGCCGGGTTCTTCACCGCCGACAGCCGGATGCGCCGGCCATCGACGACCAGGGTCTCGCCGTCGACCGTGACGCTGCCGGCAAAACGGCCATGCACCGAGTCGTACTGCAGCATGTACGCGAGGTAATCCGGCGCCAGCAGGTCGTTGATCGCGACCACGTCGATGTCGGCGAACTCCGCCTCCCTGGCGATGGCGCGGAAGGCCATGCGCCCGATCCGGCCGAAGCCGTTGATTGCCACTTTGATTGCCATGAATGAAGCTCCGTCAGTTGTCAGTCATTAGTTGCCGGCGCGTGGCCGGCAACTAAAAGCTGCCAGCTAGAAATCCCCGTCCGAGCCGCTCTCGCGGGCAATGGTCTCGACGACGACCTGGGCCAGATGGCTGGCGGTCAGGCCGAAGCGCTCATACAGCTGCGGCGCCGGTGCCGACTCGCCGAAGCGGTCGATGCCGACCACCTCGCCGGCCATGCCGACATACTTGCGCCAGGGATCCGGGTGGCCGGCCTCGATGGCGATACGCGGAATGTCGGTGGGCAGCACGGACTTCCTCCAGGCCGGCGATTGCCGGTCGAAACGCGCGCAGCAGGGCATCGAGACGACGCGCGTGGCGACGCCGTGCGTGGCTAGGTCGCGCTGCGCGGCCAGGGCGATGCCGACCTCCGAACCGGTGGCGATGAGCACCGCCTGCAGTGGCCCGTCGGCCTCGCGCAGCACATAACCGCCGCGGGCGATGTCATCGGCCCGGCCGGGGCGCTCGCCGCACTGCTCGAGGTTCTGCCGCGACAGGAAAAGGGCTGCCGGACCGTCACGCCGTTCCAGCGACTCGACCCAGGCGACGGCCGTCTCCAGCTCATCGCACGGCCGCCAGACATCGAGCCCGGGGATCAGCCGCAGGCTGCCGATGTGCTCGACCGGCTGGTGCGTCGGGCCGTCCTCGCCGAGGCCGATGGAATCGTGCGTCAGCACATGGATGACGCGCTGCTGCATCAGGGCGCTCATGCGGATGGCGTTGCGCGCGTAATCGGAGAAGACGGCGAAGGTGCCGCCGTAGGGAATCAGGCCGCCGTGCAGGGCGACACCGTTCATGATCGCCGTCATGCCGAATTCGCGGACGCCGTAGGACAGGTAGTTGGGCGTCCGCTCGCCGGCCGTGTGCCAGGCGATGCTGCCCTTGCCGGCGGTCAGGTTGGAGCCGGTCAGGTCGGCCGAGCCGCCGAGCAGTTCCGGCACGCGGTCGACAAGGAAATCGAGGCAGTTCTGCGACGACTTGCGGCTGGCCACGGCTCCCTGGCGGTCGCCGGCGCGGGCCAGCAGCTCGCTGCGGATTTCCGGCCAGCTCTCCGGCAGGCCGCCGGCCTGCGTGCGCTCGAACTCGGCGGCCAGTTCCGGATGCTGCGCCCGGTAGGCGGCGAAGCGTGCCTGCCAGGCGGCTTCGGCAGCGGCGCCGGCAGTGCGGGCATCCCAGGCGGCACGCAGTTCCTCGGGCACGACAAACGGCTCGTGCGGCCAGCCCAGCGCCGCCCGCGTCGCGGCGATCTCGGCGGCGCCCAGCGGCGCCCCATGCACGTCGTGGGTGCCGACCTTGTTCGGCGAGCCCCAGCCGATCTGCGTCCGGCAGACGATCAGCGTCGGCCGGCCGGCCTCGGCCCTGGCCTCGGGCCCGAGCCCGAAGCAGGCGACGAGGGGCTGGGTCGCGGTCGGGCAGCCGCCGAAGACCTCCCGGACCTGCGAGCGGCCGCCGGCGGTCACGCGCACCCGAGCTCCCACGCCGAAGCGGTTCGCCCCGGCGCCCCGCAGGCGCACCTGGAGCCAGTGGTTCCCGAGCCGCTGGTCGTTCCGGAACACGGCCACCGCGTTGTCCCAGTCCGCGGCCGTGAGGTCCGGGTCGCCGTCCCCGTCGACGTCCGCCCACGCGGCGCAGTAGACGGATCCGCAGCGGAGGAGCGAGCCCGCCGTGACGTCGGTGAACCGAGGCTCGGCCGAGCTCCCGTCGTTCCGCAGGAGCCGGCTCGCCCCGTCGTTGTCCCCGACGAAGAGGTCGAGGTCCCCGTCGAGGTCGTAGTCGGCCCACGCGGCCGCCACGGAGTATCCGCGGTGCCCGAGCGGGGC
>WBUO01000331.1 GCA_008933675.1 Dechloromonas sp.
ATCTCGAGTACCGACAAATGACCGCCGAGTTGGCATCGAACAGCGCCTCTGGTACTCCGACTGCAGAAAGGCGGAATGCCGATATCACCGCGTGGATAGCGGTCGCAGCGGGTGCACTTGGCGCCATGCTCGCAACACTCGATATCTCTATCGTCAATTCCGCGCTTCCGGTGATCCAGGGCGAAATCGGAGCCAGCGGCACCGAGGGCACTTGGATTGCCACCGCATTTCTCGTTGCCGAAATTGTGGTAATTCCGCTTAGCGCCTGGCTTGAACGCCTTTTTGGACTGCGAAACCTGCTCATCATTGCGGTTTCCGCGTTCACCGGCTTCTCAATTCTTTGCGGTATGGCGACCGACCTCACGACCATGATCATCGGTCGCACGGGTCAGGGTTTCATGGGTGGTGCGCTGATACCAACTGCGATGACCATCGTGGCGAAAAGATTGCCGCCCCATCAACAGCCGATCGGCATGGCGCTGTTCGGCATGACAGTGATTCTGGGTCCGGTCATGGGGCCGCTGATCGGTGGCTGGCTGACCGAAAATTTGAGCTGGCACTATGCCTTCTTTGTCAATGTTCCAATCTGCGCCGTACTGCTGCTGCTGCTATTCGTCGGGCTTCCTCACGAAGAGCCGAAGTGGGAGTATCTGACCGATGCTGATTGGGCGGGCATTGCCGGCCTGATTCTGGGGTTGGGCGCTTTGACTGTGTTGCTTGAGGAGGGGCATCGCGAGGAATGGTTTGAATCCGCTCTTATTCGCTGGCTGGCACTCATTGCCGTTATCGGTTTCGCTTCACTCATATACGGGCAGCTGAACGCGTCGAAGCCCGTCCTGAAACTCCGCCTCCTTCTCAATCGCCAATTCGGAAGCGTTGCGGTGATGGCTCTCGCCCTGGGAATGGTCATGTATGGTTCGACCTACGTCATTCCCCAATTTCTTGCGATCATATCCGATTATAACGCTTTTCAAACCGGGCTCGTTATATTTTGGATGGGTATTCCGGCTTTTGTGCTTATGCCGATCCTGCCCTTCATGATCCGCAGACTCCACATTCGCATTGCCGTCGGTGTCGGAATGCTTCTGATGGCGGCCAGCTGTTTCGTCAGCATAAGCCTCACCGCGGAATCTGGGGGCGCCGTATTCATCGAAAGCCAGCTTATTCGGGGTGTTGGCATGATTCTGGCCATGATGTTCCTGAACCAGGCTACCGTAGCCTCGGTGGCAAAGACAGATGCTGGCGATGCCTCCGGTATTTTTAACGCCGCTCGAAATCTCGGAGGATCTTTCGCTTTGGCCGGACTGGCTTCGTTTCAGGACCAGCGGATCTGGCACCATAGCCGGCGCATGGAAGAGACGCTGAATGCCAACAGTGCTTCACTCCAGATTTATCTTGATGAACTCGCGAAAAGCTTCGGCGGGATGGAGGGTGCCATGTCGATGCTAGGCCGGACCATCCAGCGGGACGCGTTCGTAATGACCTACAATGATGTATTCTTGGTGATGGGCGTCCTGACCTTGATGACCGTTCCTTTGGTCATCTTTTTGAAGCCGCTTCCCAAGAATGTTTCCCTTTCGATGCACTGAGCCTGACATGATAAGAAAATCTGTAATATCGCTTCTCGCCTCGTTTCTGCTGGCCGGTTGTGTTGCGGGCCCAGACTACGCCGGGCCTCCAGAAGTATTCTCGGCGAACCGAAATGACGGCTTTGTCCGTGCCGGCGGTAACATCATCGATACCGAGCCCGAGCTGGCAGAGTGGTGGCTCCTTTTGAACGATCCGGAATTGACCAGGCTTATCGAGGCTGCGTTATCGGACAATCCTTCGCTTCAGGCTGCGCAAGCGCGGATTGCGCAGGCGCGGGCATCCGTGAGACAGGAGAAGGCCGGAAGATTTCCGACGCTTGGAACCCAGGCGACGGCTATTCAGGGCCGCTTGCCGGGCCTTGATATTCAGAACAGTGCCCCGCCTTCGGCGAGCGCGCCTGTTAGTCCGCAGGGACAGGCGGATGATAGCCTCAGTGTCTACAATCTCGGGCTCAACGCTAACTGGGAG
This sequence comes from Dechloromonas sp., assembly GCA_008933675.1. GTDB lineage: Bacteria > Pseudomonadota > Gammaproteobacteria > Burkholderiales > Rhodocyclaceae > Azonexus. Next base: position 2,059 of record WBUO01000331.1, read on the forward strand.
CTGGATTTCGCAGGAGGAACGCAGCGACGGATCGAGGCCGGCAACGCTCAGGCCGCGGCAGCGGTTGCCAATGTGGAGGATGCCAAGGTCCAGCTGACCGCCGAAGTTGCCAATGCCTATGTCAACCTGCGCGAGGCCCAGTTTCGAGCCAAAGCGTACCGAACCGAGTGCGAGTTGCAGCAGCAAACCCTCTCGCTAACCTATCAACGGTATCAGCAAGGCGTGTTGCCCCTGTTCCCTCTCGGCAATGCAAATGCCGAGCTCGAGCTGCTCAAGTCTCAGCTCGCCGAGGCCGAAGCTGACACGGCGGTATTGCTCGATGCGCTTGCCATTCTAGCTGGACAGATCCCAGGGACAACGGACGAAGCGCTGAAACAGATCTTCGATGTTCCCCTCCCGCCGGAACAGGTCGCCGTGGGCGACCCCTCCAACCTTGTCGCACGTCGGCCCGACATCCGCGCGGCCGAACGCAGCCTGGCGGCAGCAACGGCTCGGATCGGTGTTGCGGAGGCTGCACGATTTCCGAAGCTGTCATTCATGGGAATCTTGGGACTTGGCGGAACGTCGCCAGACGATCTCTTTGATGTGAGCAATCCGTCAATTCTCGCCATTCCACAGTTGCAGTGGAACTTCCTCGATTTCGGAAGGGTCGATGCCTCGGTCGATCAGGCGAGCGCCGTCCGTGCCGAGGCAGTTGCCAACTATCGAAAGACGGTGCTTTCTGCACTTCAGGACGCCGAGCGCGCGTTGTCGCGCTTTAGCCAGCAGCGCTCTGCCCTGGTGGCGTTCGCGCAGATCAAGTCCCAGGCAGATGGCGCAGCCGATCTTGATCGACAACGATTTGCCGGCGGAGTGATCTCGCGCGCCGACCTAAATCGCACGCTTCGCAAACAGCAGCAGGCGGCAACCGACCTCGTCCGGGGAAAGGCGGCGCTCACGCTGTCATGGATCGCCCTGCAAAAATCACTCGGCCTGGGATGGCAAGTGCAAGCAAAGATTTAATGTCACCTACGAGTGTCGTTAATATGAACTCTAAGGTGCGATATCGGTTCAGAAAGAATCTCATAGGGATTTCAACTGACAATTTTATCTAACCTTAGCAAGAGTATCCTGTGCTTATTCAAACGATCTGTCGGCCGATTTGTGCGCAGCATACTCCTTGCAAGCGACCTGATATAACGCTACGGTGACGTTTACATAATGTCATTGAGGCAAGGCGCGATGTGTGGATCGGCATGGTTAAATGTGTGGGGTCAGTGGTCCCGCTTGCTGGCATGATCCGCTCGATGACGGGTTATGGGAGAGGGAGTTGCCACGGGCGATCCGCTCTCCCGACACCGGTTGGAGACTTGCTGCGATGAATGCGCGCACAGCACCGAACATCTTCGTTCGCGAAGGAGATGGCATTTCAACGTTGGTCGTTGAAGGTGACTGGACAGCGATGTCGATCGCAGGCCTTTCCGGGCATGTTCTGAGTCCCTCGAACCTCTCCTTCTCAAGCGACTTCGGAAACCTGGGAAGGATAGACAGCGCAGGCGCGCTCGCCATCCTGACTCTCGCACCCAATGCGGCATTTACCGCAGACCTGCCCGCCAATCTTGCTGATCTGTTCGCGCTGGTGGGCTCGGCCATGGCCGACCGCGATGTCCCGCCAATCAAAACTCCCCCATTTCACGTGCGTCTTGGCCAAAAAGTTTATCGAGCTGTCCAGGAAATCGGCGCAAGCGCTCGATTTCTCGGCCAACTTGAGGTGGCGCTCATGAAATCTCTTGCACATCCCAAAAGGATGCGATTGATCGCACTGGCGTCGTCAATTCAGAAGGCCGGCTTCGATGCGCTGCCACTCATAGCGATCATGACATTCTTTATCGGCGCAGTGGTGGCTCTCATAGGAAGCGATCTGCTCAAGACATTGGGTGCATCGGAACTGGTCGTCGAACTGGTTGGCATATCCGTCCTCCGCGAGTTCGGCGTCCTCATTCCCGCGATACTACTTGCCGGTCGGTCCGCTTCCACTTTCGCGGCCCAGATCGGCGCAATGCGAATGAATCAAGAGACGCAGGCAATGAAGGTGATGGGTGGCCTGCTGCCGGTTTGGTGGACACCGAGATAAGTTCATTCAGGCTACCCCAGCTTCACGTTCGAAGTCGATAGGACTGAGGTAACCCAAGGTCGAGTGACGCCGGGTCGGGTTGTAGAAGCAT
>WBUO01000332.1 GCA_008933675.1 Dechloromonas sp.
GTGCGGAGGACTCGCCGGGATAGGCGTGCAGATTAGCTCCAGCTACGGATACTCATATTGGGGAGGCCCGATTGGGGCGCTGCTCGGTTGGGTTCTCATCCAACCGATCTTAATCCATGCGGCCCTCCCTTACGTTCGTGAAGCTCTCCGGAAAGAAACATAATCCGGCCTTCAGGGCCAACGTCTGATCAAATACACTCGATCGGGCAGCATAAGCATCCGACAGAAAGTGCTCCCATGAAGCCCAATGGTCCGACGGTTAGCGAGAAACAGTATAAATACCTTCTGATTCCTATCGCGATTGTTCCCGCGCTCATGGCTGCTCTTGGCTCAGAGGCTGGCTTCGTCGGCGGCATTTTGATTGCACCGATCTTCCTGTGGCTTACGAGGGGGAAGCAAGAGGATGCATACCTTTCACGTTTTGTTCTTTTGTGCATCGTAGGCATTTCGATTTCGCTCACGTATTACATCATTTTCTCCGATGTCGCGCATTCTTGGCCTCCCGGTTAGCCATACAAACGTGAAAACGACGCTCTACCTGACCGGAGTTGCCCTGTTTGCCATCGGTATAATGTCTTTGCCACTAGGTGTGCGTGAGTCATTGCAACGACATTCTTGATGTCCGCCTTCTCAACTTCCAAAGGATAGGCGATGAAGGATCCGCATCATCTCTTTCTCATGAATACCGAAATTAAGAAGAGGTTAGCCGCGATCGGCGCATTCAGCAGCGGCTTGGTTGGTGGGACGCTCGGAACGTTCAAGGAATGGGCCGCTCATATTTCGCCAGACTACGCATGGTTCTTCGGTGGGATATTGGCGGCACTTGTCGGCGCTCTCGTATTCTCATTTTTAGAGCGTCGTTACGTGCGGTCACTCACAGAGACTGCCGAAAATCAAAATGCCTAACTCCATCCGACAGAGCCAATTCGGGCCAGCGCACCGCGCCGACCCTTTTGGCTCATCTTGAGCGTCTAGGCAAAAAACACTTATGAAAACGTTACTATGTATTCTCATCGCGATGTCTACACAGACGGTCTTCGCCGGTGCGAAACCAAAGCTAGTCGGTAGCGAAGCTGATTACGTCGCGACCGCTATCGAGCAAATTGGCACCGTTGAAATGGGCCCCGGCCATTCGACCGGTTCTTTCTCTGTTCAAGGTGGTTATGGTTTATTCGGGTGGTATATAAGGCGGGTAGATATTTCGACATGGCCTACGGTGCCTCAGTTGTTTTTCGTTAGGCTAAAGTCGGCGCTCCAGAGTGATGGATGGATAGTGCCAGAGCGCGTCTCGGTTTCTGAAGAAAGGATTTCCCCCGTTCATCTCATAGTTACTGCTGAACGCAACGACCAAGCGCTGGAGATCATCGTTACGATCTTTCCTGAGGAAGGAGGAAAGATTAGGGTGGCCTATTCACAGCGACGTTCACCAAGAAACGCCTGACCAAGGCGACACTTCCCCGGTGGGAAGGGAGTCTGCCAGTCATTGTGGCAAATCCATTCAACTCAATCTGTCACTCAACACTGTTTGTGTCGACGTCACGGCCGGACGTGCCGGTGACTGAAGCGACCGAGGGAAGTGGAGCGACCGAGGGAAGTGGAGATCCGTTATAGCGGTCTCATGGTCGGTTCAGCTGATATTCCACCCATGACGCCGAAAAGCTGAGACGCGGAATAACAGCAATGTTGGTTTGCACCGGAACCCGGTGGTGGTTTTTGAGTCGGAGCGTCCCATGCCCTCCCCTTGCTTGTCGGGTCCTTACATGCAACTGCGGCTTTGCTTGGCGATCTGCGCGGTGCTCCTAGCTAGCGGTGCCGGCGGGGGAACCGCGGTGGCTGGCCCGGCCGTGAGCGACGACGAGGTCGAGGCGCTGGTCGCGTATGCGCGTCTCTATGGATATGTGCGCTGGTTTCACCCCAGCGACGAGGGGGCGGTGGTGGATTGGGAGCGCCTTGCGGTGCTAGGGGCCGCGGAAGCGCGGCGGGCACGAACAGCCAGTGACCTGCAAACGGCCCTCGAGGACGTGTTTCAACCGATCGCGCCGACGCTTGCCTTGCGTCCGGTTGGATCCGGCAATGTAGGCTGGCCCAGTAACCAGCCGGAACTGGGTGCCCGGGTAACCTATTGGCAGCACCGTGGCGTAAAGCTCGGCAGCCGGCCGTCGCCCTACATCAGCCGGCGCGTGATCGTCGGGGGCGAGAGCAAGGAGCGGAAGCCGCTGTTCGAGGGTTCGCCGCTCGCCGTGCCTATATTGTTCGTGGCACTGAACCGTGATCTGGAGGCCCGACTGCCGCTCGTGCTGCCCGTGGATCAGGCCAATCGAACGTCCGGGACTTTGGCCGCTTCCTTTCCCGCGCTCCAGGAGCGTTTGGCAACCTGCGAGTATGTGAAAGGCGACCTGAACGATCCCGCCGTGCGCGTCGCGGGTGTGACGATCCTCTGGAACGTAATGCAGCATTTTTTCCCGTATCACGCCGAGGCTGGTATCGACTGGATAGCTCAACTGCGGCCAGCACTGCGGACCGCCCTTGAGGCAGAGACGCCGGACGGATATCGCGATGGGCTGTGTCGGCTGGTGGCGCGGTTACAGGATGGACATGGCGTCTTTTTTGCCGAGATGGGCGAACACCCGACGGTGCATGAGCATGTCCAGACCGCTGGCGGCCTGCCCATCCGGGTGGCGATGGTCGGCGAGCGGATTGTCGTGACCGCGGTGCGCGAGACCGCGCCGTTTGTGCCGGGTGATGTGGTTGTCTCCGTCAGCGGAGTGCCGGCGCGCGAGGTGCTCGCGGCACGAGAGGAACTGGTCTCGGGCTCGCCCCAACTGCGACGCTACCGGGCCTTGAACCGCTTCGGCCAGGGCCCGGTCGGTGCGACCCTCGACGTGGCCGTGGAGCGCGACGGTGTGCGGTTGACGATTCCCGTCACGCTCGAAGCCGACCAGCGTGGTTACTTTTCCAATGGGATGCAGGAATTCGAGCTGCCGACCTTTGCGGAGGTCTCGCCGGGATATTTTACGTCAATCTCGAGACCTGCACCAAGGCGGAATACACGGCACATCTCGACGAATTGGCGGAGGCCCGGGGCGTGATCTTTGACCGGCGGTGGGATGGCCAGAAGCGTCCGACCAGCGACTCGCTGATTTCGGTGGATGCGGATGTGATAACGCGTCTCACGGATGCCGAGGTGCATTCCGCGCCGTTTTGCATTCCGCAGATCGTGCGGCCAGACCGAGAGGGCTGGACTTGGTGGGATGGAGGCTGGCCACTGAAGCCGAAGCTGCCCCACTTTACGGGCAAGTTCGCGTTTATCGTTACCCCGGGTGTCGGAAGCTACGGCGAGACGTGTATGGCGATTGTCGATCACTTCAAACTGGCGATGCTGGTGGGCGAGCCGACCGCTGGCTGCAACGGGAACGCCAATTTTCTAGCCATGCCTGGCGGCGGGACGCTCATGTGGACTGGGATGCGCGTGACCAAACACGACGGGAGCCAGCTCTACCTGCACGGCTACGAGCCGGATTATCCTGTGGCGCGGACGATCGAGGCCATCAAGGCCGGCCGCGACGAGATGGTGAAGCGTGCGATAGCGGCGATCCAAGCGGTGACGACGGAGAAGTGAAGGCACGCTCTAGTAACTGCGTCGAGGGCCACATGGCGCCGCTAACCAGTAGCATTCTACATCACTTGAACAGTCGCTGCTCGCGCAACAACGCCTTACCCTGCTCAATGGTCGAGTGCTCGAACGGCTCTCTGCGACAAAAGCGATGCACCTCGTCAGTAAAGGCGATAACTCGGCACTGCGCTCCGTGCTCTCTCGCCTTCGCCGCATGCTCCCTGGACGTGCGAATCGGAACTGTGGTGTCCGCTTCCCCGTGGGAAATAACCGTTGGCGGATGCCCTGCTCTCACATGATCGAAAGGGATAAGCGCAACAATCTCGGCGGCTGAACGCGCGCCAGCGGCCTCAGCTAACCGTGCGCGCTGCTAGTAGCAGCAACACGGATAGGCAGGCCGCTTTCCGACGGCACGCGATTGGAACCATCAGTTGCCCAAAATGACACAAATGAACCAATATATGATGGCAACGCGCCTTTCGCGGTCGCGCCCAGATTGCTACCGAATTCGACCGTAAAGAATTGAGCCACCAATTCCCTGCCCATGTCATCCCATCCATTCCCATTGCCGGCCATTTTCCTCTTCGCCCTCTTCGCCGCGCTTGTCCCCCTTACTAT
>WBUO01000333.1 GCA_008933675.1 Dechloromonas sp.
GCCGAAGTCAGCTTCTGGCAGGCCTTCCTGTTCTGGCTGAAGCTCGGCTTCATCAGCTTCGGCGGGCCGGCAGGGCAGATCGCGATCATGCACCAGGAGCTGGTCGAGCGCCGGCGCTGGATTTCTGAACGCCGCTTTCTGCACGCCCTCAATTACTGCATGGTGCTCCCCGGTCCAGAGGCCCAGCAGTTGGCTACCTATATCGGTTGGTTGATGCACCGCACCTGGGGTGGCATCGTTGCCGGTGGGCTATTCGTGCTGCCGTCGCTGTTCATCCTGATTGGGCTGTCGTGGATCTATATCGCGGTCGGCAATGTGCCCCTGGTGGCCGGCCTGTTCTACGGCATCAAACCGGCGGTTACCGCCATTGTCGTCCAGGCGGCCCACCGCATCGGCTCCAGGGCTCTGAAGAACAATGCCCTCTGGGCCATCGCAGCAGCATCCTTCGTGGCCATATTTGCACTCAACGTGCCGTTCCCGGCCATCGTCGCGGCCGCTGCAGCCATCGGCTACTTTGGCGGTCGCATCGCGCCGGACAAATTCAAGGCCGGTGGCGGCCACGGCAAAGCGGATAAGTCCTTCGGCCGGGCCCTGATCGACGACGATACACCGACGCCGGTGCATGCCCGGTTCTCTTGGGACCAGTTGGCGAAAGTCGCGCTTATCGGTGGCTTGCTGTGGCTGGTCCCAATGGGGCTGCTGACCGCCAGCTACGGATGGAGCCATACTCTGACCCAGATGGGCTGGTTCTTCACCAAGGCCGCATTGCTGACCTTTGGTGGTGCTTACGCCGTACTGCCCTATGTCTACCAGGGGGCCGTCGGGAGCTATGGCTGGCTCACCGGTCCCCAGATGATTGATGGTCTGGCACTTGGCGAAACAACACCGGGGCCGCTCATCATGGTGGTGACCTTCGTCGGCTTCGTTGGCGGCTACGTTAAGGCCGTGTTCGGTCCGGACAGCCTCTTCCTGGCCGGTGCGGTGGCGGCCATGCTGGTCACCTGGTTCACCTTCCTGCCGTCCTTCGTCTTCATCCTGATGGGCGGTCCCTTCATCGAAACGACCCACAATGACCTGAAGTTCACGGCGCCTCTGACAGCAATCACGGCCGCCGTGGTCGGCGTTATCCTGAACCTGGCCCTGTTCTTCGGTTACCACGTGCTGTGGCCGAAGGGCTTCGACGGGGCGTTCGAGTGGGTATCGGCACTGATTGCCCTAGGGGCAGCCATTGCCTTGTTCCGCTTCAAGGCAAACGTCATCCATGTCATTGGTGGCTGCGCGGTCATCGGTTTCCTGGTGAAGATGTTCCTGTGAACCTCGGCATGGGAGCAGCACGGTGGGTAGGGGTCGCTGTGCTGGTGACGGCTATCAACGCTGCTGCTGCCGACAAAGGCTGGGTATTGCTCCAGGGCAAGGTGCTGGCCCAAGCCCTGTCCAACCAGGATTTCGGCGATGGCGTCCACTTTGCCTACCAATTTCTCAGTGGTGGGGAGTTGCGCGGCATGAATATGGGCAAGCCTGCCAGGGGAAGTTGGCGGGTCATTGGCAATAAGCTTTGCTGGCACTGGACGAGGCCCAAAGAACCAGAGGAGTGCTACCAGGTACGCCAGCGAGGACAGGCTGTCCGTCTTTTTCTGGATGGTCAGGAAGTTCTTGCCGGCAACCTGACCCCGCTACCCGCCAATCCAAAGGAGATGCCCCAATGAAATGGATCACGCGAGAAAGACCCAAGATTGATCGTATCGCCTGTCCCTGGCTGATAAGCCGGTTTGTCGATGAGAGTCCGGAATTCCTCTACGTCCCTGCAGGTGAGGTGATGCGCATCGCGGCCGAGACCGGAGCCATTCCCTACGACGTGCCCAACACCGAATTGGGGCACCATGGCGATCAGTGCAGCTTCGATGCCTTCATCGCCAAGTACAAGCTGGAGGATGCCGCACTCGACAAGCTGGCCCTCATCGTGCGCGGCGCCGACTGCGGTCAGCCACAACTGGCCAAGGAAGCGGCTGGCCTGCTGGCCATTTCGAAGGGCCTGTCTCTGAATTTCAGCGACGATCACGAGATGCTGGCCCACGGCATGGTCATCTACGATGCGCTCTACGCTTGGTGCGCCGATACCCCGCTCAAAAAGATCGGCCGGTTTCTGGGGTTGAAGTGACTGGTCGTTGGTTGCTGCCTGAGGGCGTGGACCGGGTAGTGCTACCGCTCTTGGTGGGCAAGGCTCTGCGGGCATTTGCCGATGGCTATGTGGCAGTTCTCCTGCCGGCCTATCTGCTGGCGCTCGGTTTCGGCACCCTGGATGTCGGCATCCTGAGTACGGCGACCTTGCTGGGTTCGGCATTCGCCACCCTGGCGGTGGGGGCCTGGGGCCATCGCTTCCATCACCGGAACCTGCTGCTGGGTGCCGCGCTGCTGATGCTGGGGACCGGACTCTCCTTTGCCTCCCTGTCTGCATTCCTGCCCCTGCTCCTGGTCGCTTTCATCGGTACCCTGAATCCGAGTTCCGGGGATGTCAGCGTCTTTCTGCCCCTCGAACATGCCCGGTTGGCCGAGTCGGGCCAGGGTACGGCCCGCACCGTCCTGTTCGCCCGCTGCTCCCTGCTGGGAGCCCTGTTTGCCGCGCTGGGGGCGCTGGCCTCCGGCGTTCCCCAGTTGCTGGTATCGGTGCTGAGGATCGAACTGCTATCCGGGTTCCGGGTGATGTTCGTGCTCTACGGGCTGATGGGCGGCGCGGTATGGCTGCTGTATCGACGGATGCCGGCACCCCGGCGAGAGTGCGCGGTGGCCGCTCCGCAGGCACTCCGCGAATCGAAGGGCGTTGTTGTCCGGCTGGCGCTGCTGTTCTCCCTGGACTCCTTTGCGGGGGGGCTGGCCATCAATGCCTTGATGGCCCTTTGGTTCTTTCAGCGCTTTGATTTGTCGCTGGCTGCCGCGGGAAGCTTCTTCTTCTGGGCTGGGCTGTTGTCCGCTGTGTCCCAGCTAATCGCACCGAAGGTCGCCGAGCGCATCGGCCTGGTGAATACAATGGTATTCACCCACATTCCCGCCAGTATCTGTCTCATCGCCGCAGCATTCGTACCGACTCTTGGGCTTGCATTCACATTGCTCTTCGTGAGGGCATTGCTGTCCCAGATGGACGTACCAGTACGAAGTGCCTTTGTAATGGAAGTAGTGACTCCGGCTGAACGTGCAGCTGCTGCAAGTTTTACTGCGGTCCCACGCAGCCTGGCCTCTGCCATCAGTCCAACCATTGGTGGGGCGATGTTTGCGGTGGGTTGGCTTGCAGCCCCCTTGGTGGTCTGTGGGATACTGAAAATCAGCTACGACCTGATGCTGTGGAGGGCGTTTAGGCAGCACAAAACATGAATATCACGATATGGGAATTACATCAGCAAACAGTAACAGCGAATTAAGCGTACTTTGGCTATATTGATTGGTGCCCCAAGTCAGTCCCAGCGTTGCCAGCCTGCGCGTTGGGTGTAACGATAGTTCCTCAGAATGGGTAAGAGATGCACCGGCAGAATCAATTTCTATCTATCGCCTAATCCATGAGTCAGGTCGAGACCTATCTCGAAGCCGCAAATCGGAAAAACACCCGGCGAAGTTATGCGTCGGCAGTGCGTCATTTCGAGGTCGAATGGAAAGGGTTGCTGCCGGCGACTACGGAGACAATCGCCCGGTATCTGGCGGACCATGCGGCCACGCTCTCCCTGAACACGCTCCAGCATCGCCTGGCAGCCCTGTCGCGCTGGCATACCGAGCACGGTTTCCCTGATCCGACCAAGGCACCGGTCGTCCGGCAGGTATTGCGGGGGATACGGACGCTGCACCCCGCCAAGGAAAAACAGGCAAAGCCGTTGCAACTCGATACCCTGCAGCGGATCGATACGTGGCTCCAGCAGGCTGCCGCAGCCGAGAGAGTGCAGGGCCATCGTGCCGGGGAACTGCGCCATCTTCGTGATCGGGCCCTCTTACTGTTGGGTTTCTGGCGCGGTTTTCGTGCTGACGAACTGGTGCGGCTACGCATCGAACACATTGAGGTCGAGCCCGGCGAGGGCCTGACCTGCTTCCTTCCTCGCAGTAAGGGTGACCGCAATGCGGAAGGACGCACCTTCCGTTGCCCGGCGCTGTCCCGCTTATGCCCGGTTTCAGCCTACGAGGACTGGCTTGCCGCTTCCGGTTTCACCACCGGCCCAGCTTTTCGGGCGATTGATCAGTGGGGC
>WBUO01000334.1 GCA_008933675.1 Dechloromonas sp.
GACTCATGCCGGAAAGCTAGGCCAGTGGCGATTCGACCGGGGTCAGGCGGTCGGCGAGCAGCAGGGTGTCGCCGAGCGATTCGGCCGGCATGGCGAGGTAGCCTCCCCAGAGGGTTTCCGTGGCTTCCAGGATGCTGTCGGGAACCTCGAGGGCGCGCAGCACGCAGCGGCCCACCTGGGCTTCCCGTTCGCCGACCCAGGCTTCCAGGTCGCTGTCGAGCAGGCCCGGGAAAGCCGCCGCGCGGGCGATCAGGTAGAAACCGCCGACTTCATGGATGATGCCGGCAAAGAAGGCGGCTTCCGGATCCTGATGGGTGACACGGCGGGCGATGACGCGGGCGAGGGCGGCAACGTGGGCCGTGTGTTCCCACAGACGGGCCGCCAGGGCGCGGTGTTCGGGAGTCTGTGCCATGCCGGCCATCTGGCCGACGACGACAGCGGTGGCCAGCGTGCGCAGGGTGTTGAAGCCGAGACGGGATATCGCGCTACGCAGGTCGGTGCTGGTCCGCCCGGAGAGGTTGTAGGCCACCGAGTTGGCGATGGCGACGACGCGGGCGGCGAGCAGGGGCTCGGCCGAGATCAGCTTGCTCAACTGCTCGATCGAACAATCGGGGTCGTCGAGCAGGCGCCGCACGCGCAGGGCAATCTCGGCGTGGGTGGGAAAGATCATGTTGCCGCGCTCGGCTTCGGCAGTGATCGTTTGCAGTGCGCCCTCGACATCCATGATTCGTCCTCTCTCTTATGATCCCTTGCCGTAGCTGGCGATGGCGCCGGGTATCTGATCCAGCGGCATGACCTGATCTGCGGCCCCCAGCTTGATCGCTTCCTTGGGCATGCCGAAAACCACGCAACTCGCCTCATCCTGGGCGATGGTGCGGGCGCCGGCATCGTGCATTTCCTTCAGGCCGCGGGCACCGTCATCACCCATGCCGGTCATGATGATACCCAAGGCGTTGGCACCGGCAAATTTGGCCACCGAGCGGAAGAGTACGTCAACCGAAGGCTTGTGGCGATTGACCAGTGGTCCGTCGGCCACATCGACAACGTATTGCGCGCCGTTGCGCTTCAGCATCATGTGGCGGCCGCCGGGGGCGATCAGCGCGCGGCCGGGAATCACCCGGTCGCCATGACGGGCTTCCCTGACCTCGATCTGACACAGCCCGTGCAGTCGTTCGGCGAACATCGCGGTGAATTTCTCCGGCATGTGCTGGACGATGACGATTCCCAGCGCGGTTGCCGGCAGCTTGGTCAGTACGGCTTCCAGTGCCTGGGTGCCGCCGGTCGAGGTGCCGATGGCGACGACCTGGTCCGTCGTGCGCTCCAGCGCCCGATGGCTGCCGGCACCGGGGCTGAGCATGACGTCGGCGGAGAGCTTGGGGCGATTGAAGGGCGTTGTCAGCGTGCTGTTGCCGAGGGCCCGCATGTTGGCGCGGGCTGCGCTGCGAACGGCCTGCACGATGTCGTTCGAGGCATCCTCGAGAAAACTCTTGAGGCCCAGTTTCGGTTTGGTGATGATCGACACGGCGCCCGCCGACAACGCCTCGAAGGTGGCCTGGGCCCCCTTCTCGGCCAGCGACGAGCAGACCACCACCGGTGTCGGGCGCTCGGCCATGACCTTCTTGAGGAAGGTGATGCCGTCCATGCGCGGCATCTCGATATCGATGACCAGCACGTCCGGCCACAGTGCCTTCATCTTCTGCAGGGCGAACAGCGGATCGGAGGCGGTGCCAATGACCTCGATGCCGGGGTCGGAGGCCAGCGCCTGGGAGACGACCTGGCGTACCAGTGCCGAGTCGTCGACGATCATTACCTTGATTTTGTCAGCCATGGATATTCCTGATGCGGGCGTTCGTTCCCTGTGGAAAGGCCAGCCAGACATCGCCGCTCCACAGGTCGAAATGCAGTTTGCGTCGGCCGCTGCCGCCGACGTGTTCGGAGAGCAGGGCGATGTGATGGGCGGCCAGCAGTTCCCGGCCGAGGGCGATGTTGCGGCGGCCGATATCGATCTTGCTGCCGGCCAGGTCATTCAACATGTTGGCGCCGCCGAAGAGTTTGGCCTGGTATTCGCCGGGGCGTGTGCCGGCTGCGGCGACCTGTTCGAGAAAGAGGGCAAAGGCCTCATCCGCGTAGCGGCCGTCGAGTGGCGCGTCGGCCGGGCGTTTACGGCCGGTCAGCATGTAGTGGCACATGCCGCCGATGTGGTGGCGCGGATGCCAGAGCGTGATCGAGACGCAGGAGCCGAGCAGTGTCGAGATGCGCGTGCGGCGATCGCCGAAATGAAACTCTCCCGGGTTGAGGAAGACTTCATGCAGATCGTCGGGCTGGTCCTTCATGGCTTGCGATAGATGGTCGGCAGCACGGCCTGCACCCGGTCGGTGATGCCGTTGAGCGTTTCCGAATGCCCGATGATCAGATGGCCACCGGGCTTCAGGCGGGGCAGCAGATTGTGCACCACCCTGGCCTTGGTCGGCGGGTCGAAGTAGATCATCACATTGCGCAGGAAGATGACTTCGAACTCGCCGATTTCGGCATCGATCGGGTTCATCAGGTTGATCTGGTAGAAATTCGTCTTCTTGCGCAGTTCCGGTGCGATCAGGAAGGTGCCGGCATGCGAACGGACTCCCTTGAGGCAGTACTTGCTCATGAAGCCGGGCGGAATGCCTTCGGTACGGGCCAGCGAATAGTGGCCGGTGGCAGCCTTGGCCAGCACCTGCGTGCTGATGTCGGAACCGACGATCTCCCAGGGGGTGTTGGGCAGGTTCTCGGCGAGCGTCATGGCCAGCGTGTAGACCTCCTCGCCGCTCGAGCAGGCCGCGCTCCAGACGCGGAAGGTGGCGGGACTGCTGCGTTTGCCCAGGATCTGGTCGCGCAGGAATTCGAAGTGTTTCGGTTCGCGGAAGAAGTAGGTCTCGTTGGTGGTCAGCAGGTCGACCATGGTCTGCAGTTCTTCGGGGTGCTCGCCGCTGGCCAGCATGCGGTAGTACTGGGTGAAACTGGTGAACTCGTAAACCTTGAGGCGGCGCGTCAGGCGACCGACGAGCAGTATCTTCTTGGCGTCGCTCAGGCTGATGCCGGCGATCTTGTAGATCAGGCGCTGGAACAGCGCGAATTCCTGATCGGTGATTGGACTGGGTTCGGCCATCAGAAAAGCTCGATTTTCTTGTCGGTGCCTGCCGGTTTCTGCACCAGGGTTGCCGCGTAGCTTTGTTCCTCGCGGGCGATCGTTTCGGCGGTCGCCATGTTGGTCACCATGCGTCGGCAGAATGCGTCGCCCGTAGCCGGCAGGAACAGCACCTTGCGCGACCAGGGGCCGAGAAAGTCGGAGGCGAGCAGCGGAATTTCCTCGCGGGCCAGCCATTCCTTGGTGAATTCGGTATTGCGCAGGCCGATGCTCATCGACGGGCCGGAGGTGTTGATGATCGTGCCGCCGCCGAAGGCCTTGGCCTGCAGGCGGACTTTCCTTGCGCCACGCTGGAGCAGTGCGTTGAGCAATGCCTCCATGGCGTAGGAGCCGGAAAGCAGGGTGTCGACATCGTCGTTGCTGCCCCGCCGGATGTTCGGCAGCATGAAGTGGTTCAAGCCGCCAACCCGCGCCTGCGGGTCGAACAGGCAGACGGCGACGCAGGAACCGAGCAGCGTGGACAGCGGCCGCTCCGGCTCGATGGCCCAGGCTCCCGGGTGGATCACGCGGGCCTGTCGTTCGATTTCCTGGGTTGGCAGCTTGCTGTAGTCCATGGGGGGGCGATGCGGTAGCGGGAGGGCGTTCAGCGGGCCCGGCCGGTAATTATCCGGCTACCGGCCTGCGCTGCCAATGCGGCGAGCATCATCGCACGATCCTGGCTCAATAGCGTTCGAAGTCGCCCTCGTTGATCTGGACCGCGGCGGCCCGGGCGGCGACGCGCGGCTTGGCCGAACTGCCGGTCCGGCCGGCCGGCGGAGCGAAGCCATGACTGCTGCTTCGCCCGCTGTCGTTGAGGTGAAAGAAAGTCATCGTCTGCTGCAGTTGCTCGGCCTGTGCACCGAGTTCCTCGGCGGTGGCGGCCAGCTCCTCGGAGGCCGAGGCGTTCTGCTGGGTGGCCTGGTTCAGCTGCCCCATGGCGCCGTTGATCTGGGCGACGCCGGAAGACTGCTCGGCGGACGCCGAGGCGATTTCCTGAACGAGATCGGAAGTCTTGCGGATGGTCGGCACCATCTCGGTCAGCAGCGAACCGGCCCGTT
>WBUO01000024.1 GCA_008933675.1 Dechloromonas sp.
CCCCCGGCCGATTACAGCGACTGTATCCAGCGTGCCAGTATCTCGGCCTCTTCATCGCTGATCGGATTGGCCGGCATCACTGCGCTTCCCCAGACGCCGCTACCGCCATTCTTGATCTTGGCAGCCAGTGTTGATACTGCCATCGGTTCCCGGTTGTACTTGGCGGCAATATCCCGATAAGGCGGCCCGACCCGCTTGCTGCTCAGGGTATGGCAGCCAAAACACCCGCGCTCCATGGCGATCTCCGCCCCCCGCACAAGACCATGACTGTCGCACAGTTGCAGACCAGGGGCGGCACCAGCCAGAACAGGGAATAACGCACTCATTGCCAGAAAACCAAACGCAGGGACTGCAGAACCGAAACTGAATCGCATCGACATCTCCAAGCTGAGCTGTTGTTTATCTTCTCTCACCCATATTCGACAATCGTCGTTCAGCCTCATGAGCAGAGGCTTTCGGGCAGAAATGCGCAAATCTGCGGAGCATTATATCCGCGCAACGGCACTCCTCAACGCAGGAAGAAGGAAGCCGGAAGGTCATGCAAACTGAAACATCCCTGCATATTGGCAAAAGGGTTCCGCCAACGAGGGATCGGGCTTCGGGGCAACTATCGTCAGCCCAGCCAGCGCCGGCGCCAGAAAACCAGCCCCAGCGTCGCTGCCACACCAAGCATCAGCATGATCGCGTAGATGAAACCACTGGCATCGTCCAGTAAGGGCATGGACCTGAAGTTCATCCCGAAGATGCCGGAAATCAGCGTCGTTGGCATGAATACCAGGGCTATAACGGTCAG
Organism: Dechloromonas sp.; assembly: GCA_008933675.1. Classification (GTDB taxonomy): domain Bacteria; phylum Pseudomonadota; class Gammaproteobacteria; order Burkholderiales; family Rhodocyclaceae; genus Azonexus. Next base: position 794 of record WBUO01000024.1, read on the forward strand.
CGCGCGAACTTCCTTGTTCACCCGGTTGCTGATCGACGACAGGTAGATGTCGAGCATGCCGGCGATCAGGTCGCGGATAGCCTCCAGCGATTCGATCAGGTGAACGGTGTGGTCGTAGATGTCGCGCAAGTAGAGCTGTGTTTCCGGCTTGAAGAAGCGCTGCTCGTTGCGCACCAGCGAATTGACCACCTCACGTAGCGGCCAGATGGCGCGGCGCAGATTGAGCGTCTCACGCTTCAGTTGATGCAGCGTGGCCAGTTGCTCGGCCCCCGGGTCACCGAGCAGTTCCTCCTCGAGTTCCTCGGCACGGTCGCCGAGCTGCTCGAGGATGGTGAAATAGCGGTCGACCACCAGATCGAGCAGCGCATAGGACAGGTAGTCGGTACCCAATTGGCGGATGCGCCCGCGGTCGGCGCGCAGCCACTCGCGGACCGGGCCGAAGGTGCCTGTCGGCCGTTCCTGGAAGGTCAGCACGAAGTTGTCGCCGATGACGAAGCTCACCTGCTCGCTGCTCACCGCCAGGGTCGCCGGATCGACGTCGAAGACACGGGCGACCAGATAGAGGTAGCTGCCGTAGTCGTCCACCTTGGGCCGCTGGTCGGTATTGAGGATGTCCTCGAGCACCAGCGGATGCAACTGGAAGCGCCGGCCGATTTCCTGCAGCACCTCCGGCTCGTGCAGGCCGTGCACGTTCAGCCAGATCTTCTCGCGCCCCGGTTTGCACTCGCGGCAGGCGGCGAGATCCTCGAACAGGGTTTCATCGACGGCAGCTTCATCGTAGGCAATCAGGGTGATCGCCGCCCGTTCCGTCTTGCGCTCGCCGATATGCACCAGCGCACCGGCCGGCAGGCCGGCCTTGCCGGAGCGCTTGGCCGATGCCTTCCCGGCCTTGGTCTTGACCCCTGGGTGTTTGGCCATGTCAGGCACTCAGCGCGGCGACAGAATCCAGCGCCAGGCGATAGGCAGCACTATCCAGCACAGGCGGCGCCTGCTGGGGCAGCAGCCGGGCCACGCGCTGGCCGCGCCGGGGATCAGCTAGCGGCTGCCAGTTATCCAGCACCTGCGCCACGGCGTCAGGCGCATTGCACACCAGCAACATGTCGCAGCCGGCAGCCCAGGCGGTCTGCACGCGCGCCAGCATGTCGCCGACGACACCGGCCCCCGCCATCGACAGATCATCCGTGAAAACGACGCCATCAAACTTCAAGTCGTTTCTCAAATAACTTATCCATTTATTTGAAAATACGGCTGTATTGCAGTCAAAACAGTCGTAGATGACATGCGCGGCCATGACCGCGTCGAGCGCCAGTTTGCGGTATGGCAGCAGGTCTTCCTGCATCGCCGCCAGCGGGCGGTCATCGACCGGCAGTTCGACGTGCGAATCGGGAATGACGTAACCGTGCCCGGGGAAATGCTTGCCGCAGGTGCCCATGCCGCCAGCCTTCAGCCCCTCCCCCAGCGCACCGGCCAAGGCGACGACGACCTCGGGATCGCGATGGAAAGCCCGGTCGCCGATGACCCGCGACGGGCCGTAGTCGAGATCGAGCACCGGCGTGAAGGAATAATCGACACCGCAGGCCCGCAACTCGCTTGCCAATACCCGACCCACATCGCGGGCAGCGGCCAACGCGGCCTGGGGATCGACGTCGTACAGCTGGCCGAGCTTGCGCATCGGTGGCAAACGGGTGAAACCGTCGCGGAAGCGCTGCACCCGCCCGCCTTCGTGATCGACGGCAATCAGCAGGGGCGGCTGGCGCAGGGCATGAATCTCGGCTGTCAGCGCGCACAGTTGTTCCCGGTTCGCATAATTGCGCGAGAACAGGATGATGCCGCCGACCAGCGGATGACAAAGACGCTGCCGGTCGAGATCGCTTAGTTCGGTGCCGGCGATGTCGATCATCAACGGCCCCAGGGGCAAGACAGTCATGTGCGCTCCAGAATCACGTAGGCGACGGCGTATTCGGCTTCGTCGCTGATCGACAGGTGGGCCGTCAGATGGCCGGCGGCCTTGGCCAGCGGCCCGTTGAAGGCGAAGGCCGGCTTGCCGAGTTCGTCATGCGTCACGGCGATGGCCGGCAGCAGCACCGGCGGTCGCACGCCGGTGCCGAAAGCCTTGGCGAAGGCCTCCTTGGCGGCGAAACGCTTGGCCAGAAAGCGGCCCTTGTCGGCCGCCCGCGCGAAATCGTCGCGCTCCTGCGGCGCCAGCAGCCGCTCCAGCGCCCGCTCGCCATGCCGCTCCCACATGCTGCGCAGGCGGGCGACGGCGACGATGTCGGTGCCGATGCCGTGGATCATTCGCCCAGCCCTGCGGCCTCGCGCATCAACGCCTTCATCTCGCGCACCGCCTCGCGCAGGCCGACGAACAGCGCCCGGCTGACGATGGCGTGACCGATGTGCAGTTCGCGGATACCGGCCAGGCGGGCGATCGGCTGCACGTTGTAATAGTTCAGGGCATGTCCGGCATTGAAACGCATGCCCAGTTGCTGCACCAGGCGCCCGCCCTGGCGGATCTTGTCAAGCTCGGCCAGCACCGCCGGCGCTTCGGCATCGCGCCCCTTCTCATAGAAGGCGTGCGCGTAAGGGCCGGTATGGATTTCGCAGACACGGGCGCCGATGCGCGCCGCCGCCTCAATCTGCGGCAGTTCGGCATCGATGAACACGCTGGTGGTGATGCCGGCGTCGGCCAGCCGGGCGATCACATCCTTCAGCCACGCCTCCTGGCCGAGGATGTCGAGGCCGCCTTCGGTCGTCACCTCATGCCGCCCTTCCGGCACCAGCATGGCCATTTCCGGTTTCAGGCCGCAGGCGATGCCGACCATCTCGTCGGTCGCGGCCATTTCCAGGTTCAGCTTGATCTGCGTCGTCTCCTTGAGCCGGCGCACATCGCTGTCCTGGATATGCCGACGGTCCTCGCGCAGATGCACGGTGATGCCGTCGGCCCCGCCCAGCTGCGCCTCGACGGCACCCCACAGCGGATCGGGTTCGTAGGTGCGGCGCGCCTGGCGGACGGTGGCGATGTGGTCGATATTGACGCCGAGTTCGATCATAGCTCCTGCAACTCCTTGAAAATCTTGCGTGTTTCGAGTTCCTTGCCGGCCAGATAGTAGGCCAGCAGCGTGCGCATCAGGGCCTTGGCCTCGACCCGCGTGCGCGGATCGGCAAAATCTTCGGCCGCCAGATCGAGCAAGGTCTTGCCGCGCACCACCTGGGCCGCCGCCGCGTCGTGCTCGAGGCGCACCGGCCCCTGTTCCATGCGGTAAGTGTAGAACGCTTCGCCGCTGACCGGCTGGCCGGCGGCATCGCGGTCGAGCATCAGGCCGTAGCCGAGCTCCTGCAGCAGCGCCTTCTCGAAGCAACGCAGGTCGGCTTCGCGCACCCTGCCGGCGGGATCGGCGGCCAGCCGCTGCAGCATCTCGGCATAGCCGGCGAACAGCGTCTCGTGGGCATCCTCGCGCGGCAGCAGGTGCATCAGCAGTTCGTTCAGGTAGTAGCCGCAGAATAGCGCCTCGCCGGCCAGCAGCGGCTGGCCGCCGACCCATTCGGCCTTCATCAGCGTCAGCACCTCGCCCTTGCCCGCCCAGCCGATCTCCAGCGGCTGGAAGCCCATCAGCAGGCCGCGGATGGCTGCGCGCGGCCGGCGGGCACCGCGTGCCAGCAGCGCCATGCGGCCGAAATCGCGGGTGAACACCTCGACGATCAGGCTGGTTTCCCGGAAGGGATAGCTGTGCAGAACGTAGGCGGGCTGGCCGTCGACCTTGCTGCGCTGGTTCATCGCGGTCGCGGCGGCTACTCGTAGCCGAGGCTCTTCAGCAGGCGCTCGTCGTCGTTCCAGCCGGACTTCACCTTGACCCAGACTTCGAGATAGACCTTGCCGTCGAACAGCCGCTCCATGTCCTGGCGCGCCTCGCTGGCGATGCGCTTCAGCGATTCGCCGCCCTTGCCGATGACGATTGCCTTGTGGCTCTCGCGATCGACGACGATGGCGGCAAAGATCCGGCGCAGATTGCCCTCAACCTCGAAGCGCTCGATCTCGACGGCGGTGGCATAGGGCAGTTCGTCGCCGAGCAGGCGGAAGACCTTTTCGCGGATATATTCGGAGGCGAGAAAACGCTCGCTCTTGTCGGTCAGATCGTCCTCGGGGAACATCAGGCCGTCGTTGGGCAAATGCTTGCGCGCCTCGGCCAGCAGGTCCTGCGTCTGCCGCCCCTTGGCAGCGCTGACCGGGACCACGGCGGCGTAGTCGAAATCGGCCGAGACCTCGGCTAGGAAAGGCAGCAAGGCGGTGCGATCCTTCAGCACGTCGGTCTTGTTGACCACCAGGATCACCGGCCGGTCCTTCGGCAGCAGGCGGACGACGGCCTTGTCCTTGGCGTCGTAGCGGCCGGCCTCGACGACGAAGAGCACGACGTCGACATCGTTCAGGGTCTGCGTGACGCCGCGGTTCATCGCCCGGTTCAGGGCATTGGAGAACTTGGTCTGGAAACCCGGGGTGTCGACGAAGACGAACTGCGACTTGTCATCGGTCAGGATGCCGGTCACCCGGTGCCGGGTCGTCTGCGCTTTGCGCGAGACGATGCTGATCTTCTCGCCGATCAGGTGGTTGAGCAGCGTCGACTTGCCGACGTTGGGACGGCCGACGATGGCGATGTAACCGGAGCGGATCTGTGTCATGCGTTCAATGCTTTCATCGCCTGTTCAGCGGCGTTCTGTTCGGCGATACGCCGGCTCGCACCCTGCCCCAGGGTGCGCAGCGGCGGATCGGCGAGCTCGCAGGCTACGGCGAAGGACTGCTCATGAGCGGCGCCGCGGGCCTCGAGCAAGACATAGCGTGGCAGGGGCTTCTTGCGGCCCTGCAACCACTCCTGCAGGCCGGTCTTGGCATCTTTACGCACCGTGCCGGCTTTCATTCCATCGAGTAGCGGAGCGTATAGTCTCAGGACAACTGCAGCTGCCGCATCAAACCCGGCATCCAGATAAATCGCCCCGAACAATGCCTCAAGCGCATCGGCCAGAATGGATGGACGCCGTGCACCACCGCTTTTCAACTCGCCTTCGCCGAGGCGTAAGGCCTCACCGAGATCCAATTCGACGGCGAGTTGATGCAAGGTATCCTGACGAACCAGACTCGCCCGGAGGCGAGACAGATCCCCCTCGGGCATCTCGGCAAAACGCTGATACAGCGCAGCAGCAATCACACAATCGAGAATGCCATCACCAAGAAACTCAAGTCGCTCATTGTTCGGCGAACCGAAACTGCGATGGGTCAATGCAGTCCTGAGAAGCCTCTCATCAGCAAATCGATGGCCTAAGCGGCCAGCAACGGAAAGCGCAGTCATGCCTAGCGCCCGGCAACTCCTTCATATTCGATCAGGAGGCTGACATTGGCGAACAAGTGGATACGCTTTTCGTAGGCAAATTCAATGACAATCCTGCCGTTCTCCTTCGATATCTCAAGGTCCTTGGAAGAAAACTCAAGCATGTCAATCTCGGCAAAACGATCGAATGCACTGCGGACATCAGCCACGGTCGAATCAGGTCCCATCTTGGCCAAAGTACCCTCTGCACTCTTCTTGATCTTGTAGTATTCGATGGTTGTTGGCGCAACCTTCATGCCGAGCACAGCTACGAGGACCAGCACGACACTCCAGAAAATCAGGCCCGACAGCGCCACACCACGTTGATATTTCATCGCTTACCCCTTACTTGAACGAACCGATCCGGCCCAGATCACTGAAATTGAGCCAGATGAAGAATGCCTTGCCGACGATGTTCTCTTCCGGGACGAAACCCCAGGCCCGGCTGTCGCGGCTGTTGTCGCGATTGTCGCCCATCATGAAGTAATGGCCGGCCGGCACCTTGCAGGTCACCCCGACGGCATTGTAGGTGCAATTTTCGCGGTACGGAAAGCGCCCGGCATCGGGAATGAATGCCGGGGCGTCCGTATCGTTGAGCAGACGGTGCTCGACCTCGCCCAACTTGGAGAGGTACTGCTCGGAGTAGTACAGACGTTCCGGATGCAGATAATCAGCGGTCTTGGTCATTTCGACCTGCTGACCGTTGATGCTCAGGCGCTTGTTCTGATAGGCGACAACATCGCCCGGCAAACCCACAACTCGCTTTATGTAGTCGAGCGACGGGTCTTCCGGATAGCGGAAGACCATGACATCGCCACGCTGAGGCTCATTGATGGAAATGATCTTCTTGTTGATCACCGGCAGGCGGATGCCGTAGGTGTACTTGTTGACCAGGATGAAGTCGCCCACCAGCAGCGTCGGAATCATCGAGCCGGAGGGAATCTTGAACGGCTCGAAGAGGAAGGAACGGAGCACGAAGACGATCAGGATGACCGGAAAGAAATCGGCGCCCCACTCCACCCACAGCGGCTCCTTGGCGCCCTTGGGACGCGCCTTGCGCGCCTTGAAATTGATGGCGTACAGGATGCCGGTCACGACCAGCAGCACCAGAAGGATCAGGGCGAAATTCATCGTTGTTCTCAGTTATCGACGCGCAGCACTGCGAGGAAGGCTTCCTGCGGGATTTCCACGCTGCCCACCTGCTTCATGCGCTTCTTGCCGGCCTTCTGCTTCTCCAGCAGCTTCTTCTTGCGGGTGATATCGCCGCCGTAGCACTTGGCCAGTACGTCCTTGCGCATCGCCTTGACGTTCTCGCGGGCGATGATGTGCGAGCCGATCGCCGCCTGGATCGCCACGTCGTACATCTGCCGCGGAATCAGTTCGCGCATCTTGGAGGCCAGCTCGCGGCCGCGATACTGCGAGTTCGAGCGGTGCACGATCAGCGACAGCGCATCGACCTTCTCGCTGTTGATCAGGATGTCGAGCTTGACGACGTCGGCAGCACGATATTCCTTGAAATCGTAATCGAGCGAGGCATAGCCCTTGGAGCAGGACTTCAGCTTGTCGAAGAAATCCATGACCACCTCGGCCATTGGCATTTCATAGACCAGCTTCACCTGGCGCCCGTGGTAGTGCATGTCTACCTGGTTGCCGCGCTTCTGGTTGCACAGCGTGATGACATTGCCCAGGTAGTCCTGCGGTACGAAGATGGTGGCGGTGATGATCGGCTCGCGCACTTCCTCGATCTTGGAGATTTCCGGCAGCTTGGCCGGGTTCTCGACCTGAATCACCGAGCCATCGCGCTGAACGACCTCATAGACCACGGTCGGCGCCGTGGTGATCAGATCCTGGTCGAATTCGCGCTCCAGGCGCTCCTGCACGATCTCCATGTGCAACAGACCGAGGAATCCGCAGCGGAAGCCGAAACCCAGTGCCTGCGAGACTTCCGGTTCGTACTGCAACGAGGCGTCGTTAAGCTTGAGCTTTTCCAGCGATTCACGCAGCGAATCATACTGGTTGGATTCGACCGGATAGAGGCCGGCGAACACCTGCGGCTTGATTTCCTTGAAGCCGGGCAGCGGCTCGGCCGCCTTGCGATCAACGGTCGTGATGGTGTCGCCAACCTTGGCCGCCTTCAGTTCCTTGATGCCGGAAATGACGAAGCCTACCTCGCCGGCGCGCAATGCATCGCGCTGGACGGACTTGGGCGAGAACACCCCGACCTGCTCGCACAGCTGCTGAGCGCCGGTGGCCATGAAATACAGCTTGTCCTTCGGCCGCATCACGCCATCGACGACGCGCACCAGCATCACCACACCGACGTAATTGTCGAACCAGGAATCGATGATCAGCGCCTTCAGCGGCGCATCCGGATCGCCCTTGGGGGCCGGCACACGCGCGACAACGGCTTCCAGGATGTCCTCGACACCGAGTCCGGTCTTGGCCGAGGCCAGCACCGCATCGGTCGCGTCGATACCGATCACATCCTCGATTTCCTGCCGGGCATTGTCCGGGTCGGCCGACGGCAGGTCGATCTTGTTCAGCACCGGCACCACCTCGACGTCGAGTTCGATCGCCGTGTAACAGTTGGCCACTGTCTGCGCCTCGACACCCTGCGAGGCGTCGACCACCAGCAACGCACCCTCGCAGGCCGACAGCGAACGCGAAACCTCGTAGGAGAAGTCCACGTGTCCCGGCGTGTCGATCAGGTTCAGGTTGTACACCTTGCCGTCACGCGCCTTGTAGCTCAGCGCGGCCGTCTGGGCCTTGATGGTGATGCCGCGCTCGCGCTCGATATCCATCGAGTCGAGGACCTGGGCTTCCATTTCCCGGTCGGAAAGACCGCCACAGAGATGAATGATGCGATCAGCCAAGGTCGACTTGCCGTGGTCGATGTGGGCGATGATGGAGAAATTACGGATGTGATCCATTGATGCTAGTAAAAAAGGGCGCTTTTCCGGCGCCCTTCCCAATTCAGAAGACCCTGAATTTTAGCGGATTCCAGCCAAATATTCACGGGTTTTGGCAGCATCAAGGAAGTAATGACAAAGCTCTGTCTCACCATGCAGCAATACCGGTACAAGTTCGTCGTATTTCGCCTCGAGCTCCGGATCCGCATCAACGTCGAGCACCGTCACCGTGGCCGAAAACTCATCGGCCAAGGGTGCCAGCGCCACCTCCATGTCATGACAGAGATGGCAATAGCTGCGGCTCAACAAGGTCAACTCAATTGCCATTGAGATTCCGGATGGTAACGAAGGTCTGCATTTCACCACGACGGATGAGCAACGTAACGTTGGAGCCCTTCTCGAAACGAGCAAGCAATCTGTTGAACTGCTCAACTGTCCTGACCTCGGTCGTCGCCCCCCTACTGATGACGGCAATGATGATATCCCCTGGCCGCAGATCGGCTCGCGCACTGGCATTGCGGACATCGTCAATGAGCAGGCCGGAATCCATTTTCAACTCACGGCGTTGTTCTGCACTCAACTCACTGACCACCAGGCCAAGGCGATTCACAGCCTGCTCTGGTACCCGCGAGCCCCGCGAAGGACGAGCCACTGCCTGCTTCTCATCGATCATTTCACCCACGATCACCGCGATGTCGCGGTTAGCCCCCTTACGCCAGACCTGCACAGTTGAACGCGCCCCCGGTCTGGTGGAGCCAACCATGCGAGGCAAATCGGCGGAACTGTTTATCGGCTTGCCATCGAAGCGCAGGATGACATCACCGGGTTCCAGACCAGCCTTCTCTGCAGGACCACCCTTTTCGACAGCATTGACCACGGCACCCATAGGCCGCGCCAAGCCAAGTGAATCAGCCAGCTCCTTGCTGACCTCCTGAATGACCACACCCAGTCGACCGCGACTGACCTTGCCCGAACTGCGCAGTTGCTCCTGAACCTCCATTGCCACATCAATCGGAATGGCAAAGGAAACGCCCATGTAACCACCGCTACGACTGTAAATCTGGGAGTTGATACCGACCACCTCGCCACGCATGTTGAATAGCGGGCCACCCGAATTGCCCGGGTTGATGGCCACATCGGTCTGAATGAACGGAACGTAGTTTTCCTGAGGCAATGCACGCCCCTTGGCCGACACGATCCCTGCGGTCACCGAGTTATCAAAACCGAAGGGAGAGCCAATTGCGACAACCCACTCGCCCACCTTCAACTGCGATGTGTCGGCCAGCCTTACCGCAGGCAGGCCATGAGCCTCAATCTTGAGCAAGGCTACATCCGTACGCTTGTCCGCTCCGATGATCTTCGCCTTGAACTCCCGCTTGTCCGTCAGCCGAACCGTCACTTCGTCAGCGCTATCGACCACATGAGCATTGGTCAGGATATAGCCATCGGCACTGATGATGAATCCCGAGCCCAACGAACGATTTTCGAATTCACGCGGCGCCCCCCCTCCAGGAAGGCGAGGCATAAAACGCTTGAAAAACTCAAATGCGGGATCGTTCTCATCGAACGGGAAAGGCATTGCCTGGGCCTGCCCGCGCACCGTTTGCGTCGTACTGATATTGACGACAGCAGGCCCTTGTTTGTCGGCCAGTTCTGTGAAATCGGGCAATCCACGCATCTGGGCATGCACCAGTGCATGCGACACAAGCAAGAAAAACAAAACAATCAGGCGTTTCATCAGGGTTTTTCCTCCTTGAACAACTAGGAACGGGAAACGATATGGGGGCGTTCAGCAGAATTTCCAGAGCCGCTCATTGAACGACGCCGGACGTAAAAAAGAGCCAGGAAGAAAGCACCGACTGCCCCTCCAATGCCACCAAGATCACCGTAGACGGCATTCCCGGCAAGCGCTCCGGCAATTGCTGCAAGCAAGGGCACACCGTAAGCCAGATTCGCCGAGCGACGAATACTTCCGGCTGCAATGGCAATGGAAACACGCTCACCAACGGTTGCGCCGAGCTGGTTATCGACGCGATATTTACGCGGACCGCTCGCAAACATCCTGGTCAAACTCTGGCCGCCACAACCGCCCTTCTCGTGGCAACGCCCGCACCCCCCCTGCTCTACCTCGACTTCTGCCTGAGCTCCATCAACCGCCCGGACAATGCCGCAGACAGTGCTGCTTTCGTCAATCATACTCACCAACGGCGATCCGGCGCCGTATCCAGCAAAGGCCGCAGACGCAAGGCCACCGCCTCCCGCGCCCGGAAAATCCGGGAGCGGACAGTTCCGATCGGACAATCCATCACAGTGGCAATTTCTTCGTATGACATTCCATCTATCTCGCGCAGCACGATGGCAGTCCGTAATTCGTCCGGCAGCGCTTCCATGGCAGCGTTGACCGTCTGCCCGATCTGCTTTGAGAGCAACAAACTCTCCGGTGTGTTGATATCGCGTAGCTGGCTGGCATCCTCGAACCCTTCCGCCTCTTCCGCATCATATTCGGTGGATGTCGGAGCGCGCCGCCCCTGTGAGACAAGATAGTTCTTCGCCGTGTTGATACCGATCCTGTACAACCACGTGTAGAAAGCACTTTCACCACGAAAAGCAGGCAAAGCGCGATAGGCCTTGATAAAAGCTTCTTGGGAAACGTCCTCTACCTCCGCAGGATCACGAATGAAGCGCGACAACAAACGCGCCAGCTTGCGCTGGTATTTGCTGACCAACTGGTCAAAGGCGTGCTGATCACCGCCTTGTGCTCGCTCGACCAGCAACTGATCGACTTCGCGCTCACTCATGGCTCTCGTTGTTCCCTGGGGATGGTTGTTGATATAGGTTGTCGGCGCAGTATAGCGCAGCAATTTTTCCCGGTCAGATTGGGATTTATCCTTATTTGTGACTTTGTGTAACGGGATGAATCGATTGCTGCGTGCTATATTTCACGCAAAATCAATCACCCAGAGAACAGATTTTGCTTAATTTTGATGTCCTTATCATCGGCAGCGGACTAGCCGGTCAATCAGCTGCCCTACGCTTGGCAAAGAACTGTCGCGTCGCCTTGGTCAGCAAGAGACAACTGGAGGACTCTGCTTCCGGCTGGGCCCAAGGTGGCATCGCGGCTGTTCTTGACAGCAAGGACTCCGTAGAAGGCCACATCCGGGACACACTGATTGCCGGTGCATGGCTCAACGATGAACCGGCTACCCGTCACGTAGTCGAGAACGGTCGCCGGGCAATCGAATGGTTGATCGAACAGGGCGTCCCGTTTACCAAAGATGAATCGGGCTATCACCTGACTCGCGAAGGTGGCCACAGCGCCCGTCGGGTCATCCACGTTGCCGATGCAACAGGCTCAGCCGTACAGGAAACCCTGACCCGAAAAGTCCGCGCCGAACCTAACATCACCGTCCTGGAACACCATATCGCCATTGACCTGATCACTGGCGACAAACTCGGAACAAGCGAAAAGCGCTGTTTCGGTGCTTATGTACTGGATAGCCGCAATGGCGAAGTTGTCACCATTGGTGCCCCCAACACCTTGATTGCTACTGGTGGCGCCGGCAAGGTCTATCTTTATACGACCAATCCTGATACTTCGACTGGTGACGGCATCGCCATGGCCTGGCGAGCAGGCTGTCGCGTAGCCAATATGGAATTCATCCAGTTCCATCCAACCTGCCTGTACCACCCTCAGGCAAAATCCTTTCTGATCTCCGAGGCTGTCCGCGGCGAAGGCGGCCTACTCAAGCTGCCGGACGGTAGCCGATTCATGCCGGAACACGATGACCGGGCAGAACTGGCGCCACGGGACATTGTTGCCCGCGCCATTGACTTCGAAATGAAGAAAAGGGGCCTCGATTGTGTCTTTCTAGACATTTCGCACAAAGGCGAAAACTTCATCAAGGAGCACTTTCCCAACATCCATGCCCGCTGCCTTGAGCTCGGCATCGACATCACGCAGCACCCAATTCCTGTCGTTCCCGCGGCCCACTACACCTGCGGCGGAATCATCTGCGACCTGCGCGGTCGGACTGATGTCAGCAACCTGTATGTTGCCGGCGAGGCGTCATGCACAGGCCTGCACGGAGCCAACCGCCTGGCCTCCAACTCGCTGCTTGAATGCCTTGTTTTTGCCGAAGCAGCGGCCAATGACATCCTTACCTACAAGACCGAGCCTTTACCTGTGCTTCCTGAATGGGATGAAAGCCGGGTCACCGATGCCGACGAGGAAGTCGTCATCTCGCATAACTGGGACGAGTTGCGTCGCTTCATGTGGGATTACGTTGGCATTGTTCGCACCAACAAACGACTGAAACGTGCCCTACACCGCGTACACCTGCTGAAGCGTGAAATTCACGAGTTCTATTCGCACTTTCGCGTCAGCCACGACCTGATTGAACTACGCAATCTTGTGTTGACCGCTGAATTGATCATTCGTTGCGCCATCCTGCGTCGCGAAAGCCGCGGGTTGCATTACTCTCGAGACTTTCCCGAACTGGCAAAGAAAATCAGGAACACGGTTCTCCGCGGCCAGCGTCCGACGCGCTGAAGCGTGCCCGCCAGCGTAAAAACATTCGTAAACGACGGAAGTCTTCGCCACCCAGACTACCCTTGGCAAGCGCAAGGGTATGTCGCCGGCCACTGACCAGTTCAAGCCGGAATACCGTCAGCCAAGGATGAACAATGGCACGCGGCAACAAGACCGATTCACTGAATGAGGAACCGGTTGTCTCAAACGCCAGGATTCTGCCGTCGCGTTCGAGCCGAATCGCCGATAGTGTCGGCGACAGACGCCGCCAGTACCAGAGAAGAAGGCATGTAACCGACAGTACAAGCAATCCTTGATAAGCAGATTGCATGGGAAAAGCGACGATCGCACCGATCGACAGGGCTGCGATCACAATCAGAAGTCGCTCAAGAAAAGACGAACGGTGCAGTCCGATGGTAATCGGAAACTGCACCGTTCGATATCCCGGAAATAATCCGTCAGACGCGTTTGAAGACCAGCGATCCGTTGGTTCCACCAAAGCCGAAGTTATTCTTCAGCGCCACCTCGATCCTCATCGGCCGTGCCACGTTGGCACAATAATCCAGATCGCACTCCGGATCCTGATTGAAGATGTTGATGGTCGGTGGCGAGATCTGGTGATGGATCGCCAGCACCGTGAACAGGGATTCGACACCGCCCGCACCACCCAACAGGTGACCGGTCATCGATTTCGTAGAGTTGACGACGATATCGCGTGCAGCATCACCAAAGGCCGCCTTGATGGCATCGGATTCATTCTTGTCACCGAGAGGTGTCGAGGTGCCATGAGCATTCACATACTGCACGTCAGCTGGCGAAACGCCAGCGTTCTTCAGCGCATTGACCATGGAGCGGCGGGGACCATCCATATTCGGAGCAGTAATGTGGTAGGCATCCGCACTCATTCCGTAACCGGCCACTTCCGCATAGATTTTTGCGCCGCGCGCCTTGGCGTGCTCATACTCTTCAAGCACCAGGACACCAGCCCCCTCGCCCAGCACGAAACCGTCACGATCCTTGTCCCACGGACGGCTGGCGGTTGCCGGATCATCATTGCGAGTAGAGAGCGCACGCGCCGCACAGAACCCGCCCATACCCAGCGGCGAAACAGTCGATTCGGCACCACCAGCAACCATCACGTCGGCATCGCCGTATTCGATGATGCGGGCAGCTTCGCCAATCGAGTGCGTACCGGTGGTACAGGCGGTGACAATGGCCAGGTTCGGCCCCTTGAAACCGTACTCGATCGACAGGTTGCCGGAGATCATGTTGATGATTGATCCGGGGACGAAAAACGGCGACACCTTGCGCACGCCAGCCGCGTTGTACTCGTCCTTGGTTTCCTCGATCAGCGGCAGGCCGCCAATACCCGAACCGATGGCGACGCCGACGCGCTCGGGATCTGCCGCACCTTCCTTGTCCAGACCGGCATCGCGCACAGCCTGCATGCCGGCGGCCAGGCCGTAATGGATGAACTTATCCATGCGGCGGGCGTCCTTGGCGGAAATGTACTGGGTGATATCGAAGTTCTTCACTTCGCCGGCGAACTGGACCGGAAAGGTGGAGGTGTCGAAACGGGTGATGGGAGCAATACCCGAAACGCCGGCAATGATGTTCTGCCAGCCTTCTTCGACGCTGTTACCAACCGGGGAAATCAGGCCCAGGCCGGTGATGACGACTCTGCGACGTGCCAAGATGCACTCCGAAAGCAAATGTAGCAAGGCCGGCCAAGAGGGCCGGCCTTGCCTGGGTGAACCGGAATTGGCTTACTTCTTGTTAGCGAGGATGTAATCGACAGCCTGCTGGACCGTGGTGATCTTCTCGGCCTGGTCGTCCGGAATTTCGCACTCGAATTCCTCTTCCAGAGCCATGACCAGCTCAACGGTGTCCAGGGAATCCGCGCCCAGATCGTCCACGAAGGAGGACTCGTTCTTGATGTCCGCTTCATTCACGCCCAGTTGTTCGGCGACGATCTTCTTGACGCGCTCTACGATGTTATCCATTAGAAAAGCTCCTTCCCCTCAGGGGTACGAAAAAAAACGTTGTGATTCTACCAAAAGCCGAAGCTTGGGGAAATCAATCCATGTACATGCCGCCATTGACGTGGATGGTGGTGCCCGTGACATACGATGCGGCGGGCGAAATCAGGAAAGCAACGGCCCCGGCGACATCTTCCGGAGTCCCGGCACGGGCCAGCGGAATGTTGGCGATCATCGCCGTCTTCTGCTCCTCGCTCAGTCCATGCGTCATGTCGGTGGCAATGAAGCCCGGCGCCACGCAATTGACGGTGATGTTGCGGCTGCCCAGTTCGCGGGCCAGCGACCGGCTCAAGCCGGCGACGCCAGCCTTGGCGGCACAGTAATTGGCCTGACCGGCGTTACCGGAATAGCCAACCACCGACGAGATGTTCACGATGCGTCCGAAACGGGCCTTCATCATGCCACGCATCACGCCGCGCGACAGCCGGAACACGGCCTTCAGGTTGGTGTCGATGACAGCATCCCACTCATCGTCGCCCATGCGCATCGCCAGATTGTCGCGGGTAATGCCGGCGTTATTGACGAGGATGGTGATGGTGCCAAATTCCTTGGCCAGGTCGCCCAGCACGGCATCACTTTGCACTGCGTCGGTGACGTTGAGGACAATACCCCTGCCCTTGATGCCAGCCTCCGCGAGGTAGGTGGAGATTTTCCCGGCCCCGTCGTCGCTGGTCGCAGTGCCGATCACGGTGGCGCCGAGCCGGCCGAGTTCCAGGGCAATGGCACGACCGATGCCGCGTGTGGCGCCGGTAACGAGTGCAATCTTGTCGTTCAGCATGCCGATCACTCCAGACCGAGGTTGGCGTCGATGGAAGCGGCATCGGCCAGCGCCACACCGGCCACACCATCGGCGCAACGCTTGGTCAACCCGGCCAGCACCTTGCCCGGACCGCATTCCGCCACCGTCGTCACACCGATGGCTGCCATTTTCTGAATCGTCTCGACCCAGCGTACCGGGTTGTAGGCCTGGCGGACCAGTGCATCCTTGATGCGGGCCGGCTCGTTCTCGATCGCCACATCGACGTTGTTGATCACCGGAATCGCCGGAACCTTCAGTGTCAGTTCGGCCAGGCGAGCGGCCAGCTTGTCGGCCGCCGGGCGAATCAGCGAAGAATGGAATGGCGCGGAAACCGGCAAGGCCTTGGCCATCTTGGCACCGCGCGCCTTGCACGCTTCCATGGCGCGCTCGACGGCCGCCTTGTGGCCGGCGATCACGGTCTGGCCGTTGGCGTTGAAATTGACCGGCTCGACGATCTCGCCCTGCGCCGCTTCGGCACAGGCGGCGGCTATGCCGGCGTTGTCGAGGCCGAGCACGGCGGCCATGGCGCCGGTGCCAAGCGGCACCGCTTCCTGCATGGCAGCGGCGCGCAGGCGGACCAGCGGCACGGCATCCTTGAGGTCGATGACGCCGGCGGCAACCAGCGCCGAATATTCGCCCAGGCTGTGGCCGGCGACAACGGCCGGCTTCCGCCCGCCCTTCTCGCACCACAACCGCCAGGCGGCGATGCCAGCGGTCAGCATGACCGGCTGGGTATTGACCGTCTGCGTCAGTAGCTCGGCCGGACCTTCAGCGACCATCGTCCACAGATCGTCGCCAAGTGCGGCGGACGCTTCATCAAAGGTGGCGCGCACCACGGCGGCATCGCCATAGGCAGCCATCATGCCAACGCTCTGCGAGCCCTGGCCGGGAAATACGAAAGCAAAAGACATCGGTCAGTCTCCTGTTATCAGAATTCGAGCAGGGCTGCGCCCCAGGTGAAGCCGCCGCCGACGCCTTCGAGCAGCACCTTGTGGCCGCGCTGGATGCGTCCGTCGCGTACCGCCTCGTCGAGGGCCAGCGGCACCGAGGCGGCCGAGGTATTGCCGTGACGGTCGACGGTAACGATTACCCGCTCGCGGTCGACGCCGAGTTTCTTGCCGGTCGCCTCGATGATGCGGATGTTGGCCTGATGCGGAATCAGCCAATCGACCTCGGCGGTCTGGATGCCGGCCTTGGCGCACACTTCCTCGGCAATCTCGGCCAGCACGCGCACGGCAAACTTGAACACGGCCTGGCCATCCATGCGCAGGAAGGGATCGCCGGTCACCTGACCGCCGCAGACCTGCCCCGGCACATTGAGGATGCCATTCTGACTGCCATCGGCATGCATGGCCGTGGCCAAAATGCCGGGCCGCTCGGCGGCTTCGAGGACTACAGCACCGGCTCCGTCGCCGAACAGCACACAGGTGCCGCGATCGTTCCAGTCAAGGATGCGGGAGAACACCTCGGCGCCAATGACCAGCGCCTTCTTGTGACTGCCGGAAGCGATGAACTTCTCGGCGATCCCAAGTGCGTAGGTGAAACCGCTGCACACGGCCTGCACATCGAACGCCGCCGCTCCCTTGTTGCCCAGTCGCCCCTGGATCAGGCAGGCGGTACTCGGAAAAATGAAATCCGGCGTCGAGGTGGCGACGATGATCAGATCGAGTTCGCCGGCAGCAATGCCGGCCATTTCCAGCGCCCGCTGCGCGGCGATCAAGCCGAGCTCGCTCGAGGTGGTTCCGGGTTCGGCCAGATAACGGTTACGAATTCCGGTCCGGGTAACGATCCACTCGTCGTTGGTATCGATGCCCCGCGCCGCCAGATCGTCGTTGCTGACGGGACTGCCCGGCAGATAGCTGCCGGTACCGATCACGCGTGCATACATTCAGACACTCTCCACAGCCACGGCCTGCGCCGCGGTCAATTGCGCCATGCGCGCCGAAATGCGTTCGAGGGCACGATTCTCCGCCGCGTCGTAGGCGCGCGAAATGGCCGTGCCGAATGCCAGTTCATCGGCCGAGCCATGGCTCTTGACGGAAATCCCCTTGAGCCCAAGCAGGATCGCCCCGTTGTAGCGGCGATGGTCGAAGCGCTTCTTGAAATTGTTCAGGACCGAAATGGCGATCAGCGCGGCCACCTTGGTCAGCCAGTTGCGCTTGAATTCGCTCTTCAGCGCCGAAGCCAGCATCTGCGCCAAACCCTCTGAGGTCTTCAGCGCCACATTGCCGACAAAGCCATCGCAAACGATGACATCTGCCTCGCCCTTGTAGATGCCGTCGCCCTCGACATTGCCAATGAAATTGAGACCGGAAACTCGCAACAACTCGGCGGCCGCCTTGACCACCTCGTTGCCCTTGATTTCTTCCTCGCCGATATTGAGGATGCCGACCGTCGGCCGCTCCTTGTGCTCCATGGCTTCGACCAGCATGGCCCCCATGATGCCGAACTGGAGCAAGTGCTCTGGTCCGCAGTCGACGTTGGCACCGAGGTCGAGCATGTGGGTATGCCCCCTGGCGGTCGGCAGCGGTGCGCAGATCGCCGGCCGGTCGATACCAGGCAGCATTTTCAGCACAAAGCGCGAGATCGCCATCAGCGCCCCGGTATTGCCAGCCGACACGCAGGCATCCGCCTCCCCGGCCTTGACCAGGTTGATGGCGACGCGCATCGACGAATCCTTCTTGTTGCGCAAGGCAAGCGCCGGCGACTCGTCCATGCCGACGACTTCGCTGGCGTGGACGATGCGCAACCGCGCCCCCTCGGCATGATCGCCAACGAGTGGGCGCAGGACATCTTCCTGACCGACCAGGACGAGATGGGCCGCCGGATGCTTTGCAAGAAAACGGATAGCCGCCGGCACCGTCACCGACGGACCGTGGTCACCCCCCATGCAATCAATGGCAATGCGGGTTGTCATGGCAAAAGAAAAGGCAGGCGATTCACGGGGAACCGCCTGCCCTTAGATTGAACGATTACTCGCCCTTGCCCTTGAGGACCTTCTTGCCGCGGTAGAAACCGGTCGGGGAGATGTGGTGACGCAGGTGGGTCTCGCCCGTGGTCGGCTCGACGGCCAGCGGGGGAGCGGTCAGGAAATCGTGAGCGCGATGCATGCCACGCTTGGACGGGGACTTCTTGTTCTGTTGAACGGCCATGTTGTGTTACTCCAAAAAAATCAGTTCGGCTTGCCTTTGAGGCCCGCCAGCGCTGCGAACGGGTTAACCCGCTCACCAGCATCGGCAGTCCCCGGCAAACCACATTTTTCGTGCCGCGGCGCCACCGGCAGGGCCAGGAGAATCTCATCCTCCACCAATTCGGCCACATCCAGTTCACGTTCCACCGGCAGGAAATCCCGGGTGTCGTCCTCCAGTTCGTCTTGCGACAAATCGACTCCCGCCGGAACGACCTCCAGCAGACTATCGACTTCCAGATCAAACGCGATCGCCTCCAGGCAACGCTGACAGGCAAGCGAAATCGATCCGCCAACCGTCAGCCGCAGCAAGGGCTCTCCCCGCTCACCTTTGAACCCCTGAATGCTCCAGGAAACTTCCCCAGTCACATCGGCCAGCAAATCGTGCAGGCGCTCGAGGTCCGCAATCGCCAACGTTCCTTTCAGAACGCGCGAATCGCGGGCAAAGGCGAAGGCATCGTTGATCCTTTTCAATCCGAATCTGTTGCGACTTAAACGAGCAATGATATTATTTTTGGCTTTCCAAGTCAAAACAAAGTGCCGCTTCAAGACTTTCATGCAAGGCCTTGTCGCGAAGACATTTTCACCATGCCCCCACTCGTACTTGCCTCCACGTCGCCATATCGCCGCGAATTGCTCACCCGTCTTGGCTTGCCGTTCGCCGTCGCCAACCCGCGGACGGACGAAAGCCCACTGCCCGGCGAAACCCCGGAAGCACTCGCCTTGCGCCTCTCGGAAGCCAAGGCCCGCGCCGTCGCCGATGAGTATCCGGAGGCCCTGATCATCGGCAGCGATCAGGTAGCCACCGTCGATGGCGTCATCTATGGCAAGCCGGGCAGCCACGAACGCGCCGTCGCCCAACTGCGCGCCCTGTCCGGCAAGACGGTCAACTTCTACACCGGACTCTGTCTATACAATGCCCGCACCCGCCATGCCGACGTTCGCGGCATTCCGACCCTGGTCACCTTCCGACACCTAAGCGATACCGAGATCGCGAACTACCTGCACCGCGAACCGGCCTACAACTGCGCCGGCGCGGCGAAATCCGAGGGACTGGGCATCGCCTTGCTGCAGAGCATGCGTGGCGACGACCCGAACGCCCTGGTCGGCCTACCGCTGATCGCCCTGTGCGACATGCTGCGCCAGCAAGGCGTCGCGATCCTGTAATGAGCGGCACGCTCTACCTGATTCCGGTCCCACTGGGCCCCGCCCACCCCGCCGAATCGCTGCATCCGGCGGTACTGGCGACGATCCGGCCCTTGACCCATTTTGTCGTCGAACAAGCCAAGAGCGCCCGCGCCTTCCTCAAAGCCGCCGGCACCGAACGGCCGCTACAAGAATTGTCGCTCGCAGAATTAAACGAGCACACCCGGGACAGCGAACTCGAGCAACTTCTCGCGCCATTGCTCGCCGGGCACGATGTCGGCCTGCTCTCCGAAGCAGGCTGCCCGGCGGTGGCCGACCCCGGAGCCAACCTGGTCGCACTGGCCCAATGCAAGAATATCCGGGTGGTACCGCTGATCGGGCCATCGTCACTGCTATTGGCACTGATGGCTTCCGGCCTGAACGGTCAGCGCTTCGCCTTCCAAGGCTACCTGCCGACCAAGGAAGGCGAGCGCCGCAAAGCGCTGAGCGAGCTCGAGGCAGAGTCACGCAAGCGCCAGCAAACGCAATTGTTCATCGAGACACCCTATCGCAACCGGGCGATGTTCGATGCCATCCTCCTGACTTGCCAGCCGGCGACTCGCCTCTGTGTTGCAACCGACCTGACGTTGCCCGGCGAGTCGGTTCTTACACGCACCATCGGCGAGTGGAAGAAGAGAACGCCACCCGATCTCGAGCGGCGTCCGACCGTCTTTCTCTTGCTGGCCTGAGTTCTACTGCAAGCGCAGATCTCCGGCCGACTCGACGAAGGCATTCCAGAAACCGGAAAACGTGTTGGCGCCCAAGCGCTTGGCAAAGCGTTCGGCGATATTGTCCTTGACCGAATAGTCAAGGACCTTCTCGGCCTGGATCACATCCCGCGCCACAGAATCGACGTTGCCGAAATCATCCGCCAAGCCGCGCTCGATGCTCTGCCGGCCCGTCCACATCAGACCGGAGAAGGTATCCGGCGCCTCTTTCAGGCGATCGCCGCGCCCCGCCTTGACGACATCGATGAACTGCTGATGGATGTCGTTGAGCAGCAACTGGGCATGCTCCCTGTGCTGCGGCGCCTGCGGCGAGAACGGATCGAGAAAACCCTTGCTGTCGCCGGCAGTCAGCAAGCGCCGCTCAACCCCCAGCTTGTCCATTGCACCGGTGAAGCCGAAACCATCCATCAACACGCCGATGGAACCGACGATACTGGCCTTGTCGACATAGATCTTGTCCGCTGCCGCCGCCACATAGTAGCCGCCGGAGGCGCAGATATCCTCGACGACTGCGTAGAGCGGCTTGTCCGGATACTTGCCGCGCAGGCGCCGGATTTCGTCGTAGACGATCCCCGCCTGAACCGGACTGCCGCCCGGGCTATTGATACGCAGGATGACGCCAGCGGCGTGCTTCGCCTCGAAGGCGCTATTGAGGGCAGCAACAAGTTTCTCGCCGTTGGCCTCGCCTTTGGCCTGAATGACACCGCTCAGGTTGACCAATGCCGTATGGCGCTCCTGCTGCGCAACATCACTCCCCCAATCGACCACGGCAACCAGAACAAATGCCAGATAGGCAAAGCCGAGCAACTTGAAGAAGATTCCCCAACGCCGACGCGCCCGCTGTTCCTGCAGCGTGGCAAATGCCAGCTTCTCCAGCGTCTGACGCTCCCAGCCGGGAGGATGATTCGATGATTGGGGATTATCCATAGCCGTGTTGCCGATCCAGATAGATGTTGCCTTCGATCTCGCGAACCACCAAGGGTTTCAGCCCTCTGCCCTGACAGCGTCCGCCGAGACATCTGCCCGATTCGGGAGCATAAAGCGCGCCATGAATCGAACAGATCAAGTATAGCTTGGAACTGTCGAAGAACTCGCCAGGCTGCCAATCGAGCTCGGCAGGCACGTGACCGCACTCGTTGAGATAGCCGTGAACGATGCCGCGATAGCGAATGACGAAGGCCGGCACCGTGCGGCCTCGCAGGCTGACCGAGAAACGAAACCCCCGACCGGCCTCGAGCACCTCGCTGCCGGGGCAGATCAGGCGCAGGTCTTCAACCACTGGTCAAGTTCCGCAATACTGCCCAGCGCGGCCAAGGGCGCATGTTCGAGCAGATGGTCATGCGGGTGGGCACCATAGGTGACGGCCAGCGCATCGACACCAGCGTTGCGCGCCATCAGCAGGTCATGCGAGGTGTCACCAATCATGACCGTGGCCACGGCGGCAACGCCGAATTCCGCCATCAACTCTTCCAGCATCTGCGGATGCGGCTTCGAATGACACTCGTCGGCACAGCGTGAGGCCATGAAATAAGGACGCAGCCCGGAGTGATCCAGGGCGCGCTCCAGCCCCAGGCGACTCTTGCCCGTGGCGATGGCCAGCATATGGCCGGCAGCCTGCAGACGAGCCAGCATGTCGGGCACACCGGCAAACAGGGTCAGCTCATGATCACCGGACAGATAGTGGAAACGATAGCGCTCGACCATCGCCTGATAGTTTTCCGGCGCCAGATCAGGCACCGCATGGCGCATGGCATCTGCCAGCCCAAGGCCGATCACGTGACGCGCCCGGGCATCGTCCGGCACCGGCAGATCGAGATCCCGGCAAGCCGCCTGGATGGCCTGAACAATGGCGGCCGCGGAATCCAGCAGGGTGCCATCCCAGTCGAAGACGATCAGTTCATATTTCATTGTCGGGCAAGTATCTCTGCAAGGTTATCGGCGGTGAATTCGCGCCCCCCCCGGGCATCGGCAACGGCAATGCAGGAGCGGATATTGTCCGGCAGAGGCGCGATGCATTCGACGGGCGCTGCCGTCAGTGGATGACGAAAGGCCATGCGCCAGGCATGCAGGGCCATGCGCTTGAGACCCTCCGGCTTGATTTTGCGGTTCAGCGCAAAATCCCCATATTTTTCGTCGCCGAGAATCGGAAAACCAAGGTGGGCGAGATGCACGCGAATCTGATGCGTCCGCCCGGTTTTCAGTTGCGCTTCGAGCAGGCTCATCTCCGGCCAGCGAGCAAGCAGGCGGAATACCGTATGCGCCGCCTTGCCCTCCGGATTAACCGACACCCGGCGCTCGCCACTCTCGGTCAAGTACTTGAGAAGCGGCACCTTGACGTGCTGGGTGGCATTCATCCAGCGCCCCTTGACGAGCACCAGGTAGCGCTTGTCCGCCCCCGCCCCGTGCTCACGGAACATGTCGTGCAGCGCCGTCAGCGCCACCCGCTTCTTGCCGATCAGCAAGATGCCGGACGTCTCACGATCAAGCCGGTGCGCCAACTCGAGGAACTTGGCCTGCGGCCGCTGTCGGCGCAGCGCCTCGATCACGCCGAAGCTGACCCCGCTCCCGCCATGGACAGCGATGCCGTCCGGCTTGTCGATGACCAGCATGGCGTCGTCTTCGTAGATGATCGGCAGATCCACCCGCTGCTGCGCCGCCTCGGCAATTTCATCGCGCGCCCTTTCGGCGACACGGATCGGCGGAACGCGAATGCTGTCGCCAACGCACAGGCGATAAGTCGCATCGACGCGCCCGCTGTTTACCCGCAGTTCCCCACTACGCAAAATGCGGTACAGGTGACTCTTGGGAACACCCTTGAAACGCCGAATCAGGAAGTTATCGAGACGCTGGCCCTGCTCTTCTTCGCCGATGACCAGACGGGTGACTGAATTGTTACCGGCGCCATTCATTTTCTAATATACTGCCCTCGTTTTACGTCTCGGTTTGCAAGAGATTCCGAACCGTCAGACCGTCCGCCCTCGCACCATTCGCGCGACCGCCGTGCGGCAGGCTCCGAAGTCTCACTTGCGCGACCTGCGCAAGCCAGACCAACGTAATTCGCCTGGTTAAGTTCACTCACCAAAAGTAGTGATGTTAATGGATTAGCCCGCCTTAAGCACGCACGGATTGCCCGTTGCAGGATTCCCCGGGTCGCGCATTTCGTTTGAAAATGTCCCGCGGCCAGTAATCGATCAGCACATTCACCATCGCCTATGCCTCCTTTCATGACGCAAACCGAGAACTGAAACTGTCGCTGCCTGCAAGGGCGTTTCGTTGCGGCGTACCGAGGTGCGCTGGAGCACAAAAACAATGAAACGCATGCTTTTCAATGCGACACAGGCCGAGGAACTCCGTGTCGCCATTGTTGATGGTCAGAAACTGATCGATCTCGACATTGAATCGGCCGCGAAGGAACAACGCAAAAGCAATATCTACAAGGGTGTCATCACCCGCATCGAACCGTCGCTCGAGGCCTGCTTCGTCGACTACGGTGCCGAACGCCACGGCTTCCTGCCCTTCAAGGAAGTTTCCCGTGCGTACTTTCAGCCGGGCGTCGAGGCCGGCCGCGCCAAGATCAACGAGGCGCTCAAGGAAGGCCAGGAACTGATCGTCCAGGTCGACAAGGACGAACGCGGCAACAAAGGTGCCGCGCTGACCACCTACGTCTCGCTGGCCGGCCGCTATCTGGTACTGATGCCGAACAACCCGCGCGGTGGCGGCGTCTCACGTCGCGTGGACGGTGACGAGCGTGCCGAATTACGCGAGGTCATGGATCAACTGGAAGTGCCGAACGGCATGAGCCTGATCGCCCGTACAGCCGCTATCGGCCGCCAAGCAGAAGAGTTGCAGTGGGACCTGAACTACCTGCTGCAACTGTGGGGCGCCATCGAAGGCGCCGCCAAGCAGCAGAGTGGCGCTTTCCTGATCTATCTGGAAGGCAGTCTGGTCATCCGCGCCATCCGCGACTATTTCCAGCCGGATATTGGCGAAATCCTGATCGACACCGACGAAGTCTATGAGCAGGCCCGCGCCTTCATGGGAACGGTGATGCCGGGCAACGTCAATCGGGTCAAGCGCTACCGTGACGACGTGCCGCTGTTCTCCCGCTTCCAGATCGAACACCAGATCGAGACGGCCTTCGCCCGCCAGGTCAACCTGCCCTCCGGCGGCGCCATCGTCATCGACCATACCGAGGCGCTGGTCGCCGTCGACGTGAACTCGGGACGTGCCACCAAGGGCTCAGACATTGAGGAAACCGCCTTCAAGACCAACCTCGAAGCAGCCGAGGAACTGGCCCGCCAGTTGCGCCTGCGCGACCTGGGTGGCCTGATCGTCATCGACTTCATCGACATGGAGAACAGCAAGAACCAGCGCGAGGTCGAGAACCGTCTGCGCGACGGCCTGCGTTTCGACCGTGCCCGCGTCCAGATGGGCAAGATCAGCCGCTTCGGCCTGATGGAACTGTCGCGTCAGCGCCTGCGCCCGGCCCTCGCCGAAACCAGCTACATCCCCTGCCCACGCTGCACGGGCACCGGTCACATCCGCTCCACCGAATCGGCCGCGTTGCACATCCTGCGCATCCTGGAAGAGGAAGCGATGAAGGAAAACACCGGCGCCGTCCATGTGCAGATGCCGGTCGATGTTGCCACCTTCCTGCTCAACGAGAAACGCCCGGACATCCAGGCCATCGAGTTGCGCCACAAGGTAACCATCCTGCTGATCCCGAACATCCATCTGGAAACGCCGGCCCATACGATCACCCGTCTGCGCCACGACGACCTGAACAACGACGATTCGCGCGAACCGTCCTACCGCATGGTTGATGCGCCAATTGAGGAATCCATCAAGCAGGCAACGCAGAACGAAGCGACAAAACCCCGCCAGGAAGCTGTAGTCAAGGGAATTTCGCCGGAACAGCCGGCGCCGGTGGTGGCCGAGAAGGCCGTTGAGACTCCGGCCGCGCCCCCCCAGCCGGCGACTTCCGGTGGACTGTTCGCGAAGATCGCCTCGTGGTTCCGCAGCGCCCCGGCAGCGGTTGAACCGGCTCCGGCGCCGGAACCAACCCGCAAGCCGCGCGAAGGACGTGGCGACGGGCGGCGCGAACGCGGCGAAGGCCGAGGAGAAGGCCGTGGCGATGGCCGTCGCGGCGGTCGTAACGGTAACCGCCGCGATGAGGAACGTGGCGAGCGCCCTGAGCGCAGCAACCGCAACGAGCGTAATGGCGAACGCGCACCGCGTGACGAGGCATCCCAGCCGACAGGCGGCGAACGTAAGGAACGCCGTCCGCGTGGTGAGCGCCGTGAGAAAGCCGAACGTCCCGCTCCGGAAGCAGCCGAGAACCGTCTGTCGCTAGAAGTCACCGACTCGCCGGTCCAGCCGAATTCCGCTGAACCTCAGGAAGCTGTGGCCAGCGAGGAATCCGGTTCGCGTCGTCGTGGCCGCCGCGGTGGTCGCGGCCGCGGCGAAGGCCGTCGCAGCGAAACTGACAACACGGCGGCAACCCCTGTTGCCGAAGCACCTGCAGCCACGGTCGTCGAAGGTGAGGCCCCGGCAATGCTCGTCGAGCCGCAAGCTCCGCTTGTGGCAACACCGGAATCCGTTAAGGAAGCAGAGCCGGAAGCCGTTACCACGGTTGTCGCTGGCGAGCCCGTTGAGCAAGTGCCCGTTGCGCCAGCCGCTGAAATCGTGCCGCCTCAGGCAGCGCTGGAAATTGCTGCGGAAGTCCCCCGCGATATTCCTGTCATCGCCAGCGAAATCACTGAAGTAACGCCAACCATAGAGGCCACGCCGCTTGCTGATGTTCAGCCTGTGGTCGAAGCACCGGTTCCGGCGCCGACCGAGGCTCCCATCTCGGTGCCTGCTGCCGATCTGGAACAGACGTTGGCTGAAAGCGGGCTCGTCATGGTGCAGACCTCATCGAGCGCAGTTCAGATTGCCCCGGTCGAGCCGCCTGTTCGCCTGGGTCGTCCGCGCAAGGCGAAGGCCAGTGCCGGACAGAATGAAGAACCGCTGATGATGGTTGAAACCCGGAAGTAACCCGAGCGATTGCAAGGCTCTTGTCCCGGAAGGCAATGCGCTTGCCTTCCGGCAGATTCAGCCAGCAAACATATGCCCCGCCTTGGCGGGGCATTTCTTTTGGCACTGGCCTTCGGACAAACGGGATAGCCGGTAATCAGGCTGAAAAGACTTTTCTTCGGCAGGCCAACCCGGGTTGAAGACTGCTTGGCAGACGCTGCACCGCCATGCCCGTGAACCCCGGGCAGGCGCTCCCTTTCGCCTCTGCCGCGAGTCGGGGGCTGCAGCATCCCGACAATATGATTGGCGACCTGTAACGGCTCAGCCGATCACGCCGATCACGTTCAGGAAAATCAGCATGATCGCCACGGGCGAAACGTAGCGCACGGTGCCATGCCAGAAGCGGAATGCTCCGCCGGTGAGGCCGATTTCCTCCATGACATGGGGGCGCTTCATTACCCAGCCGGCGAATAGTGCGATCAGCAGTCCGGCCAGTGGCATGAGCATTTTGGTGGTCAGCGTGTCGAGCAGATCGAAAATATTCAGGCCGAAGAGTTTGATTTCGCTCCACAGGTTGAAGGATAGCGCCACGGCAATACCGATGAACCAGGCAACAAAGCAGACGGCAGCGACGGCTGCCTTGCGGCCGATGGCAAAGCGTTCAACGAGAAAGGAAGTGGCCGGTTCGATCAGCGAAATGGCCGAGGTCCAGGCGGCGAACGAGACCAGGACGAAGAACAGAACCCCGACAAGCTTGCCCAGCGGCATCTGCGCAAAGGCCAGCGGCAGCGTCTGCAGGATCAGCCCTGGCCCGGCAGCCGGCTCCAGCCCTTGGGCGAAGACGATGGCGAAGATGGACAGGCCGGCAAGCAATGCAATGCCGGTATCGGCCAGCATGATGTAGAGACAGGTACGGGTGATCGAGGTGCCACGTTCAAGGTAGGAGCCATAGGTCATGATGGCTCCCATGCCCAGACTCAGCGTGAAGAAGGCGTGGCCCATGGCTGCCAGGATGACCGGCGCGGATATGGCCTGTGGTTCGAAATGGAACATGAAGCGGATGGCTGCCGGCATGTCGGCGGCGGCAATACCGTAGCCGAGCAGCAACAGCACGATGGCGAACAGGGCCGGCATCAGAATCTTGTTGGCACGCTCGATACCCCCGGTAACGCCACCGATCACGACGATCAGGTTGAGCAGCATGAAGGCCGAGTGCCAGCCGACAAGGCGCCATGGATCGGCAAGCAGCCCGGTGAAGATATTCTCCAGTTCCGCCTTGCCCAAACCCGAAAAGCCCTGCGTGGCGAGCACCGTGTAATCGAGAATCCAGCCGGCGACAACGCTGTAGAAGGAGAGGATCAACGAAGCGCCGAGGATGCCGATAATGCCGATCACCTGCCACCAGCGCCCGGCACCGGCCTCCTCCGCAACGCTACGCATGGCATCCACCGGATTGCTCTGGCCGCGGCGACCGAGCATCGTTTCCGCCATCAGCAATGGCAAGCCGATGCCGATGATGCACGCCAGATAGATCAGCACGAAGGCGCTGCCACCGTTGGTGCCGGTCATGTAGGGGAATTTCCAGATATTGCCGAGGCCGATGGCCGAACCGGCAGTTACCAGGATGAAGGCCCAGCGGTTGGACCAGTGCGCGCGCGCGCCTGATGGGGAGGACATGTCGTTCCGCTCCGGAAATGGCGGAAGGGCTGCGTACGTCAGGTCCGCCGGGAAAGGCGGCGATTATAGTCAGCCGGGCCGCCCTGGCTGCTGTGGAAAACCCTTATCCAACGACCACCAGGCCAACCGGAAGTTCCGGCAGGCCACGGCAACGGCCTCCCCATCCGTCAATCGATCACCATCGCCTGCAGCGTCAGCAGATCGACGATCTCGGCGATGCGGTCGCCCAGCCCGGCCAGCACTGCCGCATGGAGCTGCGCCGCCGGCATCACGACACCGTTCGGAGCGCATAGATCACGTGTCGCGCTGGCTTCGCCCACAATACCGACCCGGTAACCGCGATGAAACGCATCACGTGCCGTCGCATCGACACAGTTGTGGGTCATGTAACCGGCCAGCAACAAGGTATCGACTGCCCTCTCCTGCAGCACACCGGCCAGCCCGGTGCCGGCAAAGGCCGATGGCAGGCGCTTGCAGATCACCGTCTGGCCGGGCTCCGGAACCATACCCGGCAACGGCTGGGCGCCCGGCATGCCGGTAGCAAATAGGGGCGAACCGGCCGGTGCCAGATGATGAACGTGGATCACCGGCAAACCGGCCGTCTCCGCCCACTCCCGTAGCCGGCAGGCGACGGGAGTGGTTCTGGCTTCGTCGGGCAGAGCCAGCGGCCCCTGGCGATACTCCTGCTGGTAGTCGATCAACAGCAATGCCGTGCTGGCGGCCGGCAGCGGCTTGCCGGCCAGAAAGACCGGCGGCACGCCGGTAATCTGGCGCAGGCTGCGGGCCATCATGCGGCACCGCCGGCGAGACGCTCCTCGCGCCGGCCAGCCTGGGTTCGACCGTCATAGCCCCAATCGGTGGCAGGCAGCTCCTGCAGCGCAACGTAGGTCGGCGCCGCAGAGGCACCGACTGCGTCGACCAGCATCGCTCGGGCAGCCGCAATGAAGGCCGCTTTTTCCATGTCGCTGTTAGTCCCTGCCGTGATCAGGCCCTGCATCCAGACTGCCGCTGAGACGGGCTCGCCACCGGCAGAGACGGCACCGCCCGGCAGGTGACTGATACCGACAACGGTCAACGCAGCCTCCTTGCCCAGCACATCGCGCATCAGCCGGGTAGTTTCATGTTGCAGTTTCTGAATGACGCCCGCGTTAGGCGCCGGACCGGCAATGGAAATCTGGATCAGAGGCATGACTGGCTCCCGTTGTGATGGTGGCCGGATCATTTCATGGCACCCAGGAAGCTACAATCCACCAACCAAACAACTATTCGTGTCGCGATGGAAACAATCAAAGCAGAAACCCTGGATACCCTCAGTGATCTCGCAGTCTTCGTCCGCGTCGTCGATACACGTGGCTTCTCGGCGGCAGCACGCACGCTTGGCCTGACCAAATCGGCAGTCAGCAAACGCATTAACAGACTGGAAAAGCATCTCGGCCTGCGCCTGCTGCAACGGACGACACGTGCCATGTCGCTGACCGAGGCCGGCCGCCTGCTGCACGCAGAAGCGGCTCGGGGCGTCGCCCTGCTCGACCGGGCAAGGCAGCTGGCCGCCGGTCTGATCGAAGCACCACGTGGCACCTTGCGCGTTACCGCTTCGGTAACCTTCGGCAAACTGTGTCTGGCGCCGTTACTACCCGAGTTCCTCGCCCGCCATCCGGAGATCGAGGTGCAACTGACGCTGCTCGACCGCATGGTCGACCTGGTCGAGGAAGGCTACGACCTGGCCCTGCGCCTGACCCCTTCGCCACCAGAACAGGTAGTCGCCAAAGCCTTGATGCCGGTGCACTACCGGCTATGCTCCTCAGCCACCTACCTGCAGGGTCGGGAAATCAGGACGCCGGCCGACCTCGCCAGTCACAACTGCCTGCATTACGGCCTGCGCGAATTTGGCAACGAATGGCGTTTCCAGCGCGCCGGCGAAGAGAGCCGCGTGCGGGTCCGCAGCAACATCGTGGTCAATAACAGCGAGGTGGTACGTGATCTGCTGCTCGCCGGTCTCGGCATAGGCCTGGTCTGGAACTACGCGGTAGACCGCGAAATCGCCGACGGCAGGCTGCTGCCGCTGCTGCCCGAATGGACGCCAGTCGGTCCTTTCGGCCAGACCGCCTGGGCGATCTGGCTGCCACAGCCGCTGCTGCCGCCGAAACTGCGCGTCTTCGTCGATTTCCTGGCAGAACGATTGGGCGAGCCCCCTGCCGCCGACTTCAAGTAACATCGCGCCTGCCCGTTTTTTTGCCCCGATCATGACCGACCAGCTCAACCTCTTCGACGCCAGCGCCAAACAAGCGGCCAGCGAACCGGAAACACCCACTCAGCAG
>WBUO01000335.1 GCA_008933675.1 Dechloromonas sp.
CACCGACCTGGCGAGCCAGCAGGATGTGCTCGCGGGTCTGCGGCATCGGGCCGTCAGCGGCGGAACAGACCAGGATCGCGCCGTCCATCTGGGCAGCACCGGTGATCATGTTCTTGACGTAGTCGGCGTGGCCCGGGCAGTCGACGTGGGCGTAGTGACGATTGGCGGTTTCGTATTCGACGTGGGCGGTGTTGATGGTGATGCCGCGCGCCTTTTCTTCCGGCGCCGCGTCGATTTCATCGTACTTCTTCGCCGAGCCGCCGAACTTGGCCGACAGCACCGTCGTGATCGCCGCCGTCAGCGTGGTCTTGCCGTGGTCAACGTGACCAATCGTGCCAACGTTTACGTGCGGCTTGGTCCGCTCAAATTTTTCTTTTGCCATTATCGGTTCTCCAATAACGTGTTACTTCTTGTTGATGACAGCCTCGGCGACGTTCTTCGGCGCCTCGGTATAGTGCTTGAATTCCATCGAGTAGGTCGCACGCCCCTGCGACAGGGAACGCAGCGAAGTGGCGTAGCCGAACATTTCGGACAGCGGCACTTCGGCACGCACGACCTTGATGCCGCCGGCCTGATCTTCCATGCCCTGAACGATGCCACGACGGGACGACAGGTCACCCATGACGTTACCCATGTAGTCTTCCGGAGTTTCGACTTCGACCGCCATCATCGGCTCGAGCAGCGTCGGGTTGGCCTTCTTCATGCCTTCCTTGAAAGCCATGGAAGCCGCCATGCGGAATGCGTTTTCGTTCGAGTCGACGTCGTGGTAAGAACCATCGAACAGCGTGAACTTGACGTCGACCACCGGGAAGCCGGCGAGTACGCCGCTGGTGACCGCATCCTGCAGGCCCTTGTCGACGGCCGGGATGAATTCACGCGGGACCACGCCGCCCTTGATGGCATCGACGAACTCGTAGCCCTTGCCAGCTTCGTTCGGCTCGATCTTGAGCCAGACATGACCGAACTGGCCGCGACCGCCGGACTGCTTGACGAACTTGCCTTCCTGTTCGACCGCCTTCTTGATGCACTCACGGTAGGCCACCTGCGGGGCGCCGACCGAGGCCTCAACGTTGAATTCACGGCGCATGCGGTCGACGATAATGTCGAGGTGCAGTTCGCCCATGCCGGAGATGATGGTCTGACCGGATTCTTCGTCGGTACGCACGCGGAAGGACGGATCTTCAGCCGCCAGACGACCCAAGGCGATACCCATCTTTTCCTGGTCGGCCTTGGTCTTCGGCTCGACGGCAACGTGAATCACCGGCTCCGGGAACACCATGCGCTCGAGGATGATCGGCGCATCGGGGTCACACAGGGTTTCACCGGTGGTGACTTCCTTCAGACCGACGCAGGCGGCGATGTCGCCAGCCAGAACTTCCTTGATTTCTTCGCGGTTGTTGGCGTGCATCTGCAGGATACGACCGATGCGCTCCTTCTTGCCCTTGACCGAGTTGTACACCGTCGCGCCGGAATTGAGCACCCCGGAATAGACGCGGATGAAGGTCAGCTGACCGACAAACGGGTCCGTCATCAGCTTGAATGCCAGCGCCGAGAACTTCTCGCTATCGTCCGCCTTGCGTGATGCGGGCTGCTCGCGCTCGTCAACACCAGCCACCGGAGGGATATCGACCGGCGACGGCAGCAGCTCAATGACGGCATCCAGCATGCGCTGCACGCCCTTGTTCTTGAACGCGGTACCGCACAACATCGGCTGGATTTCGCAGGCCAGCGTACGCAGGCGCAGACCCAGCTTGATTTTTTCCTCGGACAGCTCGCCGTTCTCGAGGTATTCGTTCATCAGGTCTTCGGAGGCTTCAGCAGCCGCTTCGACCATCTGTTCGCGCCAGCTCTGAGCGGTTTCCACCAGATCAGCCGGAATATCGCGATAGTCGAACTTCATACCCTGGGAAGCTTCGTCCCAAATGATCGCCTTCATCTTGATCAGGTCGACGACACCGGTAAAGGTATCTTCAGCACCGATGGGAATGACGATCGGCACCGGACTGGCCTTCAGGCGAGTCTTCATCTGATCGACGACCTTGAAGAAGTTGGCACCGGAGCGGTCCATCTTGTTCACGAAGGCCAGACGCGGCACCTTGTACTTGGTAGCCTGACGCCAAACGGTTTCCGACTGCGGCTGGACGCCGCCGACAGCACAGTAGACCATGCAGGCGCCGTCAAGCACGCGCATCGAGCGCTCGACTTCGATGGTGAAGTCGACGTGTCCCGGGGTGTCGATGATGTTGAAACGGTGCTCGGGGAAGTTGTTTTCCATCCCCTTCCAGAAACAGGTGGTGGCAGCGGAGGTAATCGTGATGCCACGCTCCTGCTCCTGCTCCATCCAGTCCATGGTAGCAGCGCCATCATGCACTTCACCGATCTTGTGATTGACACCGGTGTAGTACAGGATGCGCTCGGTCGTGGTGGTCTTGCCGGCGTCGATGTGAGCGCTGATACCGATGTTGCGGTAACGCTCGATAGGAGTCTTACGTGCCACGTTGTAGCCCTCGGTAAATTAGAAGCGGAAGTGGGCGAAGGCCTTGTTGGCTTCGGCCATGCGGTGCACTTCGTCACGCTTCTTGACAGCGCCACCACGGTTTTCGGCCGCTTCCAGCATTTCGGCAGCGAGGCGCTGACCCATGGACTTTTCCGAACGCTTGCGCGCGGACTCACGCAGCCAGCGCATGGCCAAGGCTGCGCGGCGGGCCGGACGGACTTCAACCGGCACCTGGTAGTTGGCACCACCGACGCGACGCGACTTCACTTCGACCATCGGGCGGACATTGCCCATGGCGGAGCTGAACACTTCCAGCGGGTCCTTGCCGGACTTGCTGGAGATGATCTCGAAGGCACCATAGACAATGCGCTCGGCGACCGACTTCTTGCCGCTTTGCATGATGGCGTTGATGAACTTGGAAACTTCGACATTGCCGAACTTCGGATCCGGCAGAATGTCGCGCTTGGGTACTTCACGACGACGGGGCATATTGACCTCTATTAAACACGATTCAGTTGAAAAGCCGGGCTAGGGCAACGCCCTCCCGGCCTCTCCCGACCGCCCAAGGGGACGGCCACTTACTCAAGCCACCAATGGAATTAGGCAGCCTTCGGACGCTTGGCCCCGTACTTGGAACGGGACTGCTTACGATCCTTGACACCCTGGGTATCCAGGGAGCCACGCACGGTGTGGTAACGCACACCGGGCAAATCCTTGACACGACCACCGCGAATCAGGACCACGGAGTGCTCCTGCAGGTTGTGACCCTCACCACCGATATAGGAAATGACTTCGAAGCCATTCGTCAGACGAACCTTGCAAACCTTACGGAGAGCGGAGTTCGGCTTCTTCGGGGTGGTGGTGTAAACGCGGGTGCAGACGCCCCGCTTCTGCGGGCACTTTTCGAGAGCAGGCACCTTGCTCTTGGTGACCTCGGCAACGCGCGGCTTGCGCACGAGCTGGTTGATAGTCGGCATATCGAACTTCCTTCAACGACCGGGCACCCGAAGACGGTGCACGACGGCAATTTTGTTATCCAAAGCGGAGACAATGATTAGCCTCCGCCGACAAAGACCATAGATTCTATGGTTGATCAACCCCCATGTCAACGAGACACGGGGGTTGCGTAGTGCTTACAGCCCCTGATCGACTTCCTGCGTTGCGTTTTCCGCGACAGCCGGCTCGAGGGTCCGTTCGGCGGCCTGGTCCTCGCCTGCCGCCTGGGCCTTGCGGCTGCGGTGGTAGGCCAGACCGGTACCGGCCGGAATGAGACGGCCGACGATGACGTTTTCCTTGAGACCACGCAGCTCGTCGCGCTTGCCCATGATGGCAGCCTCGGTGAGCACGCGGGTGGTTTCCTGGAAGGACGCGGCGGAAATGAACGAGTCGGTCGACAGCGAGGCCTTGGTGATACCGAGCAACATGTGCTCGAAGGTGGCCGGCAGCTTGCCTTCGGCGATCACGCGATCGTTTTCGGCCAGCAGTTCGGCCCGTTCGACCTGTTCCGACTTGATGAACTTGGTGTCGCCCGGCTCGACGATGGTCACCCGACGCAGCATCTGGCGGACGATCACCTCAATGTGCTTGTCGTTGATCTTCACGCCCTGCAGACGATAGACGTCCTGCACTTCGTCGGTAATGTAGCGGGCCAGCGCCTCGACGCCCTGCAGGCGCAGGATGTCGTGCGGATC
>WBUO01000336.1 GCA_008933675.1 Dechloromonas sp.
CCTCCTCTGCGCGTGCCGGACCGGTCGGTCCGGCTTGACGGATGTTTTGTAACCCGATCGCCATGAATTGTTCAATATGTAAACAATATCTCATATTTTGGGATTTACCAAGCTGAAAACTATCGCGTCGAGCAGGGTTCGCCACCCCCGGCGCGAACCCCAAGCGCGCCCGAAAACCCCGGGAGGTTCGCACTCCGGCCAAGCTGCTGGCGCGGCTGAGGAATCGGGCTGGCGCGGAGGCGAGCCGATGGATCAGGAGCGACGCCACGGACGGTTCTGCTCAGCGACAAACAGGATGAGAACAGCGCGACAAACAGGATGAGAGTCGTCGGGGTCGGTTTCGGCAGAGGGCGTAGCCCGTAGCCGGAAGCGACCCCGACGACGGCGCCGAACAGCAGCGTCGCTGATGGTCGAGGCCGGACGGTAGCGTGGTGGTTTCTTCGTTTCTCGGAGGAAGCCGCTGCGTGCCGGGCCGCCACGTCACCGATCATCAGATGAGGCTTTTCATGAAGAACCGCCAATCGGCCACCGTCACGGTGGCCGCCGCGAAGGCCGGGTTCAGTCCGGCAACCGGCTACCGGCTCGCCAAGGCGACGGTCCTGCCGTCAGAACAAGACCGCCCGCGCGAGCGCCGGCGTCCCGACCCGATTGCCGCCATCTTCGAGAGCGAGATCGTGCCACTTCTGCAGTCGGCACCGAAGATCCGGCCGATTGCGGTGTTCGAGGAGATGCGGAGACGGCATCCGGACCTCCCGCCTGGCATCCGCCGTACGATCGAGCGCCGGATCCAGGCCTGGCGCGCCCTCAACGGCCCAGAGCGCGAGGTGATCTTCCGGCAAACCCATGAGCCGGGCCGGCTTGGGCTCTCCGACTTCACCGAGATGGCCAATCTCGGCGTGCGGATCGGCGGCCTGCCCCTCGATCACCGCCTCTACCACTTCCGCCTGATCTGGTCCGGCTTCGAGCATGCCCATGTCGTCCTCGGCGGCGAAAGCTACGTCGCTCTCGCCGAAGGACTGCAGAATGCCCTCTGGGCCATCGGCGGCGCGCCCGCCGAGCATCGCAGCGACAGCCTGTCGGCGGCGTTCCGCAATCTTGGCCGCGAGGCCCGGGGCGACCTCACCCGGCGCTACGACGAGCTCTGCCGCGACTACGGCATGACGCCCAGCCGCAACAACCGCGGCGTCGCCCATGAGAACGGTGGCATCGAGAGTGCCCACGGCCACCTCAAGGCCGCGATCCGCGATGCCCTGCTGCTGCGGAACGATGCCGACTTCGCCGACCTCCCTGCCTATCGGCGTTTTATCGATGAGGTCGTCAGCCGTATCAACCGGCGCAACGCCGCCCGCATCGACGCCGAGCGCGTCGTGCTGCGGCCGCTCCCAGACCGCCGCAGCGCCGATTGGGAAGACATCATCGTCGCCGTCACCTCCAGCGGCGGCTTCACCCTGCGCAAGGTCTTCTACTCCGTCCCCTCGCGCCTGATTGGGCACCGCCTCCGCGTCCGCCTGCACGACGACCGTCTCGACCTCTTCATCGGCGGATCCTTCCTGATGACCCTGCCGCGCGGCCGGGCCGCCCCATCCGGCGCCCACGGCCATGTCGTCGACTATCGCCACGTCATCCACAGCCTGCGCCGCAAACCCATGGCCCTCCTCGGCCTGGTCTATCGCGACCAGCTCTTCCCCAGGCCCGCCTACCGGCGTGCCTTCGACGCCCTCGTCGCCGCCGGCCCGCCCCGTGCCGCCTGCAAACTCACCGTCGAACTGCTCGCCATCGCCCATGAGCGGGCTTGCGAGGCCGAACTCGCCGACTGCATCGATACCGATCTCGACGAGGGCAGACTGCCCGACCTCGATGCCCTGCGGCGGCGGTTCAATCCCGATCCGGCATCGCTGCCCGCCATCGCCGTCGACCTCGTCCCCCTCAGCGCCTACGACCTGCTGCTGTCAGGAGGTGCCGCATGAACCGCAACCCGAATGCAATCGACACCCAGCGGCTGACCCTGTTGCTCACCGAACTCCGGTTGCCCGCCATCAGGGCGATCTGGCCCGACTTCGCTGCTCGTGCTGACAAGGAGGGATGGCCCGCCGCCCGCTTCCTCGCAGCCCTCGCCGAACACGAGATCGCCGAACGGGACCGCCGACGGATCGAACGTCACCTGGAAGAAGCCAGGCTACCGCCTGGAAAGACCATCGACAGCTTCGACTTCGATGCCGTGCCGATGATCTCCAAGGCACAGGTCACGGCCATCTGCGCCGGTGACGGATGGATCGAGAAGGGAGCAAACCTGATCTTCTTCGGACCGCCGGGCGGCGGAAAAACTCACATCGCCGCAGCCATCGGCCTCGCCCTCGTCGAGAACGGCTGGCGCGTCCTCTTCTGCCGAACCTCGGACCTCGTCCAGAAGCTCCAGGCCGCGCGGCGGGACCTCGCCCTCGAGGCAGCCATCGCCAAGCTCGACAAATACCACCTGCTCATCCTCGACGACCTCGCCTACGTCGCCAAGGACCAGGCCGAGACATCGGTTCTCTTCGAGCTCATCAGCGCCCGCTACGAGCGGCGATCCACCCTCATCACCGCCAACCAGCCCTTCGGCGAATGGAACAAGGTCTTCCCGGACCCCGCAATGACCCTCGCCGCCGTCGACCGGCTCGTCCATCACGCCTCGATCTTCGAGATGAACGTCGAAAGCTTCCGACGAAGGGCTGCAATCCAGCGCCAGGTAAAGGCCGGAAGGCCACCCACATACGCGACAGCCAAAACTTCACGCAGCATCGATAGCCGCGACAATCAACCCCAGGATCAGGCCTTGCCTGATCAACTCTGAGCATTCATCCTCAAAGCGCCGCGACAATCACTTCTCATCCTGATTGTCGCGCGATCATCATCCAGATTGTCGCGCTATAGCTCGGCGTCGATCTCGGCGGTCAGGCGCTTGTTCCTGGCAAGGCCGAACAGGTAGTCGACCCGATTGGCTTCGCACCAGGCCATCAGGCTTTCGCGGGCGAAGCCGGAATCGGCGCGCAGCAGGATGCGCACGCGGGGCCACCTTGCCCGCAGCTGCGCGACGATGCGGGCAACCTCCTCGGCCGCGCCGGCCGCGGCATCGATGTTGGAGCGCCGCAGCGTCGCCGCCAGCAGATGGCGGCCGCAGAAGATGTAGAGCGGCAGGTAGCAGTAGCAGTCGTAATAGCCGTGGAAGAAACGCCCTTCCTAGTGGCCGTGCAGCGGATCGTCGGTGGCATCGAGATCGAGAACGATCTGCCGGGGCGGCCGCCGATGGGCTTCGACGAAGAAGGTCACGAACAGTGCTTCGATGGCCGCCGGATCGTGGCTGATCTTGTGGTAGCGCGTCGTATCCGGCCGGCTCAGTTCCAGCCGGTTGAGCGTGCTCTTGCCGGCGATCGGCGCACAGTCGCGCCGGCGCGCTTCCAGCTTGCCGGCGAGGATGTGCATCATCGGATCATGACGGAGTTGGTCATG
Organism: Dechloromonas sp.; assembly: GCA_008933675.1. Lineage (GTDB taxonomy): Bacteria > Pseudomonadota > Gammaproteobacteria > Burkholderiales > Rhodocyclaceae > Azonexus. The sequence continues at coordinate 3,487 of WBUO01000336.1, forward strand.
GTCGTTCAGGTCATCGTAGCCCAGCGCCAGCCCGAACACCCGCTGGCCCACCAGCGTCTTGACCTCGTGCTCCACAAGTTCACGTCGCCGGCCATCCCGGAAACAACCGGCGAAGCGCTCCACCAGCCTGACCGCCCGGTCGGTCGCTCCAAGCAGCAGTGCACCGGCATCCGACGTCACCGCGCCGCCGTCGAAGCTCGCCACCACCGAACGCTTTTCCAGGGGTGCAAAACAAAACAGATCGGCGTTACACTCTGTCGGCATCGGGGAACTCCTCTGCTGCGGGTTAAGTCTTTGTTGCAGAAGTATTTTCCCAGATTCAGAGCCCCGATGCACCTCTCATCTGTGAGATATCCGGGCTAGCCGGATCTCCTCGTTCATAGCCAAGGTTTTCGGTCAGCCCGGCGCCCCAGCGCCCGCTCCAGCAATGCCTTCTTCAGTTGCTTGAAAAGACCTGCTTCCCCAAGCAAATCAGCGGGTTGCTTGTATTCTGACAGCAACTCGTCCAGCAGTTCAGGACGGATCGTCTTCTTCTCTGTCGTCATCGTGGATCCCCCTCAGGGTCATAAGATCCACGGTTCTTCACTTACACGGAAGATCGGACACTTTCTCGCGCCGGCCCTTTTTCCGCCTCGACATTTGTCGCCATCGTCCTGCCC